>NZ_JBEXYD010000005.1:0-230282 GCF_040630735.1 Kitasatospora sp. NPDC005748
AGCTGACCGTCTCGCACGCCTTCCACTCGGCGCTGATGGAGCCGATGCTGGCGGAGTTCGCCACCGCCCTGGCCAACGTGTCGTGGGGCGAGCCCAAGCTCGCGGTGATCTCCAACGTCACCGGCCGTCCGGCCGAGCCCGGTCAGCTGGCCGACCCCGCCTACTGGGTGGACCATGTCCGCCGCCCGGTCCGGTTCGCCGACGGCATCGCCACGGCGGCCGGTCCCGGTAACGCGGTCTTCGTCGAGCTCGGCCCCGGCGCCGCGCTGAGCGGCGTGGTCGCGGAGTCCGCCGGTGAGCGCGCGGTCACGGTGGCCGCGCTGCGCGACGGCCGCCCCGAGGCGCACACCGTGCTGGCCTCGGTCGCCGAACTCTTCGTCCGGGGCGTCGCGGTGGACTGGGCGAAGACCCTGCCCGTCGGCCTTCCGGTCACCCATCTGGAGCTGCCCACCTACGCCTTCGACCACGAGCACTACTGGCTCCGGAGCGCTGCCGCCACCGACGCGGCCTCGCTCGGCCAGGGCCGGGCCGACCACCCGCTGCTCGGCGCCGTCGTCCAACTGCCGCAGTCGGACGGCCTGGTGTTCACCTCCCGGCTGTCGCTGCGCACCCACGGCTGGCTCGCCGACCACACCGTCGGGGGAGTGGTCCTCGTCCCCGGTGCCGCCCTGGTGGAGCTGGCCGTCCGGGCCGGGGACGAGGTCGGCTGCGGCACCCTCGACGACCTGGTCATCGAGGTACCGCTCCTCCTGCCCGAGCACGGCGGGGTCCGGGTCCAGGTCGCCGTCGGCGGCCCGGACGAGCAGGGCGCCCGCAAGGTCGAGGTGTACTCCGCCCACGAGGACGCGACGGAGACCTGGACCCGCCACGTCACCGGCACCCTCGCGGTGGCGCCCACGGCGGGGGCCGAGCCGTTCGACACCGGGGCGTGGCCCCCGGCCGGTGCGGAGCCGGTCGACGTCGACGGCCTCTACACCGAACTCATCGCTCACGGCCACGAGTACGGACCGCTGTTCCGCGCCCTCCGGGCGGTGTGGCGGCGCGGCGACGAGGTGTTCGCCGAGCTCGCCCTGCCCGACGGGCAGCGGGACACCGCCGCCCGGTTCGGCCTGCACCCCGCGCTGCTGGACGCCGCCCTGCACCCCGCCCTGCGGGACGCGGCCGCGGCGGACCGGGACCGGACGTGGCAGCCGCTGGAGTGGCACGGGCTGGCCCTGCACGCCGTCGGCGCCTCCGCGCTGCGGGTGCGGATCACCGCGGCCGGGCCCGACAGGCTGGCACTGGCGGCGGTCGACGAGGCCGGCGGCCCGGTCCTGACGGCAGCCGCGGTGACGCTGCGGCCGCTCTCCGCCGAGCAGTTGGCGGCCGCGGCGGGCACGGCCGACGACGACGGCCTGTACCGGGTCGACTGGACGGCGCTGCCCCCGGCGCCGCTGCAGGGCACCGGCACGGCGCCGCGGCGCGCGGCCGTCTCGACCGAGGCGGACCTCGCGGCCCTGACGGCCGGTGGGGACGTTCCCCCGGTCGTGGTCCTGACGGCCGTCACCGACGGCGAGGGGGCGGACGCCGTCCTCCCGCTCACCACCCGGGTGCTGGCGGTGGTGCAGTCCTGGTTGGCCGACGAAGCCCTGGAGGACTCCCGACTGGTGGTGCGGACCCGGGGCGCGGTGCCCGCCGGCGGCGACGCCGCGCTCGCCGACCCGGCCGGCGCCGCCGTCTGGGGCCTGGTCCGGGCGGCCCAGGCCGAGAGCCCGGACCGGATCGTCCTGCTCGACCTCGACCCGGCCGCGCCCGACGACCTGGACACCGCGCTCGCCGCGGCGCTGCCGCTCGGCGAGCCGCAGGTCGCGGTGCGCGGGACGGCGCTGCACGTACCGCGCCTGGCCCGGACCGCCGGCGAGGTGCCCGGCGGCGAACCGGCCTTCCGCCCGGACGGCACGGTCCTGATCACCGGCGGCACCGGCTCGCTCGGCGCCCTGACCGCCCGTCACCTGGTCGCGCGGCACGGCGTCCGCCACCTGGTCCTCGCGGGCCGGCGCGGCCCGGACGCCGACGGCGCGGCGGAGCTCGCCGCCGAGCTGGAGGCCGCCGGGGCCACGGTGTCGGTGGTGGCCTGCGACGTCACCGACCGGGAGGCGGTCGCGGCGCTCCTGGCCGCCGTGCCGGCCGGGCACCCGCTGACCGGCATCGTGCACGCCGCCCGGGTCTTCGACGCCGGGGTGATCGGCGAGGTCGACCCGGACCGGATGGCGCGGGTCTTCGCGCCGAAGGTGACCGCCGTCCGCCACCTGGACGAGCTGAGCCGCGAACTCGCCCCCGAGCTGGACGCGTTCGTCCTGATGTCCTCCGCCTCCTCGGTCTTCCTGGGCGCGGGCACCGGCGGCTACGCCGCGGCCAACGCCTATCTGGACGCGGTGGCGCACCGGCGCCGCGCGGCAGGCCTGCCCGGTACGTCCCTCGCCTGGGGTGTGTGGGCGCAGGCCGACGGCTCCGCCGACGGGCCCGGTCAGGACCGGAGCGGCCGCCGGGGCGGTGTCCGGCCCCTGACGGCCGAGGCGGGCACGGCGCTGTTCGACGCGGCGCTGCGCACCGGCGAGGCCCTGCTGGTGCCGGTCGAGCTCGACCTGCGGGCGCTGCGCGCCGACGCCGCGCTCGGCGGCGGTGTCCCGCCGCTGCTGCGCGGTCTGGTCCGCACCGGCCGGCAGGCCGTCCGGGCGGCCGCCGGTGACGGCGGCGGCGGGCTGGCCCGCCGGCTGGCCGGGCTGGCGCCCGCCGAGCAGCAGGCCCTGCTGCTGGACCTGGTCCGCGCCCGGGTGGCGACCGTCCTCGGTCACGCCGGGTCGGAGCAGGTCAGGCCGGAGACGGCGTTCAAGGACGCCGGCTTCGACTCGCTCACCTCCGTCGAACTGCGCAACCGGCTCCGGGAGGCGACGGGCCTGAGCCTGCCGGCCACGGTGGTCTTCGACTACCCGACGCCGCTGGCCCTCGCGCACTACCTGCACGACCGGCTGGACCCGTCCGGCGAGGCCACCGCCACCTCGCACCCGCTGCTGGTCGAACTGAGCAGGCTGGAGGCGATGCTGGCCGAGACACCGGCCGGTGACACGGCCCGCGCCCAGGTCGCCACCCGGCTCCAGGGCCTGCTGGCCACCTGGTCGACGGCGAACGGCGGCGGGGCGGCCGAGGAACAGATCGACTACGACACCGCCTCCGACGACGAGCTCTTCGACCTCATCGACACGGAGTTCGGCAGCTGACCGCCACCGGCACCCCCGCAGACCACCCGACGCCACAGCCTTCTAGGAGCCGAACTTCGATGGCGGATGAAAGCAAGCTTCGCGACTACCTCAAGCGCGTCCTCGCCGAAGCGCGCCGCTCCCAGCAACGCGTGCTGGAGCTGGAGGCCGAGAAGGCGGAGCCGATCGCGATCGTGGGCATGGCGTGCCGGCTGCCGGGCGGGGTGGCGGGCCCCGACGACCTGTGGCGGCTGGTCACCGAGCGCGGGGACGGCGTGTCGGGCTTCCCGACCGACCGCGGCTGGGACCTGGACGGGCTGTTCGACGAGGACCCGGAGAAGAGCGGCACCTCCTATGTGAGCCGGGGCGGCTTCCTGCACGAGGCGGGGCTGTTCGACGCGGGCTTCTTCGGGATCTCGCCGCGCGAGGCGGTGGCGATGGACCCGCAGCAGCGTCTGCTGCTGGAGACCTCGTGGGAGGCGCTGGAGCGGGCCGGCGTCGACGCGGCGGGGCTGAAGGGCTCGGACGTCGGCGTCTTCGTCGGAGTGATCAACGAGGGCTACGCGACCGGCGGTCCCGTCCCCCCGGAGCTGGAGGGCTTCACCGGGACGGGGACCACCGGCAGTGTGGCGTCGGGCCGGATCTCCTACGTGTTCGGCTTCGAGGGTCCGGCGGTCACCGTGGACACCGCCTGCTCGTCGTCCCTGGTGGCGATGCACCTGGCCGCGCAGGCGCTGCGGCGCGGGGAGTGCTCGCTGGCGCTGGCCGGCGGCGCCACCGTGATGGCCGGGCCGGGCATGTTCATGGAGTTCTCGCGGCAGCGGGCGCTGGCGGCCGACGGCCGGTGCAAGTCCTACGCGGACGCGGCGGACGGCACGGGCTGGGCCGAGGGCGCCGGCATGGTGCTGCTGGAGCGGCTCTCCGAGGCGCGGGCCAACGGGCACCGGGTGCTCGCGGTGCTGCGCGGGTCGGCGGTGAACCAGGACGGCGCGTCGAACGGGCTGACCGCGCCCAACGGCCCCTCGCAGCAGCGGGTGATCCGCAAGGCGCTGGCGGCGGCCGGGCTCACCCCGGCCGACGTGGACGTAGTGGAGGGGCACGGCACCGGCACGGTGCTGGGCGACCCGATCGAGGCGCAGGCGCTGCTGGCCACCTACGGTCAGGAGCGCGAGCCCGGGCGTCCGCTCTGGCTGGGCTCGCTGAAGTCCAACATCGGCCACACCCAGGCCGCCGCCGGGGTGGCGGGCGTGATCAAGATGGTGCAGGCCATGCGGCACGGCGTGCTGCCCGCGACCCTGCACGTCGACGCGCCCAGTACCGAGGTGGACTGGTCGGCCGGCGCGGTGGAGCTGCTCACCGAGGCGCGGGACTGGCCGGAGACCGGGCGGCCGCGCCGGGCCGGGGTCTCCTCCTTCGGCGTCAGCGGTACCAACGCGCACGTCGTCCTGGAGGAACCGCCCGCCGAGGCACCCGCCGAGCCGGACGCGGTGCGGTCCGCGCCGGGCGGTGTGCTGCCGCTGGTCGTCTCGGCGTCCTCGGCCGGCTCGCTGGCCGGGCAGGCCGAGCGGCTGGCGGCCTTCCTCGGCACCGCCGAGGGGCCGGAACCGGCGGACGTCGCCGCCGCGTTGGCCACCGGGCGGACGGCGCTCGCCGAGCGCGCGGTGCTGGTGGCCGGTTCGACGGAGGAGGCGCTGGCCGGGCTGGGCGCCCTGGCCCGGGGCGAGTCCGCTCCCGGGCTGGTGACGGGCAGCGCGGCCGGGGCGGGCAAGCTCGTCCTGGTCTTCCCGGGGCAGGGTTCGCAGTGGGCCGGGATGGGGCGTGAACTGCTGGACACCTCACCGGTGTTCGCGGAGCGCGTCGCGGAGTGCGCCCGGGCGCTGGACCCGTTCGTCGACTGGTCGCTGGCGGAGGTGCTGCGCGGCGAGGCCCCGGCCGAGCTGCTGGACCGGGTGGACGTGCTCCAGCCGGCGAGTTTCGCGGTGATGGTCGGTCTGGCGGCGGTCTGGGCCTCGGTGGGCGTGCTGCCGGACGCCGTGCTGGGCCACTCCCAGGGCGAGATCGCGGCGGCCTGCGTGGCCGGTGCGCTCTCCCTGGAGGACGCGGCCCGGATCGTGGCGGTGCGCAGCCAGGTGATCGCGGGCAGCCTGGCCGGGCGCGGGGGGATGGCGTCGGTGGCGCTCTCCGAGAGCGAGGCTGTCGAGCGGCTGGTGCGCTGGGCGGACCGCGTCGAGGTCGCGGCCGTCAACGGCCCGGCCTCGGTGGTCATCGCCGGTGACGCCGAGGCGCTGGACGAGGCGCTGGAGGTGCTCGCGGCCGACGGTGTCCGGGTGCGCCGGGTGGCGGTGGACTACGCCTCCCACACCCGTCATGTCGAGGCGATCGAGGACACCCTCGGCGAGGCCTTCGCGGACATTCGCAGCCAGGCCCCGCTGGTGCCGTTCCTCTCCACCGTCACCGGCGCTTGGGTCACCGAGGCCGGCGTGCTGGACGGCGGGTACTGGTACCGCAACCTGCGCGGCCAGGTCCGCTTCGGCCCCGCCGTCGCCGCGCTGCTCGAAGCGGGGCACACGGTGTTCGTGGAGTCGAGCGCGCACCCGGTGCTGGTCCAACCGGTCAGCGAGATCGTGGACGAAGCCGGGGTCGAGGCCCTGGTCACCGGGACGCTGCGGCGGGACGAGGGCGGTCCGCGCCGCCTGCTGGCCTCGGTGGCCGAACTCTTCGTCCGCGGCGTGCCCGTGGACTGGACGGGCGTCCTGCCGACCGGCACCGCCCGCGTCGAGCTGCCGACCTACGCCTTCGACCACCGGCACTACTGGCTCCAGCTCGGCCCGGCCGCCGACGCGGCCTCGCTCGGCCAGGCCGCCGCCGACCACCCCCTGATGGGCGCCGTGACGGAGGTGCCGGAGACCGGCGGCCTGCTCGGCACCTCGCGGCTGTCGCTGCGCACCCACCCCTGGCTGGCCGACCACGTCGTCGGCGGTGCCGTGCTGCTCCCGGCCGGCGCCCTGGTGGAGCTGGCCGTGCGGGCCGGTGACGAGCTGGGCTGCGGCACCCTCGACGACCTGGTGGTCAAGGCCCCGCTGATCCTGCCCGAACAGGGCGGCGTCCGGGTCCAGGTGACCGTCGGCGGCCCCGACGAGAGCGGTGCCCGCAGCGTCGCCGTCTACTCCACCCGGGAGGACGCCGCGGGCGACAGCGGCGGCGACACCTGGACCCGCCACGCCACCGGTACCCTCACCGCGACGACCAAGACCGCCGCCCCCCAGGCCGACTTCACCGTCTGGCCGCCCGCCGGGGGCCGGCCGGTCGACGTCGACGCGCTCTACGCCGACCTCGGCGGGCACGGCTACCAGCACGGCCCGGCCTTCCGGGGCCTGCGCGGGCTCTGGCAGCGCGGCGCGGAGACCTTCGCCGAGATCGCGGTGGACGAGGAGAGCCGGGAGGAGGCCGGGCGGTTCGGCCTGCACCCCGCCCTGCTCGACGCCGCCCTGCACCCGGCCCTGCGGGACACCGCGGTGGCCGACGGCGCCGCGACCGGCGCCCGGGTCTGGCAGCCGCTGGCCTGGCAGGGGCTCGCCCTGCACGCCGTGGGCGCCTCCGTGCTGCGGGTGCGGATAGCGCCGCAGGGCGGCGACGCCCTGACGGTGGAGGCGGTCGACCCGGCCGGCGGCGTGGTCCTGACGGCGGACTCGGTGGAGCTGCGGCCGCTGACCGCCGAGCAGTTGACGGCCGGCCCGGGCACGGCGGGCGCCGACTCGCTGTTCCGCGTCGAGTGGAGCGACCTGCCACCGTCCTCGGTGGCGGCGGCCGACCGGCCGGTCTGGGTCGCGGTGTCCGACGCGGCCGGGATCACCGCGCTGGCCGACGGCGCGGGCCCGGAGGCGGCGCTCCCCGCCGTGGCGGTCCTGGACGCCGTGGCGGACGGCACCGACGGCGTCGACGCCGCGCTCGTCCTGACCAACCGGGTGCTGGCGGCCGTCCAGGCCTGGCTGGCCGCGCCCGGACTGGAGGAGGCCCGGCTGGTCGTCGCCACCCGGGGCGCGGTCGGCGCCGGCGCGGACGGCGCGGTCACCGACCCGGCCGGTGGCGCGGTGTGGGGCCTGATCCGCGCCGCCCAGACCGAGAACCCGGACCGGATCGTCCTGCTCGACCTCGACCCCGCCGCGGACCTCGACCTCGACCTCGCCCCGGTGCTGGGCACGGCGCTCGCCACCGGGGAGCCCGAACTGGCTCTGCGCGGCACGGCGCTGTCCGTCCCGCGGCTCGTCCGCGCCGCACCGGCCGCCGGGGCCGACGGCGGGACGGGGACCGGCCTCGACCCCGAGGGCATCGTCCTGATCACCGGTGGCACCGGCTCGCTGGGCGGGATCCTCGCCCGGCACCTGGTCGCCGACCACGGCATCCGGCACCTGGCGCTGGTCAGCCGGCGCGGCCCGGCGGCCGAGGGCGCGGCCGAGCTGGTCGCCGAACTGAAGGGGCTCGGCGCGACGACGGTCGCGGTGGAGTCCTGCGACGTGACCGACCGGGCTGCCGTGGCGGACCTGCTGGCCGACGTGCGACGCGCCGGGCGCCGGCTGACCGCCGTCGTGCACACCGCGGGCATCGCCGACGCCGGTGTCATCGGCTCGCTGGACCCCGAGCGGGTCGCCCAGGTCTTCGCCCCGAAGGTCACCGCGGCCCAGCACCTGGACGCCCTGACCCGCGAACTCGCCCCCGACCTGGAGGCGTTCGTGGTCTTCTCCTCGGTCTCCTCGGTGTTCCTAGGCGCGGGCACCGGCAGCTACGCGGCCGCCAACGCCTTCCTGGACGCCCTCGCCCACCAGCGCCGGGCGGCCGGTCTGGCCGCGACCTCGCTGGCCTGGGGCCTGTGGAACCAGACCGCCGGCGGTATGGCAGCCGGCATGGACGACCTCACCCGCAGCCGGATGAACCGACGCGGCGGCGTGCTGGCGATGACGGCCGAGGAGGGCATGGACCTCTTCGACGCGGCCCTGCGCACCGGCGAGGCGCTGCTCATCCCGGCCAAGCTGGACCTGCGGGCGCTGCGCGCCGGCGCCGCGGCCGGTCGGGACGTCCCGACCCTGCTGCGCGGCCTGGTGCGGACCGGGCGGCAGCTGGTGCGGGCGGCCTCGGGGGACGGCGGCGGCGGGCTGGCCGGCCGGCTGGCCGGGCTGGCGGCGGCCGAGCAGGAGGCGCTGCTGCTGGAGCTGGTCCGCGGCCACGCGGCGACCGTGCTCGGGCACGCGGGGCCCGACGCGATCAGGAGCGGGACGGCCTTCCGGGACTCCGGCTTCGACTCGCTGACCTCCGTCGAGCTGCGCAACCGGCTGCGCGAGGCGACCGGTCTGAAGCTGGCCGCGACGGTGGTCTTCGACCACCCGACCCCGCTCGCGTTCGCCCGTTACCTGCACGCCGAGTTCGGTCTCGTCGCCGACGGGACCGCCGCGGCGGCGCCGGCGGTCGCGCCCGCCGACCCGGACGAGCCGATCGCGATCGTCGGCATGGCCTGCCGCCTGCCCGGCGGCGTCGGCAGCCCGGCGGACCTCTGGCGGCTGGTCAGCGAGGGCCGGGACGCGATGTCCGGCTTCCCCGAGGACCGCGGCTGGGATGTGGCGGACCTCTTCGACGCCGACCCCGGAAAGGCCGGCACCTCCTATGTGAGCCAGGGCGGATTCCTCTACGAGGCGGGGCGGTTCGACGCCGGGTTCTTCGGCATCAGCCCGCGGGAGGCGCTGGCGATGGACCCGCAGCAGCGGCTGCTGCTGGAGACCTCGTGGGAGGCGCTGGAGCGGGCCGGCATCGACCCGCTCTCGCTGAAGGGCACGGATGCCGGGGTGTTCTCCGGTGTCATGGGCCAGGGCTACGGCGCCGGCGGCGCGGTGCCAGCGGAGCTGGAGGGCTTCACCGGCACCGGCGGCATGGGCAGTGTGGCCTCCGGCCGAGTGGCCTACGTCTTCGGGTTCGAGGGCCCGGCGGTCACGGTGGACACGGCCTGCTCGTCGTCGCTGGTCGCGATGCACCTGGCCGCGCAGGCGCTGCGCCAGGGCGAGTGCTCGATGGCGCTGGCCGGCGGTGCGACCGTGATGGCCACCCCCGGCACCTTCGTGGAGTTCTCCCGCCAGCGCGGCCTGGCGACGGACGGCCGGTGCAAGTCCTACGCGGACGCGGCGGACGGCACCGGCTGGGCCGAGGGCGCGGGTGTGGTGGTGCTGGAGCGGCTGTCGGAGGCGCGGCGCAAGGGGCACCGGGTGCTCGCGCTGGTGCGCGGGTCGGCGGTCAACCAGGACGGCGCGTCCAACGGTCTGACCGCGCCCAGCGGGGTCTCGCAGCAGCGGGTGATCCGCAAGGCGCTGGCCAACGCGGGCCTGACCGGTACCGAGGTGGACGTGGTCGAGGGCCACGGCACCGGGACGGTCCTGGGGGACCCGATCGAGGCGCAGGCGCTGCTGGCCACCTACGGCCAGGACCGGGAGCCGGGGCGGCCGCTCTGGCTGGGCTCGCTGAAGTCCAACATCGGCCACACCCAGATGGCCGCCGGGGTGGCCGGTGTGATCAAGATGGTGGAGGCGCTGCGGCACGGTGTGCTGCCGCCCACGCTGCACGTGGACGCGCCGTCCTCGCAGGTGGACTGGACGGCGGGCGCCGTCGAACTGCTGACCGAGGCGCGGGAGTGGCCGGAGACCGGCCGCCCCCGCCGGGTGGGAGTCTCCGGCTTCGGGGTCAGCGGGACGAACGCGCACCTGATCCTGGAGCAGGCCCCGGTCGAGGCCGAGGCGCGGGCCGTCGCGGTCGAGGCCGCTCCGACGGGTGTGGTCCCGCTGGTGCTGTCGGCGAAGAGCGCGCGGTCGCTGGCCGGGCAGGCCGACCGGCTCGCGCCCTTCGTCGAGACCTCCGGGGCCGGGACGGCGGAGATCGCCGCCGCGCTGCTGGCGCAGCGGGCGCTGCTGTCGGAGCGCGCGGTGGTGCTGGCGGGTTCGCCGGAGGAGGCACTGGCCGGGCTGAGCGCCCTGGCGCGGGGCGAGCACAGCCCGGTGCTGGTGACCGGGACCGCCGGTGAGGCGGCGCGCACGGTGCTGGTGTTCCCGGGGCAGGGGTCGCAGCGGGTCGGGATGGGCCGTGAGCTGGCCGAGCGGTACCCGGTGTTCGCCGAGGCCTTCGACGCGGCCTGTGCGGCGTTGGACGAGCGCTTGGCGGGGTGGACCGAGCACCCGGTCAAGGACGTGGTGTTCGGTACGGCCGGGTCGCTGGACCAGACCGTCTACACCCAGGCGGGTCTGTTCGCGGTGGAGACGGCGTTGTTCCGGCTGATCGAGTCCTGGGGCGTCCGGCCGGACGCGGTGCTGGGCCACTCGATCGGGGAGATCACGGCCGCCCATGTGGCCGGGGTGCTCTCGCTGGCGGACGCGGCGGCGGTCGTCGCCGCGCGGGGCCGGCTGATGCAGGCGCTGCCGTCCGGCGGCGCGATGGTGGCGGTCGCCGCCACCGAGGCCGAGGTCGCCGAACTCCTCGGTGACGGCGTTGATCTGGCGGCGGTGAACGGCCCTTCGTCGGTGGTCCTCTCCGGTGAGGAGGCGGCCGTGCTGAAGGCCGTTGAAGCCCTCAAGGCGCAGGGCCGCAAGGTCAAGCAACTGACCGTCTCGCATGCCTTCCACTCGGCGCTGATGGAGCCGATGCTGGCGGAGTTCGCCGCCGTCCTCGCCGAGGTGGTCTGGCGCGAACCGAGGCTTTCGGTGATCTCCAACGTCACCGGCCGACCGGCCGAGCCCGGCCAACTGGCCGACCCCGCCTACTGGGTGGACCATGTCCGCCGCCCGGTCCGGTTCGCCGACGGCATCGCCGTCGCAGCCGGGGACGGCACCGCACTGTTCGTCGAACTGGGCCCCGGCGCCGCGCTCAGCAGCGCGGTGGCGGAGTCCGCCGGCGACGGCGCGCTCTGCGTGGCGGCCCTGCGCGACGGCCGCCCCGAGGCGCACACCGTGCTGGCCGCGGTGGCCGAACTCCTCGTCCGGGGCGTCGCGGTGGACTGGTCCGGCCTCCTGCCCGCCGACCCGGGCCACCTGGAGCTGCCGACCTACGCCTTCGACCACCGGCAGTACTGGCTGCAGCCCGCCCCGGCCGCCGACGCCGCCTTCCTGGGACTGACCGGGACCGACCACCCGCTGCTCGGCGCGGTGATGCACCTGCCGCAGAACGACGGCCTGGTGTTCACCTCCCGGCTCTCGCTGCGCACGCACCCGTGGCTCGCCGACCACGCCGTCGGCGGGGTCGTCCTGCTGCCCGGCACCGGCCTGGTCGAGCTGGCCGTCCGGGCCGGCGACGAGGCCGGCTGCGGCGCCCTGGACGAACTGGTCATCGAGGCACCGCTGGTGGTGCCGGACCACGGCGGCGTCCGGGTCCAGGTCGCGCTCGGCGGCCCGGACGAGCGGGGCACCCGGACGGTGGAGGTGTACTCCGCCCGGGAGGACGCGGTGGCGGCCGGTACGGACGGCTGGACCCGCCACGCCACCGGCACCCTGCGGCCGGCCGGGACCGGCGCCGCACCGGAGTTCGACCTCACCGCCTGGCCGCCGCCCGGCGCCCAGCCGGTCGAGGTCGACGTCGAGGGTTTCTACGCCGACCTGATCCGGCTCGGCTACACCTACGGCCCGTCGTTCCAGGGCCTGCGGGCGGTCTGGCGGCGCGGCGAGGAGGTCTTCGCCGAGATCGCCCTGCCGGAGGACCACCGCGAGGGGGCGGGCCGCTTCGGCATCCATCCCGCGCTGCTCGACGCCGCCCTGCACGCCAACGGCTTCGTCCGCCCGGCCGATGCCCCCGAGGCGGCGGACGAGCCCCGGACGGTCCTGCCGTTCGCCTGGAACGGGCTCACCCTGCACGCCGTCGGCGCCTCGGCGCTGCGGGTCCGGGTGGCACCGTCGGGCCAGGACGCGGTGTCGCTCCAGGCCGCCGACGAGACCGGTGGTCCGGTCCTGACGCTGGACTCCCTGGTGTTCCGCGCCGTCTCCGCCGAGCAGTTGGAGGCGGCGGCGGGTGCGCCGGGCGGCGACTCGCTGTTCCGGGTGGAGTGGACGGCCCTGCCGTCGCCGCCGCCCCTCGCGGCCGCGCCGAGCCGGGTGTCCGTCGCCACCGCCGACGAGGTGACCGCGCTGGCCGCGGAGGGCGGGGTGCCGGACGCCGTGGTGCTGACGGCGGCCGGTGCGGACGCGCTGGAGCTCGGCACCCGGGTGCTCGACGTGCTCCAGGCGTGGCTGGTCGCTCCGGTCCCGGAGGCCTCCCGGCTGGTCGTGGCGACCAGGGGCGCGGTGCCCGCCGGTGGCGACGCCGCGGTGACGGACCCGGCCGGCAGCGCCGTCTGGGGCCTGGTCCGGGCCGCCCAGGTGGAGAACCCCGACCGGATCGTCCTGCTCGACACCGCTGCCGGCACCGACGCCGACGCGGTCCTCGCCGCCGTGCTGGCCACCGGTGAACCGCAGGTCGCGGTGCGCGGCCCGGTGCTCTCCGCGCCGCGCCTGGTCCGGGCCGGCGCCGTCGACCGGGCGGAGCCGGTGCTGGACCGGGCGGGGACGGTGCTGGTCACCGGTGGTACCGGGTCGCTGGGTGCGGTGCTGGCCCGGCACCTGGTGGCCGAGCACGGGATCCGGCATCTGGTGCTGACCAGCCGGCGGGGCCTGGAGGCCGACGGTGCCCGGGAGTTGGTGGCCGAGCTGCACGCGCTGGGCGCCGAGTCGGTGGCCGTGCCGGCCTGCGACGTGACCGACCGGGACGCGGTGGCCGCACTGCTCGCCTCCGTGGTCGACGAGCGCCCGCTGACGGCCGTCGTGCACACCGCGGGCGTCCTGGACGACGGGGTGATCGGCGCGCTGACGCCCGAGCGGCTGGCCCGGGTCTTCGCCCCGAAGGTGACCGCCGTCGGCCACCTGGACGAGCTCACCCGCGAACTCGCCCCCGACCTGGCGGCGTTCGTCGTCTACTCCTCCGCCTCCGGCCTGTTCGGCTCCGCCGGCCAGGGCAACTACGCGGCGGCCAACGCCTACCTCGACGGCCTGATGGCCAGGCGCCGGTCGGCCGGCCTGCCGGCGCTCTCGCTCGCCTGGGGCCCGTGGGAGCAGAGCGCCACCGGGATGACCACCGGCGCCGAGGCGGCCGGGCGCACCCGGACGAACCGCCGCGGCGGCATTCTCGCGCTCGGGCCGGCGGAGGGCACCGCGCTGTTCGACGCCGCGCTCGGCGCGGACGAGGCGCTGCTGGTGCCGATCAAGCTGGACCTGCGGGCGATCCGGGCCGAGGCCGCGACCGGCGGGGGAGTACCGCCCCTGCTGCGCGGCCAGGTGAGGGCCGGCCGCCAGGTGGCCCGGGCCGCGTCCGGCGACGGCGGCGACGGCCTGGTGCGCCGGCTCACCGGGCTCGCCCGGGCCGACCAGGAGGCCCTGCTGGTGGACCTCCTGCGGGCCCAGGTCGCGCTGGTCCTGGGCCACACCGGACCGGACGGGGTGGTGGCCGGGACGTCCTTCAAGGACGCCGGATTCGACTCGCTCACCTCGGTCGAGCTGCGCAACCGGCTCCGCGAGGCCACCGGCCTCAATCTGTCCGCCACCGTGGTCTTCGACTACCCGACCCCGCTCGCCCTGGCCCGCCACGTGCACGGCGAGCTGCTCCCGGACGGCGCGGCGAGCGGCCCGGAAGTGGACGAGGACCGGCTGCGGCACGCCCTGGTCTCCCTCCCGATGGCCCGATTCCGGGAGGCCGGGCTGATGGAGGCCCTGGTCAGGCTGGCCGCACTGGACACCGGCGGACCGGCGGCCGACGCGGCGGACGAGGACGACCGGCCGGGCACGCTCGCCGACCTGGACGTCGACGACCTCGTCCAACTGGCGCTCGGCGGCGACGACGACGAGGGCCTCGAAAGCTGATGCGGTACAACGTGAATGGGGCAGTGAAGTGAGTACTTCATACGAGAAGCTTGTCGAGGCGCTGCGGAAGTCGCTCGAAGAGGTCGGCTCGCTGAAGAAGCGGAACCGCCAACTCGTCAGCGCCTCCAGCGAGCCTGTGGCGATCGTGGGTATGGCGTGCCGGCTGCCCGGTGGTGTCGACAGCCCGGAGGGGCTGTGGGACCTGGTCAGCGAGGGCCGGGACGGCGTCTCGGGCTTCCCCTCCGACCGGGGCTGGGACCTCGACGGGCTGTTCGACGAGGACCCCGAGAACCGCGGCACCTCCTACGTGGACCAGGGCGGCTTCCTGCACGAGGCCGGTCTCTTCGACGGGGGCTTCTTCGGGATCTCGCCGCGCGAGGCGCTCGCCATGGACCCGCAGCAGCGGCTGCTGCTGGAGACCTCCTGGGAGGCGCTGGAGCGGGCCGGCATCGACCCGGCCACGCTCAAGGGCAGCGATGTCGGGGTCTTCAACGGGATCATGGGCGTCGACTACTTCGCCGGCGGCAGCGTGCCGCCGGAGCTGGAGGGCTTCACCGGGACGGGCGCGGCCGCCAGCGTGGCGTCCGGCCGGATCTCCTACGTGTTCGGCTTCGAGGGCCCGGCGGTGACGCTCGACACCGCCTGCTCCTCCTCGCTGGTGGCGATCCACCTGGCGGCCCAGGCGCTGCGCCGCGGCGAGTGCTCGATGGCGCTGGCCGGCGGCGCGACCGTGATGGCCACCCCCGGCCTCTTCATCGACTTCTCGCGCCAGCGCGGGCTGGCGGCCGACGGCCGGTGCAAGGCGTACGCGGACGCGGCGGACGGCACGGGCTGGGCCGAGGGCGCGGGTGTGGTGGTGCTGGAGCGGCTGTCGGAGGCGCGGCGCAAGGGGCACCGGGTGCTCGCGGTGGTCCGCGGCAGCGCGGTGAACCAGGACGGCGCGTCGAACGGTCTGACCGCGCCGAACGGTCCTTCGCAGCAGCGGGTGATCCGCAAGGCGCTGGCCAACGCGGGTCTGTCCACCGCGGATGTGGACGTGGTGGAGGGCCACGGCACGGGCACGGTGCTGGGTGACCCGATCGAGGCGCAGGCCCTGCTGGCCACCTACGGTCAGGACCGGCCCGTCGAGCGGCCGTTGCGGCTGGGATCGCTGAAGTCCAACATCGGCCACACCCAGGCCGCCGCCGGGGTGTCGGGCGTGATCAAGATGGTGCAGGCGCTGCGGCACGGCGTCATGCCGCCCACCCTGCACGTGGACGCACCGTCCACCCAGGTCGACTGGTCCGCCGGTGCGGTGGAGCTGCTCACCGAGGCGCGGGACTGGCCGGAGACCGGCCGCCCCCGCCGGGCGGCGGTGTCCGGCTTCGGCGTCAGTGGCACCAACGCCCACCTGATCCTGGAGCAGGCCCCCGAGGAGGAGGCGCGGCCGGCGGCCGTGCCCGAGGGCGTCGTCCCGCTGGTGCTGTCGGCCGCCTCGGCCGCCGCCCTGGCCGGCCAGGCCGGGCGGCTGGCCGCCTTCGTCGAGGCGTCCTCCGTCGACACGCCCGGGGCCGGGGCGCCGGTCGCGGTGGCGGGTGCGCTGCTCGCCCAGCGTGCGGTGCTGGGCGAGCGGGCGGTGCTGGTGGCCGGCTCGCGCGAGGAGACGCTGGCGGGCCTGGCCGCGCTGGCACGCGGCGAGTCCGCGCCCGCCGGGGCGAGCGGCAGCGCGTCCCCGTCCGGCGGTCCGGGGAAGGTGGTCCTCGTCTTCCCGGGGCAGGGTTCGCAGCGGGTCGGGATGGGCAGGGAGCTGGCGGAGCGGTACCCGGTGTTCGCCGAGGTCTTCGAGGCTGCGTGTGCGGCGTTGGACGCGCGGTTGGCGGGGTGGACCGAGCACCCGGTCAAGGACGTGGTGTTCGGTACGGCCGGGTCGCTGGACCAGACCGTGTATACCCAGGCGGGTCTGTTCGCGGTGGAGACGGCGTTGTTCCGGCTGGTCGAGTCCTGGGGCGTCCGGCCGGACGCGGTGCTGGGCCACTCGATCGGGGAGATCACGGCCGCGCATGTGGCCGGGGTGCTCTCGCTCGGCGACGCGGCGGCGGTGGTCGCCGCGCGGGGCCGGCTGATGCAGGCGCTGCCCTCGGGCGGCGCGATGGTGGCGGTGGCAGCCACCGAGGCCGAGGTCGCCGAACTCCTCGACGACGGCGTGGACCTGGCGGCGGTGAACGGTCCTTCGTCGGTGGTCCTCTCCGGGGAGGAGGCGGCCGTGCTGAAGGCCGCCGATAGCCTGAAGGCACAAGGCCGCAAGGTCAAGCAGCTCACCGTCTCGCACGCCTTCCACTCGGCGCTGATGGAGCCGATGCTGGCGGAGTTCGCCGCCGTGCTCGCCGACGTCGCCTGGGGCGAGGCACAGGTCCCGATCGTCTCCAACGTGACCGGACAGGTGGCCGAGCCCGGTCAACTGGCCGACCCCGCCTACTGGGTGGGCCATGTCCGCCGCCCGGTCCGGTTCGCCGACGGCATCGCCACGGCGGCCGGAGCGGGTGGGGCGCTCTTCGTCGAGCTCGGCCCCGGCGCCGCGCTGAGCGGCGTGGTCGCGGAGTCCGCCGGTGAGCGCGCGGTCACGGTCGCCGCTCTGCGCGACGGCCGCCCCGAGGCGCACACCGTGCTGGCCTCGGTCGCCGAACTCTTCGTCCGGGGCGTCGCGGTGGACTGGGCGAAGACGCTGCCCGCCGGCTTCACGCCCACCCATCTGGAGCTGCCCACCTACGCCTTCGAGCACGAGCACTACTGGCTCCCGGCCACCCCGCTGACCGACGCCACCTCGCTCGGCCAGGGCAAGGCCGACCATCCGCTGCTCGGAGCGGTCGTCCAACTGCCGCAGTCCGACGGCCTGGTGTTCACCTCCCGGCTGTCGCTGCGCACGCACGCCTGGCTCGCCGACCACGCCGTCGGGGGAGTGGTCCTCGTCCCCGGGACCGGTCTGGTGGAGCTGGCCGTGCGGGCCGGCGACGAGGTCGGTTGCGGGGTGCTGGACGAACTCGTCATCGAGGCACCGCTGGTGGTGCCCGAGCACGGCGGCCTGCGGGTCCAGGTCGCCGTCGGAGGCCCGGACGAGCGGGGCGCCCGCACGGTGGAGGTGTACTCCGCCCGCGAGGACGCGGTGGAGGGCACCGACACCGCGGGAGCCATGGACGCCTGGGTCCGCCACGCCACCGGCACACTGCTGCCGACGACGGCCGGCGCCGTCGAGCCGGAGTTCGACTTCACCGCCTGGCCGCCGCCCGGCGCGCAGCCGGTGGACATCACCGGCGGCTACGACCTGCTCGACCGCGCGGGGTACGCCTACGGCCGGTCGTTCCAGTGCGTGCGTGCGGTCTGGCGGCGCGGTGAGGAGATCTTCGCCGAGGTGGCCCTGCCGGACGAACTGCGCGAGCGGGCCGCCGGGTTCGGCATCCACCCCGGCCTGCTCGACGCCGCCCTGCACTCCAGCATGCTGGACGCGGCGGCCGCGCTGAGCGGCGCCCGGCCGGACGACGCACCGGACGAGGAGCCGGTGGTCCGGCTGCCGTTCGCCTGGAACGGGCTGGTGCTGCACGCGGCCGGGGCCGCCTCGGTCCGGGTGCGGGTCGCCCGGCCGGGGCCGGACGCCCTGTCGCTGGAGGCCGTCGACGACGCCGGCGGGCTCGTCCTGACGCTGGACTCGCTGGTCTCGCGCGCCGTCTCCGCCGAGCAGTTGGAGGCGGCGGCGGGGACGCCGGGCAGCGACGCGCTGTACCGGGTGGAGTGGACCGAGTCGGCCACCCTGCCCGCCGCCCCCACCCCCGGCCCGGTCCCGGCCCGGGTCACCGCCCCGGCGGACGTGGCGGCACTGTTCGAGGGCGAGGGCGAGGGCGAGGGCACCGGCGAGGGCATCGGCGCCGCCGCGCCGGCGGCGGTGCTGCTGGAGGCCGTCATCGATGGCCCCGGGGACACCCCGCTCGCGCTGACCCGGCGGGTGCTGGAGGTCGTCCGGGCCTGGCTGGCCGGCGCCGGGCTGGAGGAGACCCGGCTGGTGGTGGCGACCAGGGGCGCGGTGCCCGCCGGCGGCGACGCCGCGGTGACCGACCCGGCCGGCGCCGCCGTCTGGGGTCTGCTCCGGGCGGCGCAGGCGGAGAACCCGGACCGGATCGTGCTGCTCGACGCCGAGGCCGGCACCGACCTCGACGCGGTCCTGACCGCCGTCCTGGCCACCGGTGAACCGCAGGTCGCCGTGCGCGGTGCGGCCCTGTCCGTGCCGCGCCTCGCCCGGGCCGGTATCGCCCGGGGCACCGAGCCGGTGCTGGACCGGGCGGGGACGGTGCTGGTCACCGGCGGTACCGGGTCGCTGGGTGCGGTGCTGGCCCGGCACCTGGTGACCGAGCACGGGATCCGGCACCTGGTGCTGACCAGCCGGCGGGGCCTGGAGGCCGACGGTGCCCGGGAGTTGGTGGCCGAGCTGCACGCGCTCGGCGCCGAGTCGGTGGCCGTACCGGCCTGTGACGTGACCGACCGCGACGCGGTGGCGGAGCTGCTGACCGCCGCCCGGCGCGACGGGCACCGGCTGACCGCCGTGGTCCACGCGGCGGGTGTCTTCGACGGCGGTGTGGTCGGCGAGATCGACCCGGAGCGGCTGGAGCGCGTCTTCGCACCGAAGGTGACGGCGACCCGGCACCTGGACGAGCTGACCCGTGAACTCGCCCCGGACCTGGACGTGTTCATCACGTACTCCTCCGTCTCGGCGGTGTTCCTGGGCGCGGGCACCGGCGCCTACGCGGCGGCGAACGCCTACCTGGACGGGCTGATGGCCCGGCGCCGGGCGGACGGCCTGCCCGCGCTGTCGCTGGCCTGGGGCCCGTGGGCGCAGAGCGACGGCATGGGCGCCGACCTGGACGAGCTGTCCCGGAGCCGGATGAACCGGCGTGGCGGCGCCCAGCCGCTGACGCCGGCGGAGGGCATGGAGCTCTTCGACACCGCGCTGCACAGTGACCGGGCGCTGCTCGTCCCGGTCAAGCTGGACCTGCGGGCCCTGCGCACGGCCGCCACGGCCGGCGCCGGGGTGCCACCCCTGCTGCTGGGCCTGGTCCGCCCCGGCCGGCAGTCGGCGCGGGCCGCCGCGACCGGCGCCGGCGGCGGACTCGCCGGCCGACTGGCCGGGCTGGCCGCGGCCGAGCGCGAGGCGCTGCTGCTGGAGCTGGTCCGGACGCACGTCGCGTCGGTGCTCGGCCACGCGGGCGCGGCGAAGGTCGCGGCGGAGCGGGCCTTCAAGGACGCCGGCTTCGACTCGCTGACCTCCGTCGAGCTGCGCAACCGGCTGCGCGAGGCCACCGGCCTCAGCCTGCCCGCCACGGCCGTCTTCGACTACCCCACCCCGCTCGCCCTGGCCCGCTACCTGGACGGCGAGTTCGACGGCACGGCGGTCGCGGCGGGCCCGGTGGTACCGGCGGCGGCCGTGCACGATCCGGCCGATCCGGTGGTGATCGTCGGCATGGCCTGCCGGCTGCCCGGCGGGGTGGCCACCCCGGAGGACCTGTGGCAGCTGGTCACCGAGGGGCGGGACGGCGTGTCGCTGTTCCCCTCCGACCGCGGCTGGGGCCTGGACGAGCTGTTCGACGCCGACCCGGAGAGCGAGGGCACCTCCTACGTCAGCCAGGGCGGCTTCCTGCACGAGGCACCGCTGTTCGACCCGGCCTTCTTCGGGATCTCGCCGCGTGAGGCGCTGGCGATGGACCCGCAGCAGCGGCTGCTGCTGGAGACCTCCTGGGAGGCGATGGAACGGGCCGGCATCGACCCGGGCTCGCTGAAGGGCACCGAGGTCGGGGTGTTCAACGGCATCATGGGCGTCGACTACTACGCCGGTGGCAGCGTGCCGCCGGAGCTGGGCGGCTTCGCGCTGACCGGCGCCGGCGCCAGTGTGGCGTCGGGCCGGGTGTCCTACGTGTTCGGCTTCGAGGGCCCGGCGGTCACCGTGGACACGGCCTGCTCCTCCTCGCTGGTGGCGATCCACCTGGCCGCCCAGGCGCTGCGCCAGGGCGAGTGCTCGCTGGCCCTGGCCGGCGGTTCGACGGTGATGTCCAGCCCGAGCATGTTCATGGAGTTCTCGCGGCAGAAGGCGCTGGCGACGGACGGCCGCTGCAAGTCCTACGCGGACGCCGCCGACGGCACCGGCTGGGCCGAGGGCGCCGGTGTGGTGGTGCTGGAGCGGCTCTCCGAGGCGCGGCGCAACGGCCACCCGGTGCTCGCGGTGCTGCGCGGGTCCGCGGTGAACCAGGACGGCGCGTCCAACGGACTGACCGCGCCGAACGGCCCCTCGCAGCAGCGGGTGATCCGCAAGGCGCTGGCGGCGGCCGGGCTGTCGACAGCCGATGTGGACCTGGTCGAGGGCCACGGCACGGGCACCGTCCTGGGGGACCCGATCGAGGCGCAGGCGCTGCTGGCCACCTACGGTCGCGGCCGTGACCCGGAGCGCCCGCTCTGGCTGGGCTCGCTGAAGTCCAACATCGGCCACGCCCAGGCGGCGGCGGGTGTCTCGGGTGTGATCAAGATGGTGCAGGCGCTGCGGCACGGCGTGATGCCCGCGACCCTGCACGTGGACGCGCCCTCCTCGCAGGTGGACTGGACGGCGGGCGCCGTCGAGCTGCTGACCGAGGCGCGGGAGTGGCCCGAGGTGGACCGGCCGCGCCGGGCCGGGGTCTCCTCCTTCGGCCTGAGCGGGACCAACGCGCACGTGATCCTGGAGCAGGCCCCCGAGGAGCAGCCGGCCGAGGCCGGGTCCGCCCCCGACGCCGTGGTGCCGCTGGTGGTCTCGGCGAAGAACGCCGCCTCGCTGGCGGCCCAGGGCGGGCGGCTGACGGAGCTCGCCGGGGCGACCGCCCCGGCGGCGCTGGCCGGTGCGCTGCTCTCCCGGCGGGCGCTGCTCTCCGAGCGCGCGGTGGTGGTGGCCGGGTCCCGGGCGGAGGCGTCGGCCGGGCTGGCCGCGCTGGCCCGGGGCGAGTCCGCCGCCGGGCTGGTGACGGGCACCGCGGGCACGGTGGGCAAGCTCGTCCTGGTCTTCCCCGGTCAGGGGGCGCAGTGGGCCGGGATGGGCCGTGAACTGCTGGACACCTCACCGGTGTTCGCCGAGCGCATCGCCGAGTGCGCCCGGGCGCTCGGCCCCTGGGTGGACTGGTCGCTGGAGGAGGTGCTGCGCGGCGAGGCGCCGGCCGAGGTCCTGGACCGGGCCGATGTGGTGCAGCCCGCGAGCTTCGCGGTGATGGTCGGGCTGGCCGCCGTCTGGGCGTCGGTGGGGGTGATCCCGGACGCGGTGCTGGGGCACTCGCAGGGCGAGATCGCGGCGGCCTGCGTGGCCGGTGCGCTCTCCCTGGAGGACGCGGCCCGGATCGTCGCGGTGCGCAGCCGGGTGATCGCCGGTCAGTTGGCCGGGCTCGGCGGGATGGCCTCGGTGGCGCTCTCCGAGGCCGAGGCGCTGGCCCGGTTGGAGCGCTGGGCGGGCCGGCTGGAGGTCGCGGTGGTCAACGGCCCCGCGTCGGTGGTGGTCGCCGGTGACCTCGACGTGCTGGACGAGGCCGTCGAGGTGCTGGCCGCCGACGGGGTACGGGTGCGCCGGGTCGCGGTGGACTTCGCCTCCCACACCCGGCACGCCGAGGCCCTGGAGGAGGTCCTGGCGGAGGCGTTCGCGGACATCCGCGGCCGGGCGCCGCTGGTCCCGCTCTTCTCGACGGTGACCGGTGAGTGGGTCCGCGAGGCCGGCGTGATCGACGGCGGCTACGTGTACCGCAACCTGCGGGGCCAGGTCCGCTTCGGCCCGGCGGTCGCCGCGCTGCTCGCCGAGGACCACACGGTGTTCGTGGAGGCCAGTACCCACCCGGTGCTGGCCCAGCCGATCACCGAGGTCGCCGACGGGGCCGGGGTCGAGGTCCTGGTGACCGGTTCGCTGCGGCGGGACGAGGGCGGCCCGCGCCGCCTGCTGGCCTCGATGGCCGAACTCTTCGTCCGCGGTGTGGCGGTGGACTGGACGGGCGTGCTGCCCGACGCGGCCGGTGGCGCCGAAGTGGACCTGCCGACCTACGCCTTCGACCACCAGCACTACTGGCTCCCGATGACCGCGGCGGCCACCGACGCGACCTCGCTGGGCCTGGCGGGGGTGGACCACCCGCTGCTCGGCGCGGTGGTGGAGGTGCCGGAGACCGGCGGGGTGCTGTGCACCTCCCGGCTCTCCCTGCGCACCCACCCCTGGCTGGCCGACCACGCGGTCGGCGACGTCGTGCTGGTGCCCGGGACGGGCCTGGTGGAGCTGGCCGTGCGGGCCGGTGACGAGGTCGGCTGCGGCACGCTGGACGAGCTGGTGATCGAGGCCCCGCTGATCCTGCCCGAGCAGGGCGGCGTCCGGGTGCAGGTCACCGTCGGCGGTCCGGACGAGGGCGGTGCCCGCACGGTCGCCGTGTACTCGACCCGCGAGGAGGCCGTCGGCGACCCGTGGACCCGGCACGCCACCGGTGTCCTGACGGCCACGGCCCGGGCGGCCGGGTCGCGGTTCGACTTCAGCGCCTGGCCGCCGCCCGGCGCGGAGCGGGTGGAGATCGGCCCCGAGGAGTTCTACGCCGGTCTGCTGGAGCACAACTACGTCTACGGGCCGGTGTTCCGGGGCCTGCGGGCGGCCTGGCGGCGCGGTGACGAGGTCTTCGCCGAGATCGCCCTGCCGGAGGACCACCGGGGCAGCGCCGCCGGGTTCGGCATCCACCCGGCGCTGCTGGACGCGGCCCTGCACGCCAAGGCCTTCCTGAGCACGGGCGAGCACCGGACGATGCTGCCGTTCGCCTGGAACGGCCTGGTCCTGCACGCCGCGGGCGCCTCGTCGCTGCGGGTGCGGGTCGCCCAGCCGGCGCCCGACGCGCTCTCGCTGGAGGCGGTCGACGAGGCCGGCGGCGCCGTCCTGACGGCCGACTCGCTGGTGTTCCGCCCGGTGTCCGCCGAGCAGTTGGGCGCGGCGGCGGGCCGTGCGGGCGGCGACTCGCTGTTCCGGGTGGACTGGACGGAGGTGCTCCCGGACGGGGCCGCCGGCTCGCCGTCCTGGGTGCGGTTGTCCACCGCCGAGGAGGTGGCCACCCTCGCGGAGGACGCGCTGTCCGGGGCGGCCGTCCCGGAGACCGCGATCCTGGAGGCGGTCACCGGCGCCGACGCGGACACCCCGCTGGACGTGACGGACCGGGTGCTGGAGGTCGTCCAGACCTGGTTGGCCGGCGCCGGGCTGGAGGAGACCCGGCTGGTGGTGGTGACCAGGGGCGCGGTGCCCGCCGGTGGCGACGCCACGGTGACGGACCCGGCCGGCGCCGCCGTCTGGGGTCTGGTCCGCGCGGCGCAGGCGGAGAACCCGGACCGGATCGTGCTGCTGGACACCGACGCGTCCGACCTGTCGGAGGTCGAGCCGCTGCTGGGGCCGGTGCTGGCCGTCGGCGAGCCGCAGGTCGCGGTGCGCGGCGCGACGCTCCACGTGCCCCGGCTCGCCCGGGCCGGCGCCGTCGACCGGGCGGAGCCGGTGCTGGACCGGGCGGGGACGGTGCTGGTCACCGGTGGTACCGGGTCGCTGGGTGCGGTGCTGGCCCGGCACCTGGTGACCGAGCACGGGATCCGGCACCTGGTGCTGACCAGCCGGCGGGGCCTGGAGGCCGACGGCGCCCGGGAGTTGGTGGCCGAGCTGCACGCGCTCGGCGCCGAGTCGGTGGCCGTGCCGGCCTGCGACGTGACCGACCGGGACGCGGTGGCGGAGCTGCTGGCCGCCGTCCGGCGCGACGGCCGCCGGCTGACCGCGGTGCTGCACGCCGCGGGCCTGTTCGACGCGGGCGTGATCGGCGAGGTCGACCGGGAGCGGCTGGAGCGGGTGTTCGCGGCGAAGGTGACGGCGACCCGGCACCTGGACGAGCTGACGCGCGAACTGGCCCCGGAGTTGGACGCGTTCGTGGTCTACTCGTCGGTGTCGGCGGTCTTCCTCGGCGCGGGCACCGGCGCCTACGCGGCGGCGAACGCCTACATGGACGGGCTGATGGCCCGGCGCCGGGCGGCCGGTCTGCCGGCGCTGTCGCTGGCCTGGGGCCTGTGGGAGCAGGAGACCGGCATGGCGGCCGGCACCGACGACCTCACCCGCAGCCGGCTGAACCGGCGCGGCGGTCTGCTGGGCATGACCCCGGCCGAGGGCATGGAGCTGTTCGACACCGCGCTGCGCGGTGACCGGGCGCTGCTGGTGCCGGCCAAGCTGGACCTGCGTGCGCTGCGCGCCGACGCCGCGGCCGGGCGCGAGGCACCGCCGCTGCTGCGCGGCCTGGTGCGCGCGAGCCGGCAGCTGGCCCGGGCCGCGGTCTCGGGGGACGAGCGGCGCAAGCTGGCCGAGCGGCTGGCCGGGCTGCCCGGCGCGGAGCGCGCGGCGCTCCTGCTGGACGTGGTCCGGGCCCAGGTCGCCGTCGTCCTCGGCTACAGCGCGTCCCACCACATCGACGTGGACCAGGGCCTCTTCGAGATCGGCTTCGACTCGCTGACCGCGCTCGAACTGCGCAACCGGCTGGGCGAACTGATGGGGGCGAAGCTCTCGGCCGGTCTTGTTTTCGATCACCCGACGCCGGGGATGATTGTCGCGCACATGCAAGAGCGCATGTTCGGCGAGGGCACGGGGGGTGTCGCGGCCATCTCGGTCTGAGCCGCCACGGCCGGGCCCCTGCCGCAGCCCCGGAGCGGCCCGGCGAGCGGCCCGGCCGACAAGCCGATGAACGACCCCGATGAACGCCCCGACGAACGCCCACTGAACGGCCCCGAACGAGCGGCCCTGATCCGGCTCGCGGACAAGAGAGGAGATGACGACGTGTTCGACGCGGACGCCTACCTCCGGCGCATCGGTTGCGCCGGGCAGACGCGCGTGGACATCGAGACGCTGCGCACCCTGCACAAGCGGCATCTCATGGCGATCCCGTACAACATCGCCGCCCAGGACTTCACCGACAACATCAACCTGGTCGACCTCGACGAGGACGCCGTGTTCGAGACGGCCGTCGTCGAGGGACGGGGCGGTACCTGCTTCCAGCTGAACCGGCTGTTCTTCCGGCTGCTCGGCACCCTCGGCTACGAGGTCTCCCTGATGGCGGCCAGTACCGCCGAGGGCAGGGAGAACTTCGGCACCGAGATCGAGCACATGTTCGTCCGGGTGGCGCTGGACGGCGCCGAGTGGCTGGTCGACGTGGGCTACCCGGGGCCGTCCTACCTCGAACCGCTGCTCGTCACCGACGCGGTGCAGACCCAGTACGGCTGCCAGTACCGGCTGGTGGACCGGGGCGACGGCGAGACGGCGCTGCAGCGCCGGGGGCGGGTGACCCGCTGGAGCGTGGTCTACACCTTCAAGCTGCTGCCCCGGCGGTGGAGCGACTGGAAGGAACTGGAGGACCGCGCCCGGGAGAACCCGGCGCCGCCCCCCGAGGGGGACATGCAGGGCGTCCTCTACGGCCGGGCGTTCGAGGACGGCCAGGCCGTCCTGAAGGGCCGCCGGCACCTGACGGTCCGGGACGGACGGGAGCGGGTGCGCACCGTCGTCGACGACGACGAGCACCGCGTGCTCGTCGGCACGATCGTGTCCGGGGACCTCCCCTGACCGGCGGGAACACCGCCGGGAGCACCCGCGGGAACACCGGCGGGAGCACTCCCGGCAGCACCATTCGCAGACGATGTACGACAATTCTGGAAGGGAATCCAATGGCGAAGAACTCGGCCGATGTGGTTGTCATCGGCGGCGGCCCGGCCGGCGCGGTCAGCGCCTTTGTCCTGGCCAAGCAGGGTCATTCCGTGGTGCTCCTGGAGCGCGACGAGTTTCCGCGCTTCCACATCGGTGAGTCCCTGCTGCCCTACATGATGGGGCTTTTCGACCGGATCGGCCTGCGCGAGGCGCTGGAATCCCGCGGATACGTCCCGAAGTTCGGTGGCGAATTCATCGACCCGACGGAGAAGAAGTTCTTCTCGGGCGTCTTCCGCGCGGACTTCAGCAAGCAGGGCGAGGGGCGCTTCGACCGCGCCTTCCAGGTCGAGCGGGCCCGGTTCGACGCGATGCTCGTGGAGGAGGCGGCCAAGGCGGGCGCCGAGGTCCACCTGGGCGCCGGCGTCAAGGAACTGCTGATGGAGGGCGACCGGATGGTCGGCGTCAGCTACGAGAAGGACGGCGAGGAGCACGAGGTCCGGGCGACCTACGTGATCGACGCCAGCGGCCGGTCCGGGCGGATCGCCAACAAGTTCGGGCTCCGCAAGACGCTGGAGAAGCTCCGGATGGTCGGGGTGTTCCGGCACTACGAGGGCCTCGACGAGAAGCACAACCTCGGGGCCGAGGGCGACATCCAGGTCGGCGCGCACAACGACGGCTGGGTGTGGGCGATCCCGATCTCCAAGGAGGTCATCAGCGTCGGCACCGTGATGCCGCGTGACACCTTCCGGGCGGCGGGCTCGCCGGAGGCGGCGTTCGACGAGCACCTGAACCGGGTGCCGCGGATCACCGCGCGGCTCACCGGCACCCGGCCGAGCATGGACCTCAAGATCGAGACCGACTACTGCTACCACGCGGACACCGTCACCGGCCCCGGCTGGGTGATGGTCGGCGACGCGGGCTGCTTCGGTGACCCGATGTTCTCCGGCGGCGTGCTGGTCGCGACCGCCACCGCCACCCGCGCCGCCGAGACCCTCGACGCGGCGCTGAAGTCCCCGGCGGACGCCGACGCGCTGATCGACGAGTACTCGAACTACTTCAAGACCGGGTACGACACCTACATCCGGCTGATCCACGCCTTCTACGACGGCGAGCTGGTCTCGGTGGCCGCCGACGCCGGCCGGACCACCTCCCGCGACGCGCTGGAGCGCTACCTGATCCGGCTGATCGGCGGCGACTTCTGGAGCGAGCACAACGCCGTCGCCCAGGAGATGCGCCGGCGCCCGGAGTGGGACACCTTCGCGCCGTTCCAGCGGGTCTTCGGCTGCCCGTCCTACCCGCAGCTCGACGAGCACGACCGCAAGGAGCGGGCCGAGGCCCGCATCCTGCGGGTGACCACCGGCCAGTAACGGCCGGGCACGTCCTGCGCACGCCCGGGATCCCGGCGGCCGACCGCCGCCGGGGCCCCGGGCGCGGGTCCGGGCCCGGGCGGCACCGGAGCAGGGGCCCCACCGCGGGCGCACCACCGAAGAGTCGGCGTTCGACGTTCTACAGGACAGGTTGAAGCGGCGTGAGAGAACAAGTTCCGGTGCGCATCGGCGACCGTTCGTACGACGTGCTCATCGGCCCGGGAGTGCGCTCCTCGCTGGCCGAGGTGATCCGGGGGCTCGGTGCCCGGCGGGTGGCGGTGGTGTCGGCGCGCCCCGCCCAGTGGGTGCCCGACACCGGTGTCGAGACCCTGCTGCTGCCCGCCCGGGACGGCGAGCCGGACAAGAACCTCGCCACCGTCGAGGCGCTCTGCGCGGAGTTCGTGCGGTTCGGGCTGACCCGCTCCGACGCCGTGGTCTCCTGCGGCGGCGGCACCACCACCGACGTGGTCGGCCTGGCGGCGGCCCTCTACCACCGCGGGGTGCCCGTCGTGCACCTGCCGACCACGCTGCTGGCCCAGGTGGACGCCAGCGTCGGTGGCAAGACGGCGGTCAACCTGCCGTCCGGCAAGAACCTGGTGGGCGCCTACTGGCAGCCCGCCGCGGTGCTCTGCGACACCGACTACCTGGCGACGCTGCCGCACCGCGAGATGCTCAACGGCCTCGGCGAGATCGCCCGGTGCCACTTCATCGGCGCCGGCGACCTGCGCCCGCTGGCCCTGGCGGACCGGATCGCCGCCAGCGTGACGCTCAAGGCCGGCATCGTCTCGGCCGACGAACGCGACACCGGACTTCGGCACCTGCTCAACTACGGCCACACCCTGGGCCACGCCCTGGAGGTGGCCACCGACTTCGCGCTGCGCCACGGCGAGGCGGTCGCCGTCGGCACCGTCTTCGCGGGCCTGCTCGCGGGCGTCCTGGACCGGATCGACCCCGCCCGGGTGGACGAGCACCGGGCGGTCGTCGCCTCCTACGGCCTGCCCGGCGCGCTGCCCGAGGGCGTGCGGCCGGGCGAACTGGTCGAGCTGATGCGGCGGGACAAGAAGGCCCTCAGCGGGCTGGCCTTCGTCCTGGACGGCCCGGCGGGCGCGGAACTGGTCCACGACGTGCCCGAGCGGGCCGTCCTGGAGGCCCTGGCGCGGATGCCGCGCCGGCCGCTCGCCCGGCTCGTCGGGCACGGTGCCGACGGGCCCGCCGGGACGGGGGCGGCGGTGTCATGAGGTACTCACCACGCCGGCCGCCCGGCGGCCCGCCCGCCGCGCGGACCGGCGCGGCGGAACGGCTGCTCGCCGACCGCCTCGCCGCCGCGCTGGCCAGGCCCGCCGCGCAGCAGCCCGGCTGGCCGGACCGGGCCCGCACGCAGGAGGTCGTCGCCCGGCTGCGCGCCGCCGCCCCGATCGTCACGCCCGCCGAGACCGCCCGGCTCGCCGAGCGGCTGGCGGCCGTCGCCCGGGGCGAGGCCTTCCTGCTCCAGGGCGGCGACTGCGCGGAGACCTTCGCCGACAACACCGAGCCGCACCTGCGCGCCAACCTCGGCCTGCTGCAGCGGATGGCCCTGGTGCTCGCCCACACCACCGGACTGCCGGTGGTGCCGGTCGCCCGGGCCGCCGGCCAGTACGCCAAGCCGCGCTCCCACCAGGTCGACGCCCACGGCCTGCCGGTCTACCGGGGCGACATCGTCAACGGCGTCGAACCCACGCCCGCCGCCCGCACCCCGGACCCGGAGCGGATGCTGCTCGCCCACGCCGAGGCCTCGCGGACGGTGGCCATCGCCCGCCGGCTCCGCCGGGACGGCCTGGGCGACCCGCACGCGCTGCACGCCGAGAACCTCCGCTTCGTCCGCGACGCGCCCGGGGGCCACCGGTACGCGCCGGCGGCCGAGGAGATCGGCCGCGGCCTGGGCCTCCCGGCCGGCCCGGGAGCCGGCGGTGGGACGGCGCCCGGGAGCGAGGTCTACGTCAGCCACGAGGCCCTGCTGCTGGACTACGAGAGTGCCCTGCTCCGGGTGACGGAGGACGGGCCGGAGCCGCTGTACTCCAGCGGACTGGCGCACTTCCTCTGGATCGGCGAGCGCACCCGCGGGCCCGAGGACGCGCACATCGCCTTCGCGGAGCTGCTGGCCAACCCGATCGGCGTGAAGATCGGCCCGGGCACGACCCCCGAGCAGGCGGTCGAGTACGTGCGCCGGCTCGACCCGCACGCCACCCCCGGGCGGCTGACGCTGATCAGCCGGATGGGGCACGCGCGGGTCCGCGAGGTCCTCCCGCAGATCGTCGAGAAGGTCACCGCCTCCGGCCACCAGGTGGTCTGGCAGTGCGACCCGATGCACGGCAACTCCCGCACCGCGGACAACGGGTACAAGACCCGCCACTACGACCACGTCGTCGAGGAGATCGCCGGCTTCCTCGACGTCCACCGCGCGCTCGGCACCCACCCCGGCGGCCTCCACCTGGAGGCGACCGGGGAGGACGTCACCGAGTGCCTCGGCGGCGCCCGGGGGATCGCCGAGCACGAGCTGCCCGGCAACTACCGGACCGCCTGCGATCCGCGCCTGAACGCCGAGCAGTCGATGGAACTCGCCTTCACCGTCGCGGAGATGTTCGCGGAGACGGTCGCACAGGGCACCGTACCCGGCCCCGGGAGGCCACGATGACCGACGCCCCGCAGCACGCCGTCCCGCCCGGCCCGCCGATCGGCGGGGCCACCCGGCTGTACGCCGTCCTCGGCGACCCGGTCGCCCAGGTGCAGTCACCCGGGCTGCTGAACCCGCTGTTCGCCCGGCTCGGCATCGACGCGGTGCTCGTCCCGGTGCACGCCCGGCCGGGGGACCTGGCCACGGTGGTCCGCGGCCTGCAGCACATCGGCAACCTGGACGGCCTGTTCGTCACCGTGCCGCACAAGGCGGCCGCCGCCGGCCTCGCCGACCGGCGCAGCCGCACCGTGGAGATCACCGGCACCGCCAACGTGCTGCGCCGCGAACCCGACGGCGGCTGGCTCGCCGAGAACTTCGACGGCTCCGGCTTCGTCGCGGGCCTGGCGCGGGCCGGCCACGACGTCCGCGGCCGCCGGGTCGCGCTGGCCGGCGCTGGCGGGGCGGGCAGCGCCATCGCGGCCGCCGTGCTCGCCGCGGGCGCGGAGCGGCTCGCTGTCACCGACCCGGACGGGCCCCGGCTGGCCGCGCTCGTCGCACGGCTGGCCGAGCACTGGCCCGGCCGGGTCCGGGCCTCGGCCGAACCGCCCCTGCACGACAGCGACATCGCGGTGAACGCCAGCCCGCTGGGCCTGCGCCCGGGCGACCCGCTGCCGTTCCGGCCGGACGCCCTCGCGCCCGGCGCCGTGGTGGCGGACATCATCATGCAACCGAGGGAGACGCCGCTGCTGCGGCTGGCGGCCGCCCTGGGGCTCGACGTCCACCACGGAATCCACATGCTGAACGGTCAGGTGGACGAGTACCGCGCATTCTTCGGGCTGCGCTGACGGGTGATCGGCAGGTCGGGGCCGACGACTACCAGAACGAGGGATGCGGGCCGCCGAGGGCGGCGCCTACTGTGAGGCCGCAATACCTTGCGTGAAATCCCAGGGGCCATTGTTCCGCTCTTCCGTCGGCCACGCGCCCCGCCCGCTCAATCCCGCCAGGCCGTCCAAAAGCGGAGACCAGTTCGTAGCGGAGATTTGGAGAGACATGAACGCGCGACCGGCACCGGAATTCCCCTCCTGGCCGCAGTACGACGACGACGAGCGGAGCGGCCTGATACGCGCTCTGGAGCAGGGCCAGTGGTGGCGCATGGGCGGGGACGAGGTGAACTCCTTCGAGCGCGAGTTCGCCGACCACCACGGCGCACCGCACGCCCTGGCGGTCACCAACGGCACGCACGCGCTGGAGCTGGCGCTGCAGTGTCTGGGCGCCGGCCCCGGCACCGAGGTCATCGTGCCGGGCTTCACCTTCATCTCCTCCTCCCAGGCCGCCCAGCGGCTCGGCGCGGTCGCCGTCCCCGTCGACGTCGACCCGGTGACCTACAACATCGACGTGGCGGCCGTGGCCGCCGCGATCACCCCGCGCACCCGGGTGATCATGCCCGTGCACATGGCCGGGCTCATCGCGGACATGGACGCCCTCGGCAAGCTCTCCGAGTCCACCGGCGTCCCGCTGCTCCAGGACGCCGCGCACGCGCACGGCGCGCGCTGGCAGGGCAAGCGGGTCGGCGAGCTCGGCTCGGTGGCCGCCTTCAGCTTCCAGAACGGCAAGCTGATGACCGCCGGCGAGGGCGGCGCCCTGCTGTTCCCCGAGTCGGAGCTGTACGAGGCCGCGTTCCTGCGGCACAGCTGCGGCCGGCCGCGCACCGACCGCCGGTACTTCCACCAGATCGCCGGCACCAACATGCGGCTCAACGAGTTCTCGGCGTCCGTGCTCCGCGCCCAGCTGCGCCGCCTCGACGCCCAGACCGACCTGCGCGAGGAGCGCTGGAACCTGCTGTCCGGCCTGCTCGGCGCGATCGACGGCGTCGTCCCCCAGGGCAGCGACCCGCGGGCCGACCGCAACTCGCACTACATGGCGATGTTCCGGATCCCCGGCATCTCCGAGGAGGGCCGCAACGAGCTCGTCGACCGCCTGGTCGACGCCGGCCTGCCGGCCTTCGCCGCGTTCCGCGCGATCTACCGCACCGACGCGTTCTGGGAGACCGCCGCCCCCGACGAGACCCCGGAGGCGGTCGCCGAGCGCTGCCCCAACACCGAGGCCATCAGCCGGGACTGCGTCTGGCTGCACCACCGCGTCCTGCTCGCCTCCGAGGAGGCCCTGCACGCCACCGCCGCGATCGTCGCCGACGCAGTGGCAGCCCTGTGAGGCATCGCGCCGCCGTCGTCGGGCTCGGCTGGGCCGGCCGGGAGCTCTGGCTCTCGCGGCTCAGGACGCACGAGGACTTCGACGTGGTCGCCGTCGTCGACCCCGACCCGGCGCTGCGGGCGGCGGTCGGCGAGGCGACGGGCATCCCCGCCCACGCGGCGGTGGACGCGCTCCACCCCGAGGACGTCGACGTCGCCGTCGTCGCCGTGCCCAACCACCTGCACGCCGAGGTGGCCGCGGCGCTGCTGCGGCGCGGCCTCGCCGTCTTCCTGGAGAAGCCGGTCTGCCTGACCTCCGCCGAGGCGGACGACCTGGCGCGGGCCGAGCTCGACGGCGGCATGCTGCTGGCCGGCAGCGCCGCCCGGCACCGCGCCGACGTCCGCGAACTGGCCGCGCTCGTCCCCGACCTGGGGCGGGTGCGGCACGTCGACCTGTCGTGGGTGCGGGCCCGCGGCGTCCCGAAGGCCGGCGGCTGGTTCACCCGGCGCAGCACGGCCGGCGGCGGGGTGCTGGTCGACCTCGGCTGGCACCTGCTGGACGCGCTGGCCGCCCTGGTCGGGCCGGCCGAGTTCGCCCAGGTCGTCGGCGCGACCTCCGACGACTTCGTCAACGTCGGCGCCTGGTCCGCCGCCTGGCGCCAGGACCGGCCCGCCGACGCGCTCACCGGCGACGTGGAGGACACCGCCCGCGGCTTCCTGGTCCGCGAGGACGGCATCTCCGTCTCGCTGCGGGCCAGTTGGGCCTCCCACGAGGCCCTGGACGTCTCCCGGATCGTGGTCGAGGGCAGCGCCGGCAGCGCGGAACTGCGCTGCACCTTCGGCTTCAGCCCCAACCGGCAGCCCGAGCCGGTCCTGACCCTGACCCGGGAGGGCACCACCCGTCGGATCGCCGTGCCGGCGGAGCCGATCGGGGCCGAGTACCGGCGCCAACTGGACGGCCTCGGGGCACTGCTGGCCGACCCCGCCCATCGCGGCCGGGCCATCGCGCAGGCGCGTGGCACGGTCCAGCTCATCGAGAGTTTCTACGAGTCGGCCCGCGTTGCCGGCCGGGCGCGATCCGCCCGTCCCGCAGCCGCCCACGAGGAGGTGAGGACCTCATGACCGCCACATCGGCACCCGGGTCCGCCACGACCACGGACAGACCAGCGAACCCCCGGCAGGCGGTCGTCTTCGACCTGGACGGGGTCATCGTCGACAGTTTCGCCGTGATGGGCCAGGCGTTCTCCATCGCCTACGCCGAGATCGTCGGCGGCGGCCCGGCACCCTTCGAGGAGTACCAGCGCCACCAGGGCCGCTACTTCCCCGACATCATGCGGATCATGGGCCTGCCGCTGGAGATGGAGGCGCCCTTCGTCCGCGAGAGCTACCGGCTCGCGCACCAGGTGCAGGTCTTCGACGGCATCCCCGAACTGCTCCAGGAGCTCCGTGACCGGGGCCTGCGGATGGCCGTGGCCACCGGCAAGGCCGGCGACCGGGCCCGCTCCCTGCTCGACGGCCTGGGCCTGCTCCCGTACTTCGCCCACGTGATCGGCTCCGACGAGGTGGCCCGGCCCAAGCCCGCCCCCGACATCGTGCTGCGCGCGCTGGAACTGCTGGACGTACCCGCCGACCAGGCCATCATGATCGGTGACGCGCCGACCGACCTGGCCAGCGCCCGCGGCGCCGGGGTCGCCTCCGCCGCCGCCCTCTGGGCCGGTCCGGACGAGGCCGAGCTGCTCGCGGCCGGCCCCGACGTGGTGCTGCGCCGCCCGGTCGAGCTGCTCGCCCTCTGCCCGGCCCTCAGCGAGCGCTGACCCGACCGCGCGGAGGCGGCACACCATGCGGACCGGCGAGAACGGACCGGCACCGGGTCCCGGCGGCGCGGCGGACGCCGAGGAGGCGCCGCGCTACCTCGGCATCGACGTCGGCGGCACCAAGGTCGCCCTGCGGGCGGAGTCGGCGACGGGCCGGGCCGAGGAGACCTCCTTCGCCTGGGGCCCGGGCCGCGACGCCGACCACGACCTGGCCCGGCTCGCCGAGCACGTCGGCACGCTGGCGGCCCGGTCGGGCGCGCCCTTCCGGGCCGTCGGTGTCGCGATGCCCGCCACCGTCGGCCCGGACGAGCGGGTCACCGCCTGGCCCAGCCGGCCGGAGTGGGCCGGTCTGCCCCTGGGCCCGGCGCTGCGGGCGCTGTTCCCCGGGGCGGCCGTCGTCTGGGCGGACGACGGGGACCTCGCGGCCCTCGCCGAGGCCGAGGCGGCGGCCTGCGCCGACCTCCTCTACCTGGGCGTCGGCACCGGCATCGGCGGCGGCCTCGTGCTCGGCGGCCGGCTCTGCCCGGGCCCGGCGCACGGCTCCTTCGAACTCGGCCACCTGGTCGTCGAACTGGACGGCCCGGTCTGCGTCTGCGGCCGCCGGGGGTGCCTCCAGGCGACCGCCTCCGGGCCCGCCACCCTGGCCCGCGCCGAGCGGCTGCGCGGCGCGCCCGTCACCTTCGACGAGCTGCGGGCGGGGCTGCGGGCCGGGCAGTCCTGGGCCGTCACGGCACTCGACCGGACCGGCCGCGCCCTGGCCGCCGCCGCCGTGGGTGTGGCGGAGCTGCTCCACCCCCGGCTCGCCGTGCTCGGCGGCGGCTTCGCGGCCGGGATCCCCGAACTCGTCGACCGGACGGCCGAGCACCTCGCCGCCCTCGCCCGGCCGGGCCTGACCCCGCTGCCGGTCGCCCCGGCCCGGCTGGGCGGGCTCTCCTCGCTGCGCGGCGCCGTGCTGCTGGCCCGCGGGCAGTAGGGCGCGGGACGGCCCGCCCGGACCAGCCGGTCCGGGCGGGCCGTCGCCGCGTCAGCCCCCGTGGCCCGCCGCGCCCGCCGGTACGGCGGCCGTCAGCCCGGCCCGCAGCCCGTCCACCAGCGCGGCCGCGCCCGCCGGCTCGCCGGTCGCGCCGAACACGTGGTAGTCCGGGCGGACCAGCAGCGCGCTCGCCCCGTACCGCGCCAGGTAGGCCCCGTAGACGCCGTCCGTGTCCACCACCCGGACCTCGCCGGACTCCCCGGCGCCGCCGTCCCCCTGCCCGTCCCGGGTCCGGCCGGCCGGCAGCAGCCGCACCACGTGCGCCCGCAGCCCGGCCAGGAAGGAGAGCCGCTCCGCGCCGAGCCGGGCGTCCGCCCCGGGCGCGAGCAGCAGCACGAAGCCGCGCCCGACCACCTCGTCGAACAGGCCGCGGCCGCCGGGCCCGTCGACCACCCCCTGCGGCACGACCTCGCCGGCCGGCCTGAGCGGTCCGTCGCCCCCGCCGCCGTACAGCAGGCCCTCGGTGAGGGGCTTGGCCGGCTCCGGCCGGGTCGGGCCCCGGCCGTGCCGGTTGGCCAGCACCGTGGCGTCCCGCTCGGCGGCGGCCGCCGGGTCGGTCACGCAGATCACCCGGCCCAGCTGGACCGAGGCCAGGATCGACTCCCTGACCTGCGCCCGGCGTTCCCCGGTGTAGGTGTCCAGCACCGCCTCGTCGGCGAGACCGCGCAGCACGAGGTCCAGCTTCCACGACAGGTTGACCACGTCCCGGATGCCCGAGCACATGCCCTGCCCGGCGAACGGCGGCATCAGATGGGCCGCGTCACCGGCCAGCAGCACCCGGCCCGCCCGCCAGCGGTCGGCCCACCGGGCCTGGAACATGTAGGTGGTGCTGCGCAGCAGGGTGGCGGTGTCCGGCGTGACCCCGAACGGGGCGAGCAGCCGCCAGGCCGTCTCCTCGCGGTTCAGCTCGGCGGCCCGCTCGCCCGGCAGCCGCATGAACTCCCAGCGCCGGTGCCCGGGGCCGCTGCCCACCAGCGTGGTGGGCCGGGCCGGGTCGCAGATCTGCAGGTTGGTCGGTACGAACGCCCGCGGCTCGCGCAGTTCGACGTCGCACAGCAGCCACTCGTAGGAGAAGCCGAGGTCGGTGACGGGGACGTCGAGGTGGTCCCGGACGAAGCTGTTGGCGCCGTCGCAGCCCACTACCCAGCGGGCCGAGACCGTCCGCGCCGCGCCGTCCTCGTCCTCGGCCGTCACCAGGACCCGGTCGCCGTGGTCGGCGATCCCGACGACCTGCCGGCCGCGCTCCACGGTGACCCCGGGCAGCCGCGCGGTCCGGGCGGCCAGCAGTTGCTCCAGGGCGGGCTGGTGCATGGTGTTGGCATCCGGCCAGCCGTACGGGCCCGGGGTCCGGAACTCGATGTCCAGCAGGGTCTCGCCGGCCGCCGTCCGCCACTGGTAGCCGGAGGCCGGTTCGGTGATCCCGCCGAGGTCCGGGCCGATCCCGCAGGCGGCGAGCAGCCGGGCGGTCTCCCCGTCGAAGCTGGTCGCCCGGGGCAGTGTGTACGGGCGCCGGCGGCGTTCCAGCACGGTCGTCCGCCAGCCGTGCTGGGCGAGCAGGACGGCGAGCGCGGCCCCGACCGGCCCGTTGCCGACGACGACCACGTCCGTGTCCGTCGGGCCGGTCGGGGGCTCGTGCGGTGACACCTTGGGCATAGGGACCCCTCATCGCAGGGAGGCGGCGGACCGGTGCGGACCGGTGCACGGCGGGTGGGCACGGCGGCGGGAACGCGGCGGAGGAGTGCGAAGGCGCGCTGCTCGGACGCCGCGGCGGCTGCGCGCGACAACGGGGCGCGACAGCCCTGGCAGGAACATCGGAAGACTACTACCGCGACCCGCGTGAAGCGTCAACGTCCGCCCCGGGCTATCAGATCGGGGGATACCACGACCGGTCTTGACCGGCCTACTGTGCGGACGTCCCGAAGAATCCGGGGACCCGTGCGCAGTCCGCCCGCCACCGCCTTCCGGCGTGGGCCCGCGGCCGCGCCACGGACCGTTGCCCGAAGGGAAGATCCGGCATGGCCCAAGCGACGACCGCCCACTACGAGAAGTGGGTCAGTGTCTTCCACCCGGTGCCGACGAGCACCGTGCGGCTCGTCTGCCTGCCCTACGCCGGCGGGTCCGCGAGCTTCTTCTTCCCGGTGTCGCGGGTGCTCGCCCCGAAGGGGATCGAGGTGCTGGCGATCCAGTACCCGGGCCGTCAGATGCGCCACCAGGAGCCGGGCATCGACAACATCCCCGAGTTCGCGGACGAGATCTTCGCGGCGGTGCGCCACCTGGACGACAAGCCGCTGGCGCTGTTCGGCCACAGCATGGGCGCGGTGCTCGCGTACGAGGTGGCCCTGCGCCTGCGGCGGGCCGGACTCCCGGCGCCGGTACGGCTGTTCGCCTCCGGCCGGCGGGCGCCGTCCCGCTACCGCGACGAGAACGTCCACACCGGCTCGGACGCCGACGTGGTGGCCGAGCTCAAGGCGCTGAGCGGTACCAGCCAGCTCATGCTGGCCGATCCGGAGAACCTGGCGATGATCCTGCCGGCCATCCGCAGCGACTACACCGCCATCGAGCGCTACCGGCACGACCCCGACCAGCGGCTGGACTGCCCGCTGACGGTGCTCGCCGGCGACAGCGACCCGCGGGTGTCGATCGACGAGGCGCGGGCCTGGGAGGAGCACACCACCGGGGCGACCGAGCTGGAGGTCCTCCCCGGCGGACACTTCTTCCTCGCCGACCGGAGCGCCGAGGTGATCGAGCTGCTGGCCCGGAGACTCACCGGGCAGGACGCCGCAACCAACCGCTGAACCACCTCCTGGAATGGGTCGACATGCGAACCGCCGCACCCGTGCCGACGATCGGCCAGCACTCGCTCCTGGTGTTCCTCCTCCAGGTCGCCGTGCTGCTCCTCCTGGCACTCGTCCTCGGCCGGCTGGCCCAGCGCTTCAACCTGCCCGCGGTGGCCGGTGAGCTGTGCGCGGGCGTCCTGCTCGGGCCCTCGGTCCTCGAACCGCTGCTGCCGGGCTTCTCCGACTGGCTGCTGCCGCAGAAGCCGGACCAGCTGCACCTGCTGGACGCCGTCGGGCAGCTCGGCGTGCTGCTGCTCGTCGGGGTCACCGGCGCGGAGCTGAAGTTCGCCCTGGTCCGCCGGCGCGGGCTGACCGCGGCCCGGGTCAGCATCGCCGGCCTGCTGCTGCCGCTGGGCCTCGGGATCGGCACCGGCTACCTGCTGCCGCGGTCCTTCCTGCCGAGCGGCGCGGACCCGGCCGTCTTCGCGCTCTTCCTCGGCGTGGCGATGTGCGTCACGGCGATCCCGGTGATCGCCAAGACCCTGCTGGACATGAAGCTGCTGCACCGCGACATCGGCCAGCTCATCCTGGCCGCGGGCGTGGTCGACGACGTGGTGGGCTGGTTCCTGCTCTCCGTCGTCTCGGCGATGGCCACCGCCGGGCTGACCGCCGGGGTGGTCACCACCGCGGTGCTGTACCCGATCGGCGTGGTGGTCTTCGCCCTGGTGGTCGGCCGCCCGCTGGTCGGCCGGGCCCTGCGCGCGGCCGGCCGGTCGGAGGGCCCGATGCCGACGATCGCCACCGCCGTGGTGCTGGTGCTGTTCAGCGCGGCGGCGACGCAGGCGATGCACCTGGAGGCCATCTTCGGCGCCTTCGTCTGCGGTGTGCTGATCGGCACCAGCGGCGAGCTGGACCCGGCGAAGCTGGAGCCGCTGCGGACCACGGTGCTGGCCTTCCTGGCCCCGCTCTTCTTCGCCACCGCCGGCCTGCGGATGGACCTCACCGCGCTGGGCCGCCCGATCGTCCTGGGCGTCGCGGTCGCGGTACTCGCCGTGGCGATCTTCGGCAAGTTCGTGGGGGCCTTCATCGGGGCCAGGCTCAGCCGGCTCAACCGCTGGGAGGCGCTGGCGCTGGGCGCCGGGATGAACTCCCGCGGCGTCGTCGAGGTGATCGTCGCGATGACCGGCCTGCGGCTCGGCGTCCTGAACACCGAGACGTACACCATCATCATCCTCGTCGCGATCGTGACCTCGCTGATGGCACCGCCCATCCTGCGGTACGCGATGACCCGCGCCGAGGAGGTGGCCGGGGCCGAACTCGGCCTGGGCGACCAGCACACCGACCCGGTACAGACCCCCGACCGGGCACCCGGCGCGATCCGCGTCTCCGACCAGCGAGGTGACTCATGACCACGATGCTTCTCCTGAACGGCCCCAACCTCGGGATCCTCGGCCAGCGCGAGCCGGAGATCTACGGCACCGACACGCTGGCCGACATCGAGAAGGCCGTCGCCGAGGAGGTGAGCGGCGTGGGCTGGGAGGTCCGCTCGATCCAGCACGACTCCGAGGGCGACCTCGTCCGGGCCATCCACGAGCACCGGCTCAGCAGCGTCGGCGCGGTGGTCAACCCAGGCGCGCTGATGATCGCCGGGTGGAGCCTGCGCGACGCGCTGGCGAGCTATCCGCAGCCCTGGGTCGAGGTGCACCTGAGCAACGTCTGGGCGCGCGAGCAGTTCCGGCACGAGTCGGTGATCGCCCCGCTGGCCGGCGGTGTGGTGGTCGGGCTCGGCGCCTTCGGCTACCGCCTGGCGGCCCGCGCCCTGGTGCACCTGACCGCCGCCGACCGCTGACGACCCGCCGGGTCGCCGCGGCCGGCCCGCCGCGTACGGCCGCCGGACACCGCCGGGCCGTCAGACACCTCCGGACCGTCCGGACCACGCGTTGAGAGGAAGACCCGGCCCATGAGGCTCAAGCTCCACGAAGTCGGCGACGGCGACAAGGTCGCCCTGCTCGTCCACAGCATCATCTCGTCGTCGGACACCTGGAGCCGGGTGGCGCCCCGGCTGGTCGACCGCGGCTACCGGGTGATCATGCCGGACCTGCGCGGCCACGGCGAGAGCCCGCAGGCCGACTCCTACTCGCCGGAGCTGCTCGCCGCCGACCTGGTGGAGTCGCTGCCGGCCGGCGCCGACCTCGCGATCGGCCACTCCTTCGGCGCCTCGGTGCTCTCGCTGGCGGTGGAGGGGCTGCGCCCGGCCAAGGTGGTCTACAGCGACCCCGCCTGGCGTTTCACCGAGAAGGCGGTCGCGGAGATCCGCGAGTTCGCCCAGTTCACCAAGGTGGCGACCGCCGAGGCCATCCGTCCGATGTTCCCGCGCTGGCAGCCCGAGGACATCGAGGCCGAGCTCGCCGGGTACGCGCGCTGGGACGTCCGGGCCGTCGACTGGCTGGAGAGCTCGCACAGCTACGTACCGGACCGCCCGGTCGTGCCCTCGCTGGTCCAGGGCGCCGGCGACCACCACCTCGTCCCGGACGAGCTGGCCGGGACCCTGCGCGCGAGCGGGTTCGAGGTGCGGTACGTGCCGGACACCGGCCACTGCATCCACCGGGACGACCTGGACGGCTTCCTGGCCTCCCTCGAAGGCTGGATCTGACCCTATGGGCAACGGAAGTTGACGTCCAATCAGCTTGTTCGGCCGGCGACGCGACACGGTCGCCGGCCGAGCGGCCGAACGGTGATCGGCCTGCGTGGTAGTGTCGCCGCGTGAGCTCTGGCCGCCTTGATCACGCACATGAGGGCACTTCTCCGACCGACGGGAAACCGCAGGTCGTCCACGGTTCCTTCACTCTGCAGGTCGGCTTCTCGGCGCCGCCGGAGCAGGTCTTCGCGGCCTTCGCCGAGCCCGTGCTGCGCACCCGCTGGTTCCGCCTCCCCGGCTCCTCGAAGCACGCCACCCACGCGCTGGACTTCCGGGTCGGCGGCAGCGAGGTGGCGACCAACCTGTTCGTCTCCGGGGACATCGAGGAGCGGCTCGAATACCGCTCCCGGTTCCACGACATCGTGCCCGGCGAGCGCATCGTCTACGTGTACGAGGCCCACGTGGACGGCCTGCGCCGCTGGGTCTCCCTGGTGACGCTCGAACTCGCCGCCCAGGGCGCCGGATCCCGGCTCGACTGGACCGAGCAGTACGCGTACCTGGTGCTGAGCGGGGACGGCACCCAGGACACCGCCCACCTCCAGGGCGGCACCCGGCTGATGCTCAACGGACTGTCCGCCGTGGTCGACCCGGAGCGCTACCGGGGTCTGGCGAAGATCCGCCCCGAAGAGTCCTGACTTTTCGTCAGTTCTTCTCGGGAGCAGAGGTCTTGCGAAATCCGACAGCCGGATCCTGACGGCTCGCCCTCCCCGCTACCCCAGGTCGCTGACCACCGGATGGTCCGCGGACCGCGGGCAGTCGAAGACCCGCATGGCCTCCCCGTGGCCGAGACGGACCTCGGTGGGCTCCTGGTGGCGGCGCCGAGTGCTCGGGCTGCTCACCAAGGAGCCGAGGGGTGCCCAGCTCTCCGTGCCGCCGTCCCACTCCCGGCCGGCGATCGCCGCCACGAACCGCAGCTCGCCGTCGCAGCTGCCGCACCGCACCGGGCCGTCGTAGCCCTGGTAGTTCCAGGGCTCGTGGCCGCCGAGCTTCCAGCCCGGGGCCGTCGACAGGTCCCAGGCGTAGCGGGGCTCGTAGTCGTCGGGGTCGTCGGGGTGGGGGAAGGTCGCCTGCTCCCAGGCGGTGACCCAGGCTTCGAAGTCCTCGCCGAGCGCTCCCGGGTGCGGGTACTCGGTCACCGGCTCCGGGCGCAGCCGGCAGGGGGTGGGGAGGTAGCCGGGCTCGCCGACGGCCACCGGGTCCGGTGGTGTCAGGAAGGCGTCCCCCAGGTCGGCGCTCCGGCGGTAGCGCAGGCTGACCCACGGACCGGCGATGCCGTTGTAGGGCGCCGTCACCGGTTCGTCGTAGGTGTGCTGGAAGGGGCACCAGAGGATCTGCAGGACGTCCCGGTCCGCGGGGAAGCCGTCGTACCAGGGGACGTCCGCCGCGTACACCTGCAGGACGGGCAGCAGCGGCCAGGCGGTGTCCTCAGGTATCTCGTCCCAGCCGATCTCACTGTGGTAGGCGAAGCTCGTCGACCGCTCGCCACGGACGTCGGCGGTGCGGTGGGGCGGGCCGTACCGGAGGTGCCTGCCGCCCGGGCAGGTCGGCCACGGCTCGTCCGCCGGCCAGGCGAGCGGTCCGCCCGCCGAGCTGTCGAGCGGGGAGGGGCTCGCCGGTACCGGGTGCAGTCGGACGGCCGTCCTGGCGTGGGCGGTGAGTTCGGGGAAGAGCGAGGTGGCGTCCCACGGCCTGGGCGGGGTGACGGCGGGCTTCACCGCCACCACCGGCCGAGCGCGGAGGGTCCGTCGGACCGCCGTGGGGACAGGGTCGGGCGCCGGGGGATTTCCTTGATCACACGCGGCATCGTACGGGTGGCCGCTGACGGCCCGGCGACGGCGGGTGCCGGGCGGCCCCCTGCCGAGGGGGCCGCCCGGACCCCGGCCGCGGGGGCGATGAAGCGTCAGGTGTTCGAGGCGCGCACCGCGGTGAGGGTGGCCGGCTCCGGCTCCGCCGGGATCGGCGCGGGACGGCGGCGCCGGGCGAGGGCGAGGAGGAGGGCGCCCGCGGCCGCGCCGGCGAGGAGGACGATCGCGGCGACCGAGGCCGCGCGGCCTACGGCGTCGGTGAAGGCCTGGGCCACGTCCTGCGGCCGCGGGTTCCGGAGGGCGCCGAGCCGCTCGCCGAAGCGGCTGGTCATCAGGGTGCCGAGGACGCTGGTGCCGAGCACCGCGCCGACCTGGCGGGCGGCGTTGACCGTGCCGGCGGCCGCGCCCTCCTTGCCGCGCGGCACATGGCCGACCGCCAGCGCGGTCGAGGGCGCGCCGGCCAGGCCGCAGCCGAAGCCGAACAGCACCAGCGCCGGGGCGTAGCCGCCGAACCCGTCGGCCGGTTCGACGGTGGCGAACAGGCCGGCGCCCGCCGCCGCCAGCAGCAGCCCGGTGATGATGAGCCGGGCCGCGCCGAACCGTGGCCCGAGGATCCCGGCGACCGCCGAGGCCAGGATGAACATGCCGAATTCCGTGAGGAGTTGGACGCCCACCTGGAGCGCGGTCAGTCCGCGCACCTGCTGCAGCCAGAGCACCTGGAGCATGGCGAGGCCGACGAAGCCGAACAGGACGGTGCCGGCCAGCAGCAGCGCCGCGCTGTACGAGGGGTCGCGCATCAGCCGCAGGTCGAGCAGCGGGTGGGTGCGGCGGAGTTCGACCACGGCGAAGGCGGCGAGCAGGACGGCCGCGCCGAGGGCGGCGGCCAGTGGGGCGCCGCCGAGGTAGCTGTGGTGGCCGCCGTCGATCAGCCAGTAGATGAGCAGGGCGAGCCCGCCGGTGGCGAGGATCTGCCCGGGCCAGTCCAGGCGGACGCCCTCGGCCCGGGACTCGGTCACGCCGAACAGGGCGGCGGCGCCGGCGAGCGCGGCGATCACGGGGCCGAGCCAGAACGCGGTGTGCCAGGTCGACCAGCGCAGCGCCAGCCCGGCCGTGATCGGCCCGAGGGCGAGGCCGAGGCCGGAGGCGGCGGCCCAGGCGGCGATCGCGCCGGCCCGCCGGCGCGGGTCGGGGAAGGCGTCGGTCACCAGGGCGAGCGAGCTGGGGGTGATCAGCGCGCCGCCGAGTCCGGCCACCGCCTGCCCGAGCAGGACGGTGGACAGGCTCCCGGCGAACACCAGGACCACCCCGCCGGCGCCCATCGCGAGCGCGCCCAGCAGGAAGATCCGCCGGCGGCCCCAGCGGTCGGCGAACGCGCCGCCGCCGAGTACGACGGAGGCCACCACCAGGGTGTACATGCTCGGGATCCAGACCAGGTCCGCGGCGTCGAGGCCGAGGTCGGCGCGGACCGCGCCCAGCGTGCCGATGGTCTGGGTGGTCTGGATGAAGACGGTGAAGAGGCCGAGGCAGGCGGCCAGCAGCACGGTCCCGGTGCGGTCAGTGCGCGGCATCGGGCACCTCCGGGGTGCGGGGCGCGGCGGTGCGGGGGGCGGTCACGAGAGCTCCCAAGGGCGTGGGTTTGACATCGCGACTCACTGTAGCGCTGTGCGTTTGATAATCCAACTATGCAGGTGGACGGCGTGACGCAGCGGCGGGGCGCCCGGTGGATCCGAGGCGCCCCGCCGCTGCGGAGGAGTGGTCGGTCAGCTGGGCGTGCTGCCCGAGGCGCCGGGGCACGGCGGGAGGGTCGAGGGCGCGACGGTCGCACAGGTCGCCGTGGCCACCGTCGGCCCGGACGCCGTCGCCGAGTTCGCGGACGCCGTCGCCGTCGCCGTGGAGGGCGTCACGCTGGCGGTGGACGGGCCGGGCGGCGAGGACGAGGTGGGGCCGGCGGACTTGGTCGACGACGAGGCCGACGCCGAACCGGTGCTCGCCGAGGACGACGGGCCGGAGGACGGCCCGGACGGCGTGCCCGAGGAGCTGGAGGCCGAGGCCGACCCGGTCGACGGACCGGTCGAGCCCGAGGTCGAGCCGGAGGTCGAGGGCGAGCCCGAACCCGAGGTGGAGCCCGACATCGACGCCGACGGGGAGACCGGCTTCATCGGAGCGGCCGGCGGGATGCCCGGCACCAGGACCTCCGGCGGCTGGACCGTCTTGTCCACCACCTTGATCTGCCCGGTCACCCGGGCGAACCAGCCACCGGTGGTGATGTCCACCAGGACGAGCTCCGTCACCGGCTTCGGCGCCGCCACCACGATGACCAGCGAGGACGGCTGGAAGCCGGTCCACGACTTGCCGGTGTACTTGGCGTCGCTCACCAGCTCCGGCGGTTTCAGCGGGTTCCCGCAGCTGCAGCGCACCCGCGGTACGCCCTGCGCGTCGACCAGGACGGCGGTGCCGGCCTGCAGCACCGACTGGTAGGCGACCGACGCCCCGCCCTTGTAGCTGTGGTTGGTGACCCGGGTGTCCACCCGCAGGTAGGCGGAGGTCAGCGAGCGCAGATAGCCCGGGATGGCGGACTGCTCGATCCCCTGGGCGGCCGCCCAGGCCCGGCCGGTGTCCCCGGTCGACGTCATGGAGATCAGCCGTTCGACGTCGCAGGCCGGCTTGGACTTCTCACCGGCGTAGAGCCCGGCCGAGGAGCCCTGCACGGTGCGGATGCCGCTCGGCGAGGCCGCGGCGGTGCTCTTCGTGGCGCCGCCCGGACTGCCCGGGGCCGACGCGGGAGAGGAGACCGCGGTGGTCTCGACCGACTGGGTGAACGGCGCCGGTCCCGGATCGCCCGGAGTCTGCAGCGCCACCTCGTTCGCGGCCGGGATGGCATCGCTGGGGGTACCGCTCCCGCCGCCGCTGTTGACGATCAGCACCGTCGCCAGCACGGCCAGCGCCGCGGTGCCCCCGGCCAGCGCCAGCTTCGTGCGGGACCGCCACCACGGCGTCGGACGCCCGCCCGGCCCACCGGCCGAGGAGCCGCCCGGCCCGGACGGCCCGGACGGGGGAACGGACGGCGGTCCCGGCGGGCCGCTGGACGGCGGCCCGGAGAGCGGGCCGGACGGCGGGCCGGACGGGGGCCCGGAGAGGGGCGGTTGGGAACTCATCGAGGCTCCGTTTCGCGGGCGGCCGGCGAAACGACCGGCACAGAAGGCTCCTGCCACTGGCTTCCATTTCTGCCCCCGCCCGGCAACCGCCGCAACAGCACGCCACCGCCGGCTCGCCGTGCGCACACAGCGCGCGCGGCCCGGTCCTGGGTGACGCTGGACTCAGACGCGAGGGGGGCACCCGAGTCCACCAGGAGCCCGCATGCCCCAGGAGCCCCCCACCACGGCGCCCGGCCCGCCCGGCGTTATGCGCGGCTGGCTGGACGCGTCGGCGGTCGTCCTCGCCGGGATCGCCGCGATGGCGGCGGTGGCCGCCCTCGGCCTCTGGGCCGCCGGCGCCGGCTCCCTGCCGGGCGGCGGCTTCCCGTACGTCCTGGCCGGTGCGCTGGCGCTCGCCGTCGGGGGCTCCGTGCAGCTCGACGGCGGGGCGGGCTTCTTCGCCCAGGTGGACGCCGGGATCACCGCGATGCCGCTGACCGTCGGACTGGTCGGCGCCCTGGTGATGGCGGAGGTCTTCCTGCGCCAGCTGCGCTTCCGGGCGGTCGCCGGCGGCGCCGAACTGCTCGGCCGGGTGGCCCGGACGGCGGCCGTCTGGGTGGTGGCCCTGGTGCTGATCACCCTCGCCGCCCGGCACACCTTCGTCGTCCCGCTCGGCGACGACCTCGTCCAGGACCTCGGCGGCGCCCTCGGCCTGACCCCCGAGATCGGCTTCCACGCGGAGCCGCTGAGCACCATCGGCCTCGGGCTGCTCTGGCTGCTGGTGGTCCTGGCGGCCACCTTCGCGGTCTCCCGCCGGGCGCCGCTGCCGCGCGGCCTGGTGCCGTTCCAGCAGGCCGTCCGGCCGGCCGCGTTCGCGATGCTGCTGGTGCTGCTCACCTGTGTGGTGCTCGGCCTGGTGGCGGGGCTCGTCACCGCCGTCGTGCACGGCGACGCCCGGGCGACGCTGGCCCTGCTCCTGCTGGCGCTGCCCAACCTGGTCTGGCTCGCCCTCGGGCTGGGGATGGGCGCCGAGTGGCACGGCCACCTGGTCGGGGCGATCGGGCTGCCCGTGCCGGAGTCGCTGTCCGAGGTGCTGCGCGCACCCGAGGGCAAGTCGGCCACCATCAGCCTCAGCACCCTCGCGGAGCAGGACGGCCGGGTCTGGTGGCTGCTGCCGCTGACGGCCGTGCTGCTGCTGGCGGCCGGCTTCCTCACCGCCTACCGCTCCCCGCGCGGGGTCCGGCTCTGGCAGCACGCCGTCCGGCTGGGCGCGGCCGCGGCCGTGACGATGCTGCTGGTGGGTGTCTGGTCCCGGGTCTCCGCCGACTACGGCCTCTCGGTGCTCGGGGTCGGCGCCGGGGACGGCGGGCTGGGCGACCTCCTCGGCTCCGTGCTCGGCGACACCAACCCGGTCGCGGGCCTCGGCGGCGGCTCGCTCGTGCTCGACCCGAAGCTCTGGCTGCTGGTGCCGCTGGCGGCGGCCTGGGGCCTGGTCGCCGGCCTGCTCGGCGGTCTGCTGGCGGCCCACCGGAGCAGGCGCGGCGAGATCGCGGCGGACGGCGGCTGACGGCCGGGACCGCCGCGCCTCAGCGTCCCCGGGGGTGGACGACCGGCGTCGCCCAGTCCGGCGGCTCGGGCACCGGGGGCGAGACGTACGGCCCGCCCGCGCCGCCGCCGTACGCCGGGAGCACCTGGGTGGCCGGTCCGTCCGCCAGCCAGGGCGTGGCGGGGCCGGGCGCCTCGGTGGCGGCGCGCAGCTCGGCGACGAACTGCAGGCAGCTGGCGTACCGCTGCTCGGGTGATTTGGCGAGTGCCCGGGCCACCACGGTGTCCACCTCGGCGGACAGGTCCGGGCGGTGGTCCCGCAGCGTCGGCGGCGGGTCGTTGAGGTGGGCCCAGAGCAGCGCGAGGTCGCTCTCCCGGCGGAACGGCGGCGTCCCGGCCAGCATCTCGAAGACCACACAGGCCAGGCTGTACTGGTCGCAGCGGCCGTCCAGCGGCCGTCCGGAGATCTGCTCGGGCGCCGCGTAGTCCAGGGTGCCGACGATCTGCCCGACGGTGGTCAGGCCGCTGAGCGAGAGCGACTTCTTGGTGAGGCCGAAGTCGGCCAGGTACAGGTGCTCCGGGTGTTCGCTGTCCGTGCCCGCGGCGACCAGCACGTTGCCCGGCTTGACGTCCCGGTGGACCAGGTCCTGGTCGTGCGCGGCGTCCAGCGCGGAGCCGATCTGCAGGGCCAGCCGGGCCGCCCGGCCGACCGTGAACGCGCCGCCCCGGTTCATCAGCCCGCGCAGGTCGCCGCCGTGCACGAAGCGCATCGCGATGAACAGGATCCCGTCCGTCTCGCCGGCCTCGAACACCGGGATGATGTGCGGGTGGTCGATCGCGGCGGCGGCCTCCGACTCGTGGATGAACCGCTGGCGGAACACCTCGTTGCGGGCCAGCTCCGGCGCCAGCAGCTTCACCGCGACCGTCCGGCCCAGCCGCAGGTCCTTGGCCCGGTACACGACGGCCATGCCGCCCCGGCCGATCTCGGCCTCCAGCCGGTAGCCGGCCACCCGCCGCCCGACCATGCCGGACGGCAGACCGGGGACCTCCTCGGTGTGCGAGCCGGACGGCGGCGGCGGTCCGGTGGGCTCACCGCTGCCCGACTCCTCCGGGGGGATCACGGCTCACCCGTCCGGGTCGGCTCGTACCCGGTGGGGGCTCGGCCGGGCGCGGGCGAGGGCGAGGGCGCCGGGCCGGGCGCGGGCGGGGGCGAGGCGGCCGGGCGCGGGGTCGCGGCCGGGGAGGCGTTCGGCCGCCCGGGCGCCGCGTAGGTCTGCAGTTGGAGGCCGTCGCAGTAGCACCAGCGGTCGTGCACCGGGTCGAACAGCCAGAGCGCCTCGCCGTCGACGACCAGCCCGATCCGCAGGCCGCGGGCCCGGTCCCGGAAGGTCTCCAGATCGGCGCTGCCGGCCGCGAGGTCCTCCAGCAGCGCCCGGTAGCGGGCCAGTGCGCCCTCGGCCTCGGCCAGCGCCGGGCGGGGGTCGGCCGTCCGGGCCGGCGGGCCAGTGGCGTCCGGCGGCGCCGTCGGGAGGTTGATCAGCAGTCGGCCGTCCACCCAGGTGGCCCAGCCGTTGGAGCACAGCACGTGCCCCCAGTCACCCTGCCGGGCGATCAGCTGGACCGGCAGCAGCGGGTCCAGCCGGGCGGCCGGCTGCGCCGGGTCGGGGGCCGTCCAGGTGGCCATCCCGTCCGGCGGGGCGACATGGGTCGGGCGGAACGCGAATTCGTCCATGGGCTCCGTCCATCGGAGGCGTTCACTTCTGCGTGATCACTTCCAGCTGATCACCTGCGTCCTGCACATCCGCGTCCCGGTCGCGCGCATCCGATCACTTCCGCATGATCGAGGGCTCCTGCCGGCGCAGCAGTGCCAGCACGGCGCCGCCCAGCACCACCGAGAGGCCCACCAGGATGCCCAGGCACCGCAGCCAGCGGGTGCGGTCGGGGCGGAACAGCGGGTCCGCGGTGATCGCGGTCGGGAAGACCGTGTGCAGGTCGACGGTCTGGGCCATGGCGGCCAGACCCCAGCGCGACGGCACCAGCCAGGCGAACTGCTCCAGGCCGGGCACCCCGTGCAGCTTCAGCATGGCGCCGCTGAAGACGATCTGCACCACCGAGAGGAGCACCAGCATCGGCATGGTGGCCTCCTCCTTGCGGACCAGCGCGGAGACCAGCAGGCCGAGCATCATGGCCGAGAAGGAGAGCATCGCGACGGCCAGGATCAGCTCGGGGAGCGCCGGCAGCACGACGCCGCTGTGCACCGTCACCCCGTTGGGCAGCGTCGGGCTGAGGTCCACCCCGGCCAGGCCGACCGTGGTCAGCACGGCCGCCTGGGCCACCGTGACGGTGCCGAGCACCACCACCTTGGAGACCAGGTACGCCGATCTGGAGAGCCCGACCACCCGTTCCCGCTGGTAGATCGGCCGTTCCTTGACGATCTCGCGCACCGCGTTGGCGGAGCCGGTGAGCAGCCCGCCGATGCACAGGGTGAGCACCACGTTGATGGCGTTGTCGGGGGAGATCCGGGAGCCGGCCATCGCCCGGCACATCACGCCGATGATGAACGGCAGGGCGATCATCACGGTGAGGAAGAGCCGGTCGGCGGCCAGCACCGCGGTGTAGCGGCGGACCAGGGTGCCCAGCTGGGAGAACCAGCCCTGCGGCTTCTCCCGTCCGATCGGGTTGCCGCCGACCGCGGCCGGGCGCCCGGCGGGGACGCCCGGCACCGCGCCGGCGGCGACGTACCGCTGGTACTGCGGGGACGCCAGGAACCTGCGCTGCCAGGCGGCGTGGTCCTCGCTCTCGAAGGCCTCGAAGGCCTCGGGCCACTCGGAGTAGCCGAAGAACTCCAGGGCCTCGCCGGGCGGCCCGTAGTAGGCGGTCCGCCCGCCCGGGGCCAGCACCAGCAGCCGGTCGCAGACGGACAGGCTCAGGACGCTGTGGGTGACCACCACGACGGTGCGGCCGTCGTCGGCGAGGCCGCGCAGCATCGTCATCACCGAGCGTTCCATGCCCGGGTCCAGCCCGGAGGTCGGCTCGTCGAGGAAGAGCAGGGAGGGCTTGGTCAGCAGCTCCAGGGCGACGCTGACGCGCTTGCGCTGGCCGCCGGAGAGGCTGGAGATCACCAGGTCGGCCCGGCTGTCCAGGCCGAGTTCGTGGATCACCTCGTCGACCCGGGCCTCGCGCTCCGCCTTGGTGGTGTCCCCGGGGAAGCGCAGTTCGGCCGCGTAGGAGAGCGCGCGGCGGACGGTGAGCTGGGTGTGCAGGATGTCGTCCTGCGGCACCAGGCCGATCCGGCGGCGCAGTTCGGCGTAGTCGCGGTACAGGTCGCGGCCGTCGTAGAGGACGGTGCCCTCGTCGGCCGGGCGCAGCCCGGTGAGGGCGTTGAGCAGGGTGGACTTGCCGGCGCCGCTGGGCCCGGCCACCGCGAGCAGGGCCTTCTCGGCGAGCGGGAAGCCGACGCCGTCCAGCAGCACCCGGCGGTCGGGGCCGACCCGGACCACCAGGCCCTGGACGTCCAGCGAGATCTCGCCGGTGTCGGTGTACTCGACCAGCTCGTCGCCGGACAGGCAGAGCGCGAAGTGGCCGATGCCGACGATGTCGGCCGGCCCGACCGGGGCCCGGACCACCGGGCGGCCGTTGAGGTAGGTGCCGTTGTGGCTGGCGAGGTCGACGATCTCGTGCCCGCCGTCGGGGAGGGTGCGCAGCTCGGCGTGGTGGCGCGAGACCACCAGGTCGTCCAGGACGAGGTCGTTGTCGTCGGCCCGGCCGATCCGCACCGTCCGGCCCGGGAGCCGGATGATCGCGCTGGGCTGCCGGAAGACGCCGGAGGCCTGCGGGGCGATCAGCGACGGCCGCTCGCGGCCGGCCGGCGCGGGCAGCCCGGCGAAGGTCGCGGAGGGGCCGTCGGCGGGGTTGCCGAACCGTAGCCGGGTGCCGGGGCCGACGTCCTGGTGGTCGATCCGGCGGCCGTCGGTGAAGGTGCCGTTGGTGCTGCCGACGTCGTCCAGCAGCCAGTGGCCGTCACTGGTGTGCAGGACGGCGTGGTGCCAGGAGACCCGCGGGTCGTCGATGACGATCTCGCTGGTCGGGTCGCGGCCGACGTGGTACGACCGGCCGGGATCGATCAGCTGCGAGTCCCGGTCGGTGACGAGGACCAGAGGCGGCGCGACGGGCGCGCCTGCGCGCTCTCCCATGGTTCGGATTCTAGTCCGGCCGGGGCGGCCCGGCGTTCCCGGCGGGGCTCCGGGGGCGCTCCCGCCCTTGACCAGCCCGAGTCAATTGGACTGGACCACTGGATCGGAAGCGGACCGCTGCCCTATCGTTTGCCCCATCGTCCGGAGCGTCTGCCACGCCGTCCGGAGCGTCTGCCCGCCGCCCGGAGCGCTCCGGGCGGCCCCCCGCGAGCCCCTGGATGGACCGATGAGTCTCTGGCCGCAGTTGCGCGATTCCCGGCTGGTCCGGGCCGGCCGGGCCCCGGGGACCCGCCTGCGCTGCGGGCTGATGGACACCATGCTGGCCGACCTCTCGGTCTCGGTGGTCCTCTTCTTCGAACAGACCCTGGACGAGGACCGGCTCGCCGCCGGCCTCGCCCGGGCACTGGCGCAGGTCCCGGCGTTCGCCGGGCGGCTGCGCACCGACGGCGACGAACTGACCGCCGTCTGCGACGACTCCGGTGTACCGATGGACAGTTACGACGTCGACGGCACGCTGGCGGAGGCGATGGGCCGGGTCACCTCGGCCGGCGCCGCGCTGGTCGACCCGGTGGACGCCCCAGCCGCCCGGGCCGGCGGCGTCCCGCTGCTCACCGTCCGGATCACCCGGCCCTCGGCCGGCGGCACGGTGCTGGGCTGCTCCTGGCACCACGCGATCGGTGACCTGCAGAGCTTCATGCTGCTGATGCGGGCCTGGTCCGCCGCAGTGGAGGGCGAGGAGCTGCCCGAGGCCGAACTGGTCGAGGACCAGGACGCGTTGCTCGGCAAGGTGCTGCCCGCCGAGGACTGCGGGCGGCCCGGGTTCCGACTGCCCGGCCCGGCCGAGGCCGCCGTGCTGGCCGCTGCGGTGGCGGCCGGGCCGCGCGCCAACCGGACCGTCCAGCTGTACTTCGGCGAGGCCGAACTCGCCCGGATGCGCGAGGAGTTCAGCGCGACAGCAGGGCGAAGACTCTCCTCCGGCGACGTGCTCTGCGCCCATGTCGTCAGTACGGTGCGGGAGTTGGACGAGGACGGCGAGACCCGCTGGCTCACCGTCCCGGTCAACGCACGCCGCCCGCTCGGTCTGCCGCCGACCCTGGTCGGCAACCTGCTGGGGGACGTCCACCTGCCCCACGCGGCGCAGGACGGCCCGGCGGCCCTCGCGGCCGCCCTGCGCGAGGCGCTGGAGGGGTTCGCCGACGGGCACCTCAACCTCCGCTCCAATCTGGCCTTCCTGGAGGCGATCGGGCGGTCCCGGCTGCGCGACTGTGTGCCGCTCGGCTTCGACCCGGAGCACCGCCGGTTCAGCTTCTCCAACTGGAGCCGGTTCGGCGCCTACCGGATCGCCTTCCAGGGTTACCGGCCGGTGTTCTTCAGTCCGGCCGCCAACTATCCGCTGCCGTGGGTCTCCTGGACGGTGGAGGGGTTCCACGGGGCCGGAGCGCTCACCACGGCGGTGCTCCCGGCCCGGTTGGCCGCCCGGCTGCGCAGCGCCGAGGGGCGGGCAGCACTGCACCGCCACCGCGACCCGGCCGACGTGCTGCCCGAGCTGGCCACCACCCTCGCGAAGGTGCTCTGAGCGGGTCGGGCCGCCGCGTAACGGCGACGCCGACGAGGGGGTGGGCCGTCGGGCCCACCCCCTCGCGTCGGTCCGGGGCTCCGGAGGCCCGGAGGGCACCAAGGCGGTGCGTGCCCTCCCGTGCCCTCCCGTGCCCTCCGGTACCGTCCCGGTGCCGGTCAGGCCGGGAAGGCCTCCTCGATCGCCGTCCAGAGCCGCACCCGGGCGCTGAGCGCGAGCCGGACGGTCTCCGCGCAGGCCGCCCACTTGGCGTCGTCGTCGCCGCAGAGGTCGATCAGCATCTGCATCGCCATCGGGGTGTGCTGCTCGCCGTCCACCTCGATGTGCCGGGCCAGGTAGTCCTTGAACACGGTGAGCGCGCCGTCCGGGTCGTCGATGCTGATGACCTGGGCGAACATGTCGGGGATGAGGTCCTCGCGGCCGAAGGCGAACGCGGCCGCGCGGCAGTGCACCGGCGCGTTCTCGATGATCTCCCAGGTGGTCGCGGTGAAGTCCACGGCGGCCTGCGGCACCCCGGCGGTCTTCAGCGCCTCGGGCACCGGGGTGCCCGCGCGCAGCAGCTCCAGGAAGGCCTCGACCGGTGCCGGGTCGGCGCCGGCCTGCCGCATGCCCTCGACGTACAGCTCGAAGTGGCTGGTGAAGCCCTCGCCGAGCTCGTCGCTCTCCTCCACCAGCACGATGTCGTTGATCAGCCGGCGGCTGGCGGTCGGGCCGTTCGGGACCCACGGCACGTCGACGCAGGTCAGCTCGCGCTGCAGGCTCTTCAGCAGCGACATGAAGTCCCACACGGCGAAGACGTGCCGGTCCAGGAAGGTGCGCACGTGTCCGATGCTGGTCAGTCCGCCGTAGACGGTGTGGCCGACGACCTCGCGGCGCAGCGGGTCGATGGCCTCCTGGAGACCGGTCAGGCCGGGGTGCGAACGGTCCCAGTGGTAACGGCTGGTGGACATGTGGAGCTCCTTCACGGGGGAACGGGATTCTGCCACGAGGGGTGCGCGCCGGACAGGGGGCGCGCACCCTCGGGTTACTTCATGACGGCGCGCAGCGCGTGCCGCAGCTGCTCCCGGCCGGGCTGGAGGGCGCGGTCGAGGGCGGGGGCGAACGGCAGGACGGCGCCGTCGGGGCGGGTGACGCGGCGGGGCGGGGCGATCAGCCGCATCTCCTCGGCGGCGGTGGCCAGCACCTCGGCGCCGATGCCGCAGCTGCGGTTGGAGTCGTCGACGACCACCAGCCGGCCGGTGCGCTCCAACGAGGCGGCCAGCGCCGTCCAGTCGAAGGGGTGCAGCGTACGGGGGTCGAGCACCTCGACCGAGATCTCGTCGGCGAGCTCCTCCGCGACCGCCAGCGCGTCGTGCACCAGGTGGCCGACGGCGACCAGGGTGACGTCGGTGCCGGTGCGGTGGACGCGCGCCGAGCCGAGCGGGATCGGCTCCAGCGCCCAGGTGACGGTCTCGCGCACGGCCAGCGCGGCGGCCGGCGCGAACACCACCACCGGGTCCGGGTCGCGCACGGCCGAGCGGAGCAGGCCGTACGCGTCGGTCGGCGTGGCGGGCACCACCGTCTTCACCCCGGCGTGCGCGAACAGGCTGTAGGGATGGTCGGAGTGCTGGCCCGCCCAGCCGTCCCGGGAGCCGGATCCGGGGACCACGCAGGTCAGCGGGACACTGGCCTGGCCGCCGGTCATCAGGGAGAACTTGTGCGCCTGGTTGACGAGTTGCTCGAAGACGAGGAACAGCAGCGAGGGGATCTGGAACTCGATCACCGGCCGTCGGCCGCTCAGCGCCGCGCCGATCGCCATCGCCGTGAAGGCCTGTTCGGAGAGCGGGGTGTCGACGATCCGCCCGGGCCCGAAGCGGTCGAGCAGTCCGAGGGTCGGACCGGCCAGGCCGGCGCCGATGTCCTCGCCGAACACGCAGACCGCGGGGTCCTCGGCCAACTCGTCGGCCAGTGCCCGGTTCAGCGCCTTGGTGTAGGAGAGTCTGGTCATCCCGTCGCTCCCGCCCGCGGCCGCCGTCCGTCGGCGTACAGATAGTCCAACGCGCCCTCCAGGTCGGGCAGTTCGGAGGCGAGCGCGAACTGCTCGGCGGCCGCCAGCTCGGCCGCCACCGAGGCGTCGAGCTCGGCGGCGCGTACCTCGCCGATCGCGGCCGCGGCGCGCGGCAGCGGGTCGCGGGCCCGCCAGTCGGCCACCTCCTCCGGCGTGCGGTAGCGCAGCTTCATCCGGCGTTCCATGGTGTGGTGGCCCTCGAAGCGGTAGGTGCGGCACTCCAGGAAGCCCGGGCCGCCGCCGGACCGGGCCCGGGCGACGGCCTCCTCGGCCGCGGCCCGGACGGCCTCGGTGTCCATCCCGTCGACGGTGACGGCGGGTATGCCGAAGGCGGCCGCCCGGCCGACCGCGCTGCCCGCGACCGCGGTGGCGGCCGGCAGGGTGGTGGCGTAGCCGTTGTTCTCGCAGACGAAGACCACCGGCAGCCGCCACATCGCGGCCAGGTTGAACGACTCCAGCAGGACGCCCTGGTTGAGCGCGCCGTCACCGAAGAAGGAGACCGCCACCCGGTCGTCGCCGGCCTGCCGGGCCGCCCAGGCGGCGCCGACCGCGATCGGCGCACCGGCGCCGACGATGCCGTTGGCGCCCAGGATGCCCAGCGAGAGGTCGGCGGCGTGCATGGAGCCGCCCCGGCCCCGGTTCAACCCGTCGACCCGGCCGGCCAGTTCGGCGAGCAGCCGACGGGGGTCGACACCCCGGGCGAGCACGTGGCCGTGCCCGCGGTGGGTGGAGGTGAGCCGGTCGCCCGGGCCCAGCGCGGCGCAGACGCCGACCGCCACGGCCTCCTGGCCGATGTAGGGGTGGATGCCGCCGGTGATCACCCCGGACTTCACCAGGGTGAGCGCCTGCTCCTCGAAGCCGCGGATCAGCCGCAGCATCCGGTACCGCTGCTCGGGGGTGCCCAGCGGCGCGGGCCCGGCGGCGCCCGGCCGGGGGACCGGGCCCGCCGGGGCCGCCGTGGTGGCGGTGCCGCCGACCGCCGTCACGGGGTGCCCCGCCAGAGGGTCGGGCAGATGTCCGGGTCGGCGTAGTCCGGCCGGCCGTCGGCGGTGCGGCGGACCACCACGTCGTGGTTGTAGACCACCGTGCCGCCGTCCGGCCTGAGGTGGTGGCGGTACTCGTTCCCGCCGTCCTGGAGGTGCAGCGAGACGGCGCGGCGCGGTGCGTCGGACAGGTTGGCACCGCTGCCGTGGTAGGTCCGGCAGTGGTGGAAGCTGACGTGCCCGCGCGGGATCTCGATCGGGACCTTGCGCACCTGCTGCCCGTTGTGGTGCGCGTTGGCGGCCAGGATCGACTCCAGTTCGGAGCGGTCGCGGTGGGCGAAGTGCCGGGTGGAGTCCTCGCCGGAGTCCAGCTCGCGCCAGCGGTGGCTGCCGTCGATCATGGTGATCGTGCCGTTCTCCACCCCGCAGTCGTGGAACGGCAGGAAGGCCGTGAGCATCCGGTCGGAGCTGGACGTCTGCCAGTAGTGCTTGTCGAAGTGCCAGGGCACCTGGTTGGTCGGCTCCTCGGGCACCGGCGGCTTGTAGATCAGCGTCGCCTGGAAGACCCGGATCTCCTCGGCCTCGGCCAGCAGCGCGGCGACGGCGCCCAGCAGCGGCTTGCGCAGGATCGCGCCGATGGCGTCGCTCTCGTAGTGCACGTAGTCGTTGTGCCGCTGGACCGGGCCGTGCTCCGGCGTCCAGGCGGCGAGGTTCGGCGGGCGGACGGCGAGTTCGCGGTCGCGGTGGCCCTCGTAGTACTTCTCCGTGGCGGCCTGCAGGGTGTCCAGCTCCTCGTCGCTGAACAGCCGGCGGGAGAGGTACCAGCCGTGTTCGAGGTAGCCCGCCACCTCCTCGGGGGTGGGCAGCAGTGCGCGCTCGGCCTCGGTGAGCCGGAACTCGGGTGCGGTGGTCATGCGGGGGCCTCCTTCTGCGGGGCGGGGGTTGCTCAGACGGAGGCGGTGGCGTTCGTCCGCTCGACGGCCTCGTACAGGGCCTTGATGTTCGCGGTGCCGAAGGTGCCCGCACCCTGGCGCTCGATCAGTTCCAGGAAGTAGGTCCGGCGCGGGTGGGTCGAGCGCAGGAAGATCTGGAAGAGCTGCCCGCCGTGGTCCTGGTCGACCAGCACGTCGAGTTCGCGCAGCGTGTCGACCGGGATGGCCGTTCCGCCGAGCCGCTCGGCCAGCGCGTCGTAGTAGGCGCCCGGAGTGGTGAGGAACTCCACCCCGCGGTCGCGGATGGTGCGCACGGCGGTGGCGATGTCGCCGGTGCGGAAGGCCAGGTGCTGGACGCCCGCGCCCTCGTTGTCGGCCAGGAAGGTGTCGATCTGGCCGGGCCGGCGGGAGGTGTCGGGCTCGATCAGGGTGAAGGTGACCTCGCCGGAGGCGCTCTGCACCACGCTGGAGTCCATCGCCTGCTCGCCGACCTCGATGTACTCGCCGAAGATCCGGTGGAGGCCGAGCGCGGCCTCGCAGAACCGCACGGCGGGGGCGAGTTCGCCGGCCGGGACGCAGATCGCGGCGTGGTCGAGGGCGTCCAGCAGGGCGCCGGGGGCGGCCTCCGCGGCCGGGCCGGAGGCCGCCCCGGCGGCGGTGTCGGGGACGAACCGCAGGGCGACGTCGCCGAAGCCCGCCACCAGGCCGCCGGCCCGGTCCAGGACGCGGGCGCCGTGCCGCTCGGCTCGCTCCAGCGAGGCCTGAGGGTCGGTGCAGCCGAGCGCGATCACCCCGACGCCGTCGCCGTGCACGGCGACGAACCGGGCGACCGGGTGGGCGGGGTCGGCGGCGGAGACGAGGTGCAGCCGGATGTCGCCCTGGCGCAGCCGGACGGTGCGTACGCCGTCCGGCCCGGCAGCCGGCTCCCCGGGCGCCTGCTCCGCCGACGTCCGGGCATCGGGCGTGCGGGCGTCGGGCGTGTGGGCGTCGGGCGTGCGTTCATCGGGCACGAAGCCGAAGTCGGCACGGAGGCCGGCCGCGGTCTTGTCGGCGTCCGCGCAGTGGAACTCGACATGGGTGATGGACTGGATGGACAACGGGTGCTCCCCGGGGGTGGCGAATGATGGGTGGCCGGGGCGCCGCGCCGGGCCGGGTCGGCTCCGACGGGTGCCCCGGGGCAGGCCGGGGTGCGACCCCGGTGCCCGGTCGGTTACTTGACGGACCGGGTGGACGCCGGGCCGAAGACCAGGCTGAGGTTGTGCCCGCCGAAGGCGAACGCGTTGCTCAGCGCGGCGCCCGGCGGTACGGACCGGGCCGCGCCGCGCACGTGGTCGAGCGCGCAGGCCGGATCGGGATCGGTCAGGTTGAGCGTCGGTGGCAGCGTCCCCCGGGCGACCGCGAGCGCGGTTACCACTGCCTCCAACGCCCCTGCGGCGCCCAGGAGATGGCCGGTCGCGCCCTTGGTGGAGCTGACCGCCGGACCGTGCTCGCCGAAGACCGCCCGCAGGGCGGCGGTCTCGGCGACATCGCCCAGTTTGGTGCCGGTGCCGTGCGCGTTGACGTAGCCGATGTCGGACGGCGCCAGACCCGCGTTGGCGATCGCGGCGCGCATCGCGTCGGCCGCGCCCGAGCCGTCCGGTCGTGGCATGGTCGGGTGGTGGGCGTCCGTCGAGGCGCCCCAGCCGGTGAGGTCGGCGTACCCGGCCGCGCCGCGGGCGTCCGCGTGCTCGGCCCGCTCCAGGACGAGGACGGCGCTGCCCTCGCCGAGGACGAAGCCGTTGCGGCGGGCGTCGAACGGCCGGCTGGCCTCGGTCGGATCGTCCCAGCCGGCCGACAGTGCACGGGCGTTGGTGAAGGCGGCGGCGATCGTCGGGTGCAGCGAGGACTCGCTGCCGCCGCAGACCACCACGTCGGCGTCGCCGGCCCGGATCAGCCGCAGCCCCTCGGCGACGGCCTGGGCGCCGGCCGCACAGGCCGTCACGATGGCCGAACTGAAGCCCCGGATACCGTGTTTGATGGCGATCCGGGCGGTGGCCATGTTGGAGAGCATGCCGGGCAGCAGGTACGGGCTGACGCCGGGCCGGCCGCGCTCCAGTCGGCGGTGCGACTGCTGCTCGAAGGTCTCCAGCCCGCCGCCGCCGGTGGCCAGTACCACGGCGGTGCGGTGCGGGTCGGCGTCCCGGCCGACCACCAGGCCGGCGTCGGCGAGCGCGTCGTCGGCGGCGGCGAGGGCGAGCAGCACGAACCGGTCCACGCACCTGGTCTCGGTGGGCGGCAGCACCTCGCGGCCCTCGACGGCGGGTGCCAGGCCGGCGGCGGTGAGCCAGCCGTGCGCGGCGTGGCCCTCGGGCAGCGCGCGGATGCCGGAGCGGCCGGCGGTGAGCGCCTCGAAGACCTCGGCCGGCTTTCGGCCGACCGGTGTGACCAGGCCGATCCCGGTGACCACGGCGCCCGGGCGGGCGGTGGCCGCGCTCATCGGGCGGCCACCGAGTCGAGGTAGCGGCGGCGCAGCAGCACCTTGCGGACCTTACCGGTCGGCCCGAGCGGGATGTCGTCGCCCGCCACCACCAGGACCTGGCGGACGGTGGCCGCCGCGGCCTCGTCGAGGGCCGCGGTGACCGCCTTGGTGCGGTCGGCCGTCGGATCCGCGTCCGCGGTCAGGATCAGCAGGACGTCGGTGACCACCTGGTCGCCGTCCCGGACGGCGACCACCGTGCAGTCCGCCACGTCGGGGCAGGCGGCCAGTACCCGCTCCTCCGACATCGCGGTGAACAGCCGCTTGCCGTCGCCGAGTTCCACTGAGTCCACGGCGCGGTCGACGTGGTAGTAGTAGCCCTCCTCGTCCCGGTACATGAGGTCCCCGGTGAGGAAGCGGCCGCGGATCCGGGTGCGGAAGGTCTTGACCGAGTCGTTCCAGTAGCCGAGTGCCAGGGTGGGGGAGGCGGTGGCGAGTTCGCCGACCTCGCCCGTCCCCAGCGGCTCGCCGTCCGGGCCGACCAGCTCGCAGTCGACGAAGGCGTGCGGGCGGCCGACGCAGCGGCCGTAGCGTTCGGTGCCGGGTCCGTGGGTGATGAAGAAGTGCGAGTGGCCCATCTCGGTGGAGCCGAGGCCGTCCACGAACAGCGAGCCGGGCAGCCGGACCCGGCCCTCGCGGGTGACGGCTTCGCGGCTGCCGGCCGCGATCAGCCGGCGGATGTGCACCTCGTGGGCGCAGTCCCCGGTGTTCCACCAGAGCGCGACCGACGACAACTCGCGCTTCGCCAGGTCGTGGTGGGCCAGCTCGGCCCAGGTGGCGGCGAAGCCGATGACACCGGTGGGCCGGCGCTCCTCGATGGCGTCCAGCACACCGGCGCCGGCCTGCCGGGAGAGCAGGTCGAGCCGGGTGTGCGAGCTGAGCGCGAGGTTCACCGCGATCAGGGTGGCGGCGTGCGGCGCGGGCAGTGCGCTGAGCATCCGCTCCTGGCCCTGCGGGCGGGGCAGTCGCAGGCGGTGGCGGATCGCCGCGTACAGGCTCGCGTGGGAGTGGACGACTGCCTTGGGCATCCCGGTGGTGCCGGAGGAGTGCGTGATCGCCACCGGGTCGTCGGACCAGTGCCGGTAGGGGGCGGGGGCGGCGTCCGGGTCGCCCGAGCCGAGCGTGCCGACCTCCGGGAGCAGCGGGGCGCCCGGGTCGTGGCCGGCCAGCGCGGTGAGGTGCGGGGCGTCGGCGAGGATGCCGACGGCGCCGATCCGGGCGATGTAGCGGGCGGCGCGCTCCCCGTCCACGTTCGGGTTCAGCAGCGCCGGGATGGCGCCGAGCCGGGCCAGTGCGAGGAAGGAGAGCACATGGTCGGCGACGTCCGTCGCGTAGACCACCACCGGGTCGCGGCGGGTGACGCCGAGGCCGTGCAGGGCCGCCGCCCGGGCCCGGACGGCGCGGTCGAGTTCGCGCAGCGTGAAGGGCTGCCAGGCGGCATGGCCGTCCACCGGGGTGTCGAAGGCCAGCAGCGGTTCGTCCAGTCCGAGGCCCAGGGCCATCCGGCGGGTGAGGACGTTGCCGGCGCCGACGTCGGGGTCGTCCGCGAGAAGGGTGCGGATACTGCGGATGCTCACGGTGGTGAATCCCTCCCATGGTGCTGGGCGTACTTCGGCGGGGCGCGTCGGGTGCGCCGCTCGCTCGATGGCGGTGCGGGCGATACGGGGTGGCGGGGTACGGAGGCGGCGTGGTGTGCGGTGGCGGGGCGGCGTGGGTCAGCCGGCCGTGACCAGGACGGCGGCGGCCCGGTCCGTTCCCCCGGCGGACGCCGCCTGCTCGGCGGCGACGACGAGCACCTGGTCCGCGTCGCCGTCCGCGAGGAGCAGCGCCGCCAGGTCGAGCGCGTCCTGCGGCACCAGGCCGGGTACGGAGTCGGCCGGGCTGATCGACACCACCGGCCCGGTCAGGCCCCAGCGGGCGGCGATGTGTCCGAGCACGGCGTTCGGGTTGGACTGGAAGAACAGCAGGGGCGGCACCCGCCCCCCGGAGGCGGCGGCGTCGTCGATGGCGCGGGCGGTGGCGCGGTCGCCGCCCGCGCTGGCCAGCAGCAGGGCGGTCCGGCCGGGGGCCGGGGCGCTGCCGTGCCGGGCGCGCAGGCAGCGCTCGGCGGTCTCGGCGACCAGCGGATTGAAGGAGGAGGCGGTGAAGCCGGGGATCGGCGGGAGCGGCTCGTGGTGGCCCGGCTCCGGCCAGCGGGCTTCGGCGAGGACGCGCAGTGCGCTCACCGGGTCGCCACCAGGAGTGCGGTGTTGGCACCGCCGAAGGCGGAGTTGAGCGTCAGCGCGTAGCGTGGCCGGTCGGCGCGCGGGCCGTCCAGCACGAGGTCCAGTCCGACGTCCGGGTCCGGGCCGAGCCAGCCGGCGTTCACCGGGAGCCGCCCGTCGCGCAACGCTCCGATGGTGACGGCGAGTTCGAGCAGGGCGGAGGCCTCCAGGGCGTGCCCGTGGACGGCTTTGCTGGAGCTCACCGGGAGCCGCCCGGCGTGCGCGCCGAACACCTGGTGCAGGGCGTTGGCCTCGGCCCGGTCGGACAGCGGCGAACCGGTGCCGTTGGCGTTGACGTAGCCGACCTCGTCCGGGGCGAGGCCCGCCCGGGCGAGCGCGGCCCCGACGGCGCGGGCGACGCCGTCGCCGCTCGGCTCCGGGCGGCAGACGTGGTGGGCGTCCCCGGACCGGCCCCAGCCGGCCAGCCGGGCGAGCACGGGTGCGCCGCGCAGCTCGGCCCGCGGCTCCGCCTCGACGACCACGGCGGCGGCCGCGTCGCCGAGCAGGGTGCCGGTCCGGCCGGCGCTGAACGGGCGCAGCTCGCCGTCCCGGGCCAGCGCCCGGCCGGCGTCGAAGGCGGCGAAGACGCCCGGTTCCACCAGGTGGCCGGCGGCGACCAGCACCCGGGGGTGGCGGCCGGCGGCCACCAGGGCGGCGGCGTCGGCCACGGCGGTGCCGGCGGCGACGCAGGCACCGGTGTAGACGCGGGTGACGCCGGCGGTCCCCCAGGCGGCGGTGGCTCCGGCGGCGACGGCGGCGGTGACGGCCCGGGTGTGGAGGTCACTGTGCAGCGCGAGCAGGACGGGCATGCCCTCCCGGTCCGCCGCGGCCCGGCCGTCGCCGTCGGGGCCGTCACCGCCGCGCCCGGCGGGCAGGCCGGCCTGGCGGCAGGCCTGGTCCACGGCGGCGAGGACGGCGTCGGCCAGCGGCACCGGCTCGGCCAGCAGCGCGGCCCGGGTGGTCCGGCGCGCGGAGACGTCGAACCTGGTCACCGTGGTGAACGCGGTCTTGCCGAGGGCGGCCGCGTCGGTGAGCGCGTCCAGCCCGGTGCCGGCCGCGCTGAGCACGCCGACTCCGGTGACCACGGGCCGGACGGCGGGCGGAGCGTGGCCGGTCATGACTGCGCGACCCCTGCGGTCCGTTCCGGCGGGGCGCCGGCGGCCGCCGCGAGGACGGCGGAGCGGAGCACCTCGACGGCGTCGTCCACCGTCCGGATCGCCTCGAAGCGTTCGTCGTCGAGATCCGGCTCGATGCCGTAGCGCTGCTCGAACTCGGCTATCAGCCAAGTGAGTTCCAGAGAGCCGAGTTCCTCGGGGACGGTGTCGGCGGCGCGCTGCCCGAACGCCGCCAGGATCGTCAGTACCTCGGCCCGGTCGGGGAGGACGGGCTCGGTCACGCGGGGCTGCCGGAGGTGGCGGTGACGGCGGCGAAGCGCTTGGCGACGTCGGCGGTGAACTCGTCGAGCGTCATCAGCGCGGTGCTCTCCATCTCGTCGAAGTCGAACTTGATCCCGAACTCGTCCTCGACCTGGACCGAGAGGTCGGCCAGCGCGAGCGACTCCAGGTCGAGCCCGGCCGGGCCGAGGTCGGTGTCGCCGGTGACCTCGGAGACGTCGTACTGCATCTCGGTCAGGGCGGCGAGGACGAACTCGCGGATGCGGTCCTGCATGGTGTGCTCCTGTACTCGCGCGCAGCGGCGCGCGGATCGTCGGGGGAGAAGCAAGCGGCGGGGAGAAGCGGCGGGGAGTCGGGGACGCGGCGGTCCGGGTGCGGCGGGTCTGTCCGGCGCCTCCCGGCGAGGCCGGTCAGCGGGGCGGTTCGGCGGCGGTCGCCCGCAGGGCGGCCGGGTCGCGCAGCAGCTTTCCGGTGGCGGTGCGCGGCAGTTGCGGGAGGAAGGACAGCCGGCGGGGCCGCTTGTAGGCGGCGAGCCGCCGGGTCAGCCCGTCCCGGACCAGCGCGTGGTCGGCGTCCTGGTCGGCGGCGAGGTACGCCTCGATGGCGCCCTCGTCGAAGACCACGACGGCCTCGCGGACCTGGGGCAGGGCGGCCAGGATCAGTTCGACCTCGGTGAGGTCCACCTTCAGCCCGCCGATCGAGACCTGGGAGTCCCGCCGGCCCAGCACGGTGACCAGCCCGGTGGCCCGGTCCAGCTCCGCGGCGTCGCGGGTGTGCAGCCAGCCGTCCGACCACCGGGTCGGGTCGTCCAGCCCAGGGTACGGCGAGGCGGCCGTGCCCAGCTGCAACTCGCCTGCCACCAGGCGCAGTTCCATCCCGTGCACGGGACGCTTCGCCGGGTGCAGCGCGCCGTCCAGATCGGTGGCGATGACGCCGAGCTCGGTCATCCCGTACATGGTGCCCAGCGGTACGCCGTACCGGGCGGTGAAGGCCGCCGGCAGGCCCGGGCGGACCAGCTCCCCGGCCACCACCATCCGGCGCAGCCGTGGCAGCGCCGGGGGCGCGGCCACACCGGCCAGCAGTTCGGCGTGGAAGGGGACACCGATCACGGTGGTCGGCCGTTCCCCCTCGTCGCCGACGGCGGCCAGGATACCCGCCGCCGTCATCCGCTCCGGCACGGTGAGCGGTGCGTGGGCGTACAGGCTGTTCAGCAGTCCGCCGACCAGTCCGAGCACGTGCACCACCGAGGAGAGCAGCACCACCCGCTCGCCCTCGCCGGGGAAGTCCGCCAACCGCCGGTAGCAGTCGAGTTCACGGAGCAGGTCGCCGGCGGTACGGGCGATGACCTTGGCCGGGCCGGTGGACCCGGAGCTGAGCTGGACCAGCGCGTGGCCGGTCCGGGCAGGTCGCCCGCCCGGTAGCCGGACGGCCACCGGCTCGACCTCGGAGAAGCCGCGCAGCGCCGCCGAGGGCCGGTGCTCGGACCCTACCAGCACCTGCGGGGTCAGCCGTTCGACCGCCAGGGCGATCTCGTGGTCGGTCAGCCGATGGTCCAGCAGGGTTACCTGGGCGCGCAGTTGCCAGCAGGCGAGCAGCGCGGCGACGAAGCCCAGGGAGGGCGGCAGTCGCAGCGCCGCGGTGCCGCCGGGGCCGAGGCCGGCCGCGGTCAGCCGTGCGGCCTGCTCGTCGACCAGGGCGCGCAGGGTGGCGCGGTCGACGGGTGTGCCGAAGCGCAGGCACTCCGCGTCCTCGGGGCCGGCCAGCAGGAACCGTGCCACCCAGTCGTCCGGGGCGTCGGCGTGCGGCGGTGAGGAGGGTGGAAGTGCGGGGAGGGAAATGCCGGTCAACGCCACTCCACGGAGAGGAGATTTGACATGGACGCCGTTCTCAAACCAATACGGTCAATTCCGTTGCCAGACCTTTGCACAGACGTTTGGTCAAATCAAGGTCTATACCAATCTGGTCCGTACCTTCTACGCTGCCGAAGCGGGACTGGTCCGAGCGCGGCCGTCCGGGAACGAGGATGCCCGTGGGACTACTCACGCTGGCCGGTATGGAGCGCGCGGCGCGCGCCCAACTACCACCGGAAATATGGGACTTCATCGAGGGTGGCAGTGGATCCGAACGCACCCTGGCGGCCAACCGGGAAATGTTCGGTCACTATGCACTGCGCCCCCGCACGCTGGTCGACGTCTCGACCTGCTCGACCGCCGTCCCGCTGCTCGGAACCGAGCTCCGGACGCCACTCGCAATTGCCCCGATGGCCTACCACCGGCTGGTCCATTCGGGCGGGGAAACCGTGACCGCCCGGGCAGCCGGCCGGGCCGGCGCGGTGCTGGTCGCCGGAATCTTCGCCAGCCGCAGCTTGGAGTCCATCGCGGCCGCGGCCACCGGGCCGCTCTGGTTGCAGCTCTACTGGCTGCGCCGGCGCGACGCGCTCGCCGCCCTGATCGAGCGGGCCGAGGCGGCCGGCTTCGCCGCGCTCATGCTGACCGTGGACGCGCCCCGGATCGGCCGTCGGCTGCGCGACCTGCGCAACGGCTTCGCCGTTCCGCCGGACATCCGCGCCGTCAACCTCGACCCCGCGCTGATGGCCGCCAGCCACCGCGCCGACGCGGGCTCCTCGGGCATCGCCGAGCACGCCCTGGAGCAGTTCGACCCCAGCCTGACCTGGTCCGACCTGGCCTGGCTGCGGGCCCGCACCCGCCTCCCGCTGGTCCTCAAGGGCATCCTGACCGCCGAGGACGCCCGGCTCGCCGCCGAACACGGGGTGGACGCCGTGGTGGTCTCCAACCACGGCGGCCGTCAACTGGACGGCGCGCTCCCGGCGCTGGCGGCGCTGCCCGAGGTGGTCGCGGCGCTTCCGCCGGAGGTCCCGGTGCTGCTCGACGGCGGCGTCCGCACCGGCACCGACATCGCCGTCGCCCTCGCGCTCGGCGCCCGGGCCGTCCTGGTCGGCCGCCCCGTGCTGTGGGGGCTCGCCGTCGACGGCGAGGCGGGAGTGGTCCGCGTCCTCGACCTGCTCCGCGACGAACTCGAGCACACGCTGGCCCTGCTGGGCCGGCCCACCCTCGCGGACCTGGACCGCAGCGCCCTCGCGCCCTGGCCGACAGCCCCCGCGCCCCGGCCCACCGCCTGACGGCGCGACCCCGGCCCCCCGCCCCACCGCGCGGCCCCTCCCATCCCCCGCGCCCGGCCCACCGCCCCACCGCGCGGCCCCGCACCGAGCTCCGGACCGAAGTTCCGGGCCGAAGCACCGCACGCCCGACAGAGAGACCGACGACATGAAGAACCAGGACGCCTTCCCCGGCTGGGACTGGGACGACCCGGACGGCCTCGCCGTCCGCCTCGACGCGTTCAGCGCCGACGTCGCCACCTGCGAGAAGCTCGAACCGGCCGCCGGCGGCCTCCCGCGGGACCACCAGGGCTTCCGCGAACTCGGCATCACCGGAATCGAGTTCGCCGCCTTCCGGACGGCCCACCCGGAAGGCCTCGGGACCGACCTGACCGCCCTGCGCAGCCCCGGCGCCAGTACCGAACCCGGCACCCTCTACCGCGTCGACGGCGACCGCTGGTTCACCCAGCTCGACATCGGCCGCCCGCTGCCCTTCGCGGACGCCAGCGTGGACTGGGTCTACGCCGAGCACCTGATCGAGCACGTCACCATGCCGGTCGCGATCGGCTGGCTGCGCGAGGCCCGGAGGGTGCTGCGCCCCGGCGGCGTGCTGCGCGTCACCACCCCCGACCTGGCCCGCTACCTGATCGGCTACGCGACCGACGACGGCTTCCTCACCAAGCACCGCCGGCGCCTCACCACCATGGGGTTCGGCCCGCCGATGCCGCCGCGCCCGGCCTTCCTGGTCAACCAGATCTTCCGGTACTACGGCCACCAGTGGATCTACGACCTGGACGAGCTGCGGCACGTCCTCACCGAGGCCGGCTTCGAGGCCGACGCGATCCGCCACTGCGCCTACCGGCAGGGCGTCCGCGCCGACGTCGCCGACCTCGACACCGCGTTCCGCACCGACGAGACGATCTACGTCGAGGCCGACCGCTAGGGAGCGTCGGCAAAGTCCCGCCTGATCCGACGCGACTCTGCCAGCACCCCCTAGGACTTGTCCGACACTCCCCGCCGCGCTCTCGCGACGCGAACTGCTCGGACAAGCCCCAGGACTCCCCTCCGCGAGCCCGTCCGGGCGTGACCGACCGGGCAGGCTCCGAGCAGGAGCGCCCGACCCCCGCCGTCCGATGGGATGACCATGCCCTTGCACCCCCAGGCCCAGGCCCTGCGCGAACGCCGTGCGCAGGCCGGCACACCCCCGCTCTACAGCCTCACCCCGGCCCAGGCCCGCGCCGCCGACCTCGCCGACATCCGGGCCGCCGCCGGCACCCCCGAGCCCGTCGCCGCCGTCGAGGAGCACCGGATCCCCGGCCCCGGCGGCGAGCTCGCCCTGCGGCTCTACCGCCCCGAGCCGGCCGGCCGGCCGCTGCCCGCGCTGCTCTACCTGTTCGGCGGCGGCTGGACCCTCGGCTCGCCCGACACCAGCGACGCGATCTGCCGTCGGCTGACCAACGCCGTCGGCTGCGTCACCGCCTCCGTCGGCTACCGCCTGGCCCCCGAGCACCCCTTCCCCGCGGCCGTCCACGACTGCCGCGCCGCCGCCCGGTGGCTGGCCGGGAACGCCGCCGCCCTCGGCGTCGACCCGGCCCGGCTGGCCGTCGGCGGCGACAGCGCCGGGGGCAACCTCACCGCCGCCCTCACCCTGCTCGCCCGGGACGAGGGCGGCCCGGCCCTGCGCCACCAGCTGCTGGTCTACCCCAACACCGACCACCGCGCGGTCGCCGCCGCACCGCCGGAGCGGCACGACGACCCGCTGCTCTTCAACCGCCGCTCGGTGGCCTGGTACTGGGGCCACTACCTGGCCGATCCCGCCGACGGCGCCCACCCCTACGCATCCCCGCTGCGCGCCCCGAGCCTGGCCGGGCTGCCGCCCGCCACCGTGATCACCGCGGAGTACGACCCGCTGTGCGCGGAGGGGGAGCACTACGCCGACGCGCTGCGGGCGGCCGGCGTCCCGGTCGAGTCCCGCCGGTTCGCGGGCATGCCGCACGGCTTCTTCGCCATGACGGGCGTCCTGGACGCGGCCGGCGAGGCCCAGCGGTACGCCGCCGAGCGGCTGCGCGAGGCCCTGCGGTGACCGCCCTCCGCCCGCTCGCCCCGCCCGACGCCCCGGACGTCGAGCCCCTCGCGCTGTCCGGACTGCACGCCTCGCTGTCGGATCCGCTGCTGGACGCGATGACCTTCCTCAACGAGGTCACCACCCGCTACCCCGGGGCCGTCTCCTTCGCCCCCGGCCGCCCCTACGAGGGCTTCTTCGAGCCGGAGGACGTCCACGGCCACCTGGACGCCTATCTGGACCACCTGGCGGCCCGCGGCCTGGACCGGGACGCCGTGCGCACCACGCTGTTCCAGTACGGCCCGACCAAGGGCGTCATCGCCGACCTGGTCGCCCGCACCCTGGCCAACGACGAGGGCCTCACCGTCGCCCCCGAGTCCCTGGTGCTCACCGTCGGCGCCCAGGAGGGCATGCTGCTGACGCTGCGCGCCCTCTGCGCCGGCCCGCAGGACGTCCTGCTGGTCAGTTCGCCCTGCTACGTCGGCGTCACCGGCGCCGCCCGGCTGCTCGACCTGACCACCGTCCCGGTGCCCGAGGGCCCCGACGGCGGCCCCGACCCGCAGGCCGTCCGGGCAGCCGCCCGGGCCGTCCGGGCCGGGGGCGGGCGACCGCGGGCCCTCTACGTGGTGCCCGACTTCGCCAACCCCTCGGGCACCAGCATGCCCGTCGGCGCCCGGGCGAGGCTGCTGGAGGCCACCGCCGCGGAGGGGCTGCTGGTCATCGAGGACAACCCGTACGGCTTCTTCGCCCGCGACCCCGGCGAGCGGCCGACCCTGAAGGCGCTGGACCGCCGCCGGCAGGTCGTCTACCTCGGCTCCTTCGCCAAGACCTGCTTCCCCGGCGCCCGGCTCGGCTACGTCGTCGCCGATCAGGAGGTGGCCGGCCCCGGCGGCCGGCGCTCGCTGCTCGCCGACGAGCTGGCGAAGCTGAAGAGCATGACGACGGTGAACACGCCCGCGCTCAGCCAGGCCGTCATCGGCGGCATGCTGCTGCGCCACGACTGCCGGCTGCGCGCCGCCAACGCCCGCGCGACGGCCTACTACGCGGCCAACATGACGGCGCTGCTGGGCGCCCTGGAGCGGGAGTTCCCGGCGGCGGAGCGCCGGCGGCTGGGCCTGTCCTGGAACGAGCCGGAGGGCGGCTTCTTCGCCGTGCTGACGGTGCCCTTCACGGCCGACGAAGCGGCCATGGAGCGGTGCGCCAGGGACTTCGGAGTGCTCTGGACGCCGATGGCGCCGTTCTACCCGGCGGGCGGGGGAGAGCACCGGCTCCGGCTCTCGGTCAGTTCGCTGACGGAGCACCAGATCGACGTCGGCGTCGCCGAGCTGGCCCGCTTCATCCGGGCGCAGGCCCGGTAGCGACACGGACGAGGGCGGGGCCGGGGCTTCTTCGAGCCCCGGCCCCGCCCTCGTACCGCATGGGGAACGCGCGGGGCTCAGCGCACCCGGGTCGAGAACAGGCGGGCCGACCAGTACACGGACACCACCGTCATCAGGACGACCACCAGCAGCCCCTGCCAGACCACGCTGTCCCCGACATGGCCGGAGAACAGCGCCCGCATGCCTTCCACGGCCCAGTAGAAGGGGTTCCACTTGGCCACGTTCTGCAGCCACACCGGCGCCAGCACCAGCGGCAGCAGGACGCCGGAGAGCAGCGCGATCGGCTGCGCGAGGGTGTTCACCACCGGCGCCATCGCCTCGTCGGCCGGGAGCACCAGCGCGATGCCGTAGGAGATCGCCGAGGTCATCAGGGCCAGCAGGCCGAGCAGCAGGTACGCCAGCAGCAGGTCCAGCGGTGCCACCCGCAGCCCGAACGGCAGCGCGATCAGGGTGATCAGGACGGCCTGGACGAGCAGCGCCACCGTCTCGCGCAGCGCCCGGCCGAGCAGCAGCGCCAGCCGGCTCACCGGGGTCACCCGGGACCGTTCGATGATCCCGGCCTTCAGCTCGCCGAGCAGGCTGAAGCCGGTGTACAGGCCGCCGAAGATGCAGAGCACCGCCAACAGGCCCGGTACGTAGATCTGGTAGGCGTCGGCGTAGGTGATCGCGCCCATCGGCGCCAGCACCGTCTTGAGCAGCGGGGCGAACAGCAGCAGGTAGAAGAGGGGCTGGATCAGCCCGACGGCGATCCAGATCGGGGTTCGCCACATGATCAGCAGCTGTCGCTGGAAGACCAGCCAGGTGTCGCGGGCGAGCTTCATGGGGGCCTCTCGGGGATCAGTGCTCAGGACTGCTCGATGGAACGGCCCGTCCGGGCCAGGAACACGTCGTCCAGGCTGGGCCGCTGCAGCTGCACGGTGCCGGGCACGACGCCCGCCCCGTCGAGGGCGCGCAGCAGTCGCGGGATCGCGGCCGCGCCGTCGTCGAGGTAGAGCCGCAGGTCGTCCTCGCCCTGGGTCTCCAGGCGGTGGAGGTACGGCTGTTCGCGCAGCGCCTTGGTGGCGCGTTCGGCCTCGCCGGCCGCCAGGCCGACCAGGACGACGTCGCCCGAGATCTCCCGCTTCAGGCTCTCCGGGGTTCCTTCGGCGACGACCTCGCCGTGGTCGACGATCGCCACCCGGTCGCAGAGCGCGTCGGCCTCCTCCAGGTAGTGCGTGGTCACCACGACGGTCAGGCCCTCGGCGTTCAGGCGGCGGATCTCCGCCCACACCTGCACCCGGCTGGCCGGGTCGAGCCCGACGGTGGGTTCGTCGAGGAAGAGCACCCGCGGCGCGTGGATGACGCCCAGTGCGATGTCCAGCCGGCGGCGCTGGCCGCCCGAGTAGGTGCGGCACGCGCGGTCGCCGAACTCGGTGAGCCCGAAGGCCTTCAGGGCCTCCTCGGCCCGCTGCTGGGCCAGGGTCTTGCGGGCGCCGTACATCCGGGCCTGCATCACCAGCTCCTCGCGGGCGGTGACGGCGTCGGCGGTGCCACCGCCCTGGGCGACGTACCCGATCCGCTGCCGGACTCCGGCCGGGTCGGTCAGCAGGTCGGCGCCGGCGATCCGGACCGCACCGCCGTCCGGCCGGATGAGGGTGGCGAGCATGCGCAGGGTGGTCGTCTTACCGGCGCCGTTGGGCCCGAGAAAGCCGAAGATCTCGCCTGCGGCCACGTCCAGGTCGATGCCGCGGACGGCGTCGACGGCAGCCTGGCCGCGTTGTTTGGACGGATAGGACTTGCGAAGTCCTTTGGTCTCGATCAACCAGAACTCCCGTGCGGGGATGGATGTGCCACGTCGACGACGTCCAGCGCACACAGGGCTGGACGGTCCGTGCGGGGAAGGTGGCCGGGGCACCTGGGAAGCGGTGCTTCGCGCCACACTAGGGTCTGCGGCGCCCCGGATACAATGGCCTAGACCAATGGATTCGATCGTTCTGCCCCGGTTCCGACCAGCGACTCCAGTCGGTCGGCCGCCGTCAGGGCCCCGCCGCCGGACCGCAGTTCGGCGCCCACCCGGGCGGCCGCCGCGCGGTGCTCCGGTGCGTCGAGGACGGTGCGCAGCGCGGCCGCCAGCCCCTCGGGCGTGACGCGCGCGAACGGCACCCGCAGCCCGGCGCCGGCTGCCGCCACCTGGGCCGCGACGAACGGCTGGTCGTGTCGGATGGGTGCGGTGACCAGCGGGATCCCGTGCGCCAGCGCCTCGCCGACGGTGTTCATCCCGCCGTGGCACAGCACCGCGTCCAGCGCTCCCCGCGCCATCAGCTCCAGCACCGGTGCCCGGTCCACGGCCACCGCGTGGCGCGGCAGTTCGGGCAGCAGCGCGGCGGGCGCGGCGATCACCGGCTGGACGTCGTCCCCGCACAGCGCCAGGGCCCGGACGGCCCGGGCGTGGAAGTCCGCGCCGAGGTCTCCGGCCAGCGTCCCCATGGTGACCAGGACCCGGCGCCGGCCCGGCTGCAGCCGTTCCCAGGGGAAGGCCGGGTCGGCCGGCCGTTCGGCGAGCACCGGCCCGACCAGGGCGTAGTGCGCCGGGAGCGGCGCCGGACCGGCCAGCGCGGGACCGGTCGTCGCCAGGACGAGGGCGGGGGAGAAGCGCGGGTCGGTGTACTCCTCCTCCGGCAGTCCGGCCCGTCGCCAGAGCCCGGTGAGCAGCCCGGTCATCCAGGCCTCGACCTTCGGCAGCGCCCGGAACGGCCGCCCCAGCTCCATCGCGCCCGGCGCCAGGCTGGCCCACGGCAGACCGTGCCGGTGGGCGACCAGCGCGCCCGCGGGCGTGTGCTGGTCGACCAGCAGCGCGTCCGGCCGGTACTCCCGCACCGCCGCGTCCAACGGCTTCGCGGTGAACCGCGCGTAGGGGACGATGAAGCCCTCCCAGAGCGAGCGCAGGGCGGCCAGTCCGTGCCCGCCCTGCGTCCGGAACGCCCGGGTGCCCGTCCCCAGGACGACCGCCCCGGGGCCGAGCAGCGGCCGCAGGACCGACTCGGTGCCGGTCCAGGCGACCTCGTGGCCGCGCGCGGCCAGCTCGCGGGCGATCCCCACGACCGGATTGACGTGTCCCGTCAACGGCGGTACCACCAGCAGGAATCGGCTCATCGGACGGGCTCCTCGGCGGGCAGCAGCCGCTGCACCTCGGCGACGGTCAGGGCTTCCAGCTCGGCCAGGTCCAGCCCGGCGCGGTGTGCGGCGAGGCCGGCGGCTGCCCCGAAGTGCCCGCACAAAAGGGCATCGAGCACCGTCAGTTCGTACTCGTCCAGCAGCAGATCGGCGTCCAGCCGGGCCTGCGGAGTGACCAGCGCGGCCCACTCGGGCGGCGCGCCGGCGGCCCGGGCCAGCAGGGCGACCAGCTCCGGACGGACCTGGGCGGCGGAGGATTCGGGTTCGGAAGAGGTCATGGGGGCTCCACCTGCTCGACGGCACGGGGGCGGATTGAGACTGCGAAGGGCCCGAGATCACTTGTGCGACCCGTCGGGCGTCGGAATACTAGCCCGCGTGACAGCACTGGAGGCAGTGGCCGTCCACCTCCCCCACCACACCGTGCCCATTGAGGCAGTGGGCGAGCGGATCGGCCTGACCCCGCGTCAACTTCGACTCTTCCGCCGTTTCCACGGACTGGACCAGCTGCGGCTGGATCCGGACGGGAAGCTGCCCGACCTGCTCGGCGCCGCCGTCGAGGCCTTACCGGAGCTGCGCGGACGCGAACGGCACGTCCGTTTCGTGATCCACGCCCGCAGCATGCCGGTGGCGGTGCCGTACCCGCTCAACCCCCTGCACGACCTGCTCGGCCGGTACGGCCTGGCGCACGCCTCGGCCTTCACGGTGACCCACCACGCCTGTGCGGTGGGTCTGCTGGCCGTCGACCTGGCCGGCCGCCTGCTCGCCGGGCAGGACGACCCGGAGGCCCTGGCGCTGGTGCTGGCCGGCGAGAAGACCTTCACCAAGGACGCCCAGGTGGTGCCCGAGACCGGGATCTTCGCCGAGGGCGCGGCCGCCTGCCTGGTCCGGGCCACCGGCGAGCGCAATCGGGTGCTCTCCTACGCCGTCCGCCACCGCCCCGAGTTCGACGGCCGCCTGGCCGGCGACGCGGACCTGCTGGCGCGCTACCAGCGGGAGTACCCGGTGGTGATGATCGAGGCGATCGAGGCCGCCCTCGACCAGGCAGGTCTGGACCTCTCGGACCTCGCCCTGGTGCTCCCGCACAACGTCAACCAGGCCTCCTGGCGGATGATCTGCCGACGGATCGGGTTCCCGGTGGAGAAGGTCGTGCTGGACAACGTGCGCTCCGTCGGGCACAGTTTCGCTGCAGACAGCCTCATCAATCTCCACACCGCCACCACGCGGGGGCTGCTCCACCGGGGCGACCGCTACCTGATCGCCGCCGCCGGTGTCGGAGCCACCTTTTCCGCCATGGCCGTCGAACACTGACGCATCGTCGTTTCGGCGCACCCGGGCGACGCATCGGCACGGCGAGGACGACCACGCCTCCGCCCGCCGCACCCATTCACCTCTCACGCACGACGGGACGGGACATCCATGCCAGAACCCGCGGTCCAGACCACTGATGTCGAGCTGCGCGACCGGATCCTGCGGAGCATCGGCGAGCTGCTGCCGCGCGTCCTCAAGCGCGACCTCCCCGAGATCCCCGAGAACGCCTGCCTCTTCGACGACCTCGGCCTGACCTCGGCCGGCACCATCGAGCTGATCCTCGAAGTCGAGGAGACGCTGGACATCCAGGTCGACGTCGAGCAGATCGGCGAGGACGACCTGCGCTCGGTGACCAGCCTGGCCGACTACGTCGCCGGGCACATCATCCCCGAGGACTGACCGGGTGGCCGCCGATTCCGCGCCGCCGCTCGCCCTGGGCGTCACCCGGATCCTCGCGCGGTCCTTCGACGGCAGGTCGGAGACCTCGCTCGACCCGGACCTGCGGGTGTTCGTCACGGACCTGGTCCGGCCGTACGGCCTGCCGGTGCGGGAGGACCTCCTCGCCGAGGGCGTCGGCCACTCCTACGAGGAACTGGCCGAGGGCCTGCTGGCCGAGGCGCTCGCCGACGGCGTGCCGGTGGACCTGCTGATCCTCGCCTTCGACTCGCCCGACGTGCGCCCGGGGGCGCCCAGCTCGCTGGCGCTCAGCCGGTCCTGCCCGGGCGCGCCGCTGGCCTTCGCCCTCTGCGACCAGGGGTCGGCGGTGGCCTTCAGCGCACTGCGGGTGGCCGCCGAGTACCAGCGCACCGGGGCCTGCCGGCGGGCGGTGGTGGTACTGGCGGAACAGACCGCGCTGCACTACCGGCCGGCGGCGCCGGTCGACCTGCCCGAGCGGCACAGCGTCGTCGTGCTCGTCCTGGACGAAACCGCCGACGTGGAACTGATTGTGCGTCAGATCTCCGCGCTCGACGGCCGGAAGGCGGCCGAGGTGGTCGGCGCGGAGGTCGGAACCCTCGGGGCTGACGCGGCTGTCCTGCTGGGCTCCGGCCTGGCGACCGAGCCGGTCCCCGAGGTGGCAGCCGCGGCCGGCCTGCCGTTCGCCGGTCTGCCGTTCACCGGCCTCTGGGCGGAGCTGGCCGAGCGGCTGCCCGAGTGGCAGGAGAAGGGGCGGCCGGTGCTGGCCGCCGGTTTCGACCGCAGGCTGGGCGTGCTGAGCACCCTGACCCTTCGGGCCGGCCCGTGACGGCGGGTCCGGCCGCCGACACCGCCTCCACGTCCACCTCAACCTCCGAAGTCGCCTCCACGTCCGACACCGCCTCCACACCGGACACCGCCGACCGGGTCGACCTCTGGACCATTCCCACCGACCAGCCGGACGAGGTCGTCCGGAGCCTGCGAAGCCTGCTGGACCGTGACGAACTCGCCCGCGCCACCGGCCGGAGCCCCGCCCGCGATCCCGTGGCCGGCCGGCGGTTCACCGTGGTGCACGGCGTCGTCCGGCTGCTGGTGGCCGAACGCCTCGGCCTGCACCCCGCCGAACTCGCCTGGCGGTACGGCCCGCACGGCAAACCCGAACCGGCGGTGGGGCACGAGCGGGTCGGCGTCAGCTACTCCGGCTCCGGCGCCCTGGCCGTGCTGGCCCTGACCGCGGGGCGGCCGGTCGGTGTCGACGTCGAGGAGGTCCACGACGCCCGGGTGGCCACCCGGGTGGCCGAGCGCTACTTCCCGGGCGCCGAGGCGGAGTTCCTCGCCCGGTCGGCCTCGCCCGCCGTGCTGGCCGAGCGCTTCACCACCCTCTGGTGTCGCCGGGAGGCCTGCGTCAAAGCCTACGGCGGCCGACTGGTGCAGGGCTTCGGGCTGCCGCTGGCCGGCCCGGCCCCGCTGCGTCTGGCCCACCCGGGCACGCTCGGCGAGGGCCCCTGCCTGCTCGACGACGTCCCGGTGCCCGGGCCGTTCCGCGCCGCCGTGGCGGTGCTCGGGGAGCAGCCGTTCCGGCTGCGACGGCACCGCTGGAAAGCCTTGTCAGAGGCCTGTCAGCCTTTCTGGCAACGGAACTGACGGTCCGTCGGCGCCACCAGAAATCTGGTCTGTACCACTTCGCCGGGCCGCTGATAACGTCCCGACCCGCACACCGCTCCAACCCCAGGCCGGCCGAAGGGCGCGTACGACGTGAGAGAGACCAGCCGGCGGATCACCGTCCGGTACAGCGGCGCGAGCAGCGGCTTCGGGCCGCTGACCCTCGGCCAGGACAACATGATCCGCTGCATCCGGCGGGACCGACCCGAGCAGATCAACAAGGAGTCCGTCTGGCCGGTCCCCGACGGGACGACCCTGACGGCCGCGCTCGACGCCGTGCGGCGGCTCGTCGAGCGGCACGACTCGCTGCGGACGGTGTTCCCGCCCGGGCCGGGGCCGGACGCCTTCCCCGAGCGTCAGCTGGTCTGCGGCGAGGGCGAGTTCGGCGTCACCGTGGTGGACAGCCGGTCGACCGGCGGGGCGGCGGGGATCGACGCGCTCGCCGAGGAGCTGGGCCGGGCCGACGTCGCCGTCCCGTTCGACCTGGCGGCCGGGCCCCGGCTCCGGTTCACCCTGCTGACCGAGGACGACCACCCGCTCCGGCTGGTGGTGGTCGTCTGCCACGCGGGTGCGGACGGCGCCGCGACGACGCTGCTCATCGAGGACTGGTTCGCCCTCGCGGCCGGCAAGGAGCTCCCGCCCGTCACCGCCCGGACGCCGCTGGAGGTGGCCGCGGTGGAGCAGAGCGACCAGGGCCGGCGCAAGGCCGCCGCCGCGCTGCGGCACTGGCAGAAGGTCCTGTCCACCGCGCCGCAGGCCGCCTTCGCGGACTCCCGGATCACCGGCCCGCCGGACGGCGTCGCCGCCGTCGTCCTGCGCTCGCGGCAGGCCGCCGCCGACCTGCTCGCCACCGCGCGGCGCACCGGCGCGAGCCCCTCCGTCGTCCTGCTGGCGGCCTTCGCGGCCCTGGTGGCCCGCCGGGCCGGCCGCGGCGACCTGGTGATGTCGGCGCTCTCCGCCAACCGCCAGCGCGCCGCGATGGCCGACCACATCGGCACCCTCGCCCAGGACGCCCTGATCGCCCTGGACACCGACGCGGCCGACCTCGACGAGGTGATCGGCCGGGCCAAGGCGGCGTCGCTCGCCGGCTACTGGCACAGCACCCTCCCGGCGGGCGCCGTCTGGCAGCTGATCGAGGACGTCGCCCATCTGCGCGGCTCCCGCTTCGCCCGCCAGGTCGTGGTCAACGACCTGAGCATGACCATCCCCGAGGCGATGTCCGACGCCCGCCCGTCCCCGACGAGCGACCCCGAACTGACCTGGCTGCCGGACCAGCCGGTCGCCGTCCGGCTGATGTTGAACATCCTGCGGACCTCGAACAGCCTGGAGTTCGCACTGGTCGCCTGCCCGCAGGTGCTCGACCGCGAGGAGACCGGCCGTTTCGCGCTGGCCCTGCCCGCGCTGCTCGAAGCCGCCGCCCGGGGGCCGGTCCCGCTCGCCGGTCTGCCCGCGCTGACCGGTCTGGGCGGCGCCGTCCGGACCGGTGCGTGGCAGCGGATCGAGAACTCCTGGGTGGACCTGGACGCCGTCCGAGCCCTGGTCGTCGACGCGCTCGGCACCGCCACCCGGGTCGACTTCGTCGACGGCCGTCTGATCGCCCGGATCGCCACCGACGACCCCGGGTTCACCCCGCTGGTCGCCCACCGCACGGTGATCGAGGCCCTGCCAGGCCGGGACACCGCGGTGGCCCCGCAGCACTACGTGGTCCATGCCGCCGCCCACCCGGCCGGCCCGCCGTGCTGGGACGACGCGACGGTGGTGGCCGAGGGCTCCGGCCGGTGCCCGGAGATCGCCGGCCGCCTCGCCCCGCGCTGAGCGCCCGGGGCGGGCGCCGCCCTGCGCCCGCCCCGTCCGGAGATCGCCGGCCCGGGGACTCACCCGAACGGGGCCGGGCCGTCCCGCCGCCCGGTTCACCCCTGCGCGCCGTCCCAGGAACAGGCCGAGGTCGCACCCGAGGTCAGCCCCCACGGGCTGGGTACGTCACCGCTCCGGTCCGGGTCGCCGTGGTCGTTGTCGCCGTGGCCCGGGTCGCCGCGGCCCGGATCGCCCTGGCGCGGCAGGCGGTCGATCACCTCGACCAGCGTTGGGGGCAGTTGCGGCGCCAGGCCCCGGTGGCAGCGCGAGAGCACGTCCCGCCGGACGTCGTCCGGCAGCAGCGGCCGGTCCACCCGCGGCGGGGTCGGTCCGCGCGGGCGCGCTCCCGGCGGGCCCAGGGCGGCGGCGAGCTGGTCGGACCAGGCCCGCCAGTAGTCGGCGTCGTCGGTCTCGCCGTACCGCAGGTGGTACAGGTGCAGGCAGTACGCCGCCGTGCCGCTGCCCGATCCGGCGGCGAACCGCCACCAGAACTCGGCGCCCTCCTCGCGGCCGGTGGCGTAGAGCAGCGCGGCGAACACCTCCGCTCCCTCCGGCTGGATCCGCCGCGCGTTGACCAGCAGGTCCAGCCCCCGGGCCGCCTCCGGGGTACCCAGCACCAGGGCGACCACCAGGCCCAGCTCGAAGGTGGCCTGTTCGTGCTCGGACGGCAGGTGGGTGGGCGCGGCCGTGAGCCTGGCCAGGCGCAGCGCGGCGATCCGCTCGGCGTGCGCCCGTTCGGGCCGGGGGATGTGCGGCGTCGCCGTCCCGCCCTCGGCCGGTGGCACGGCCCCTGGTGGCGTGGCCGGTGCGGCGGGCGCCTCGGCCGGGGGCCGGGGGGTCACTGTTCGCCTCCCCGGTCCGGCAGTTCGCGCACACCGAGCCGTCTGGCCAGCCGCTCGCGGGCGTGCCGGAGGTTGGAGTGGACGGTGGCGACGGGCCGGCCCAGATAAGCGCCGATCACCTTGACGTGCAGCCCGAGCAGGTACCGCAGGACGACCACGTCCCGCTGCCGGTCGGGGAGTTCGAGGATCGCCGCATAGAGCCGGACCTCGTCCGCCTCGCTGTGCAGCAGGCCGTTGGCGACGTCCTTGAACGCTCCGATGACGGCCTCGAAGGTGACCGCCTCCACCTCGACCCGCTCCTCGCCGGACACCCAGTCGGCGACATGACGGTTCGCCAGCCGCCAGGCGTACGCGGCCGGTTCCTCGAACCGCAGGACGTGGGCCCAGTGCCGGGCGAGGTCCTCCTTGACCGCCTCGACGATCAGTGCCGCGTCCGCGCGGTTGCCTATCCGGGTCAGGGCGAGGGCCCGCCAGGCCGGCTCATGGGTCTCGCAGAACGCCGAATAGGCAAGCTCCAGGCGGATGTTGGCGTACTCCGGGCCGCTGTACCCGTGCTCGTCGGCGTCCCCGTGGCCGTTCCTCCGGCGGCCGCCCCCGCCCGGGCCCGCCGGCGCCGGTCCTCCCCGGTGCCCGAGTACCCGGACACCCCTGTCGATCGTCATCGAACCTGCCTTCCACCGCCGCCGACCGACCGCCGGCCGCCCGAGGGTGCGGGCCCCGTGCCCGCGGACCCCATTCCACCAGGTTTCGTCACCGCAGGCGTTTGTGCGAATACCGACAGTCATTGCGTCCGATCTACGGATCATCGGCCAGCGGAACTCCACAGACCGGAACGGCGGTTGACGGGCCGGTAGCGTGGGCGACGACGGGTGAGTCCTGCGGCCGGGGAGAGCGATGAGCCTTTACGACGGTGTCGACCTACGACTGAACGTGCCGCACTCGGCCCGGATGTACGACTACTTCCTGGGCGGCATCACCAACTTCGCCGCCGACCGCGAGGCGGCCGGCCAGGCGCTCGCCGCGCTCCCCTGGGTGCGCGCGACCGCGCGCGCCAACCGTGCCTTCATGCACCGCTCGACGCGCGCCCTCGCCGAGGCCGGCCTGGACCAGTTCCTCGACATCGGCACCGGCATCCCCACCTCGCCCAACCTGCACGAGATCGCCCAACGGGTGAACCCGCGGGCCCGGGTGGTCTACGTCGACAACGACCCGATCGTGCTCTCGCACGCCCAGGCCCTGCTCACCGGGGCCCGCGAGGGCCGCACCGCGTACGTCGAGGCCGAGCTGACCGAGCCGGCGGCGCTGCTCGCCGCACCCGGTCTGCGGGACACCATCGACCTCGCCCGCCCGGTCGCCCTCTCCCTGAACGCCGTCCTGCACTTCGTCCCCGACGACCCCGACGCGCCCGGCGACCCCGACGCGCCCGACGCCCCCGTCGCGCCGGACGGCACCGTCGCGCCGGACGGCCCCGACGGCGCCGCGGTGCAGCGCGCCCACGCGATCGTCGAACACCTGAAGGCCGCCCTCGCGCCCGGCAGTGCCCTGGTGCTCTCCCACGTCACCGCCGACTTCGCGCCCGAGGAGATCGCCCGGCTGGCCGGCATCTACCGCGCCGCGGGCGCCCCCGGCCAGGCCCGCGCGCACCATGAGATCGCCCGGTTCTTCGACGGCTGGACGCTCCTCGCCCCCGGGCTCGTCCCCACCCCGCGCTGGCGCCCGGCCGGCCCCGAGGACACCGCCGTGTCCGACACCGAGGCCTCCCTCTACGCGGCCGTGGCCATCAAGCCGTGACACCGGCGCGCCGGCTCGCGCCGGTGCGGCGCCCGCCGGTGCGGCGCCCGCCGTGCCCGCACCCCGTGCGGGTGCGCCCGCACGGGACCAGACTGGTCGTGGAGCCCGCCCCGAGGAGCGAGGAGAGTCATGCTGCTCGGACTCACCACCGCCCTGGTCGCGACCGTCTGCTTCGGCTTCGGCTCGGTCTTCCAGGCGCGCGGCGCGCGGTCGGCGCCGCGGTCGGACCGGGTGCGGGTCGGGCTGCTCGCCGCCCTGGCGCGCTCCTGGCAGTTCCTGCTCGGGACGGCGCTGGACATCGGCGGCTTCGTGCTGAGCGTCGTCGCGCTGCGCAGTCTGCCGCTCTTCCTGGTCCAGGCGGTCACCAACGCGGGTCTGGCGGTGACGGCGCTCGCCGCGGTCTGGCTGCTCGGCGCCCGGCTGCGGCGCGGCGACGTGGCCGCGATCGTGGCCGTGGTCGCCGGGCTCACCCTGCTGGCCCTCGGCTCCGGGCGGGAGGGCCGTGAGTACGCCGCGCCGGCCTTCCACTGGGCGCTGCTCGGGACCACCGTCCTGATGCTGCTGCTCACCCTGGTGCTGGCCCGCCGGGGCGGCGGCGCCGCGGCGGCCGGTCTGGGCCTGCTCGCCGGGGTCGGCTTCGGCGTGACCAGCCTGGCCGTCCGGGTGCTGGACGTCGGCGGGGTGGCCGACGTGCTGACCGACCCGGCGGCGTACGGGCTCGCCCTGGGCGGCCTCGGCGGCTACCTCGCGTACGCGCTCGCGCTGCAGCGGGGCACCGTGACGGCGGCGACGGCGGCCGGGACGGTGACCGAGACCTTCGGTCCGGCCCTGGTCGGCGTGGTCGCGCTGGGCGACGCCGCGCGGCCGGGCTACGCCTGGTGCGCGCTGGTCGGCTTCGCGGTGGCGGTCGGCGGCACCTTCGTGCTCTCCCGCTTCGGCGAGGTGGAGGCCGAGGTGCGGCCGGTCGCGGCGGCGGCGGACGGCCGGAGCGAGGCGGCGGCGATCCCACCCCGGTAGCCCGGACGGCGCCCCCGTGCGAAGGTGACTTGCCGGACAAAACGGACGGCCAGGCGTGGGAAGGGCGGAGCAGCCATGGTGGACGAAGGCCGTCACCGGCCCCGGCGGCCGGACCGGCCCGGGGCCCCTGCCGCCGGGCCGCCGGTGGCGCTGGTCACCGGAGCCTCCTCCGGCATCGGCGCTGCGACCGCCGCCCGACTCGCGCCGTCCGGCTGGCAGCTGCTGCTCTCCGGCACCGACCGCACCCGGCTGGACGCGGTCGCCGCCCGCACCGGCGGCCGGGCCCTGCCCGAGGACCTCTCCAAGCCGGACGGCCCGCAGCGCCTCGCCGAGGCGGCCCTGGCCGCCGCCGGGCAGGTCGACGTCCTGATCGCCAGTGCCGGCCTCGGCTGGCGCGGCCCCTTCGCGCAGACCCCCACCGACACCCTGGACCGGATGATCGAGGTCAATCTGGCCGCCCCGCTACGGCTGGTCCGCCTGCTGCTCCCCGGCATGCTGGAGCGCCGGCGCGGCCGGATCGTGCTCCTCGGCTCGATGGCCGGGCAGGTCGGCGTCCGCGACGAGGCCGCCTACTCGGCGACCAAGGCCGGGCTGGCGATGTTCGCCGAGAGCCTCTGGTACGAGCTGCGCGGTACCGGCGTCGGCGTCCGGATCGTCCTGCCGGGCGCGGTGGACACCCCCTTCTTCGCCCAGCGCGGCACCCCCTACCAGCGTGAAAGACCTCGGCCGGTGACCGCCGAGCGGGTCGCCGAAGCCGTCGTCGGGGCGATCAGCACGTCCTGCGACCGGCCCTTCGTCCCGCGCTGGCTCGGCCTCGCCGCACGCGTCCACGGCGTCGCACCGGGGGTGTTCCGGCGCATGGCGTCCCGGTTCGGCTGACCCGGGACGGGCACCGATGGACCGGACGCGCACCGCCCGCCGGGCGGCCCTCACCGTGGCGGGCGCCGAGCTGCTCCACCTCGCCCCGGCCGCCGTCCGCCTGCCGCCCGTGCGCCGCACCCTCGCCCGGCGCACGGCCGGGTACGGCGACGCGGACCGGCACGTCGCGCTGACCTTCGACGACGGCCCGGACCGGCGCAGCACCCCGTACGTCCTGGACGCGCTGGACGGCCTCGGTGTCCGGGCCACCTTCTTCCTGCTCGGCACGATGCTGGAGCGGGCCCCGGAGCTCGGTCGCGAGCTGGTGGCCCGGGGTCACGAGGTGGCCGTGCACGGCTGGTACCACCGCCCGCAGTGGTACCCGGCCCCCGCCCGCGACCTGCGCGAACTGCGCCGCGCCACGGCGGCGGTCACCGAACTCTGCGCGGTCCCTCCGTCCTGGTACCGCCCGCCGTACGGCGTCCTGGCGGCCGGCCCGGCGCTGGCCGCCCGCCGCCTCGGCCTGCGCACCGTGCTCTGGACGGCCTGGGGCCGGGACTGGACCGACGACGCCACCGGCGCCTCCGTGTACGCCACCGCCCGCCCCGGCCTGTCCGGCGGCGCCACCCTCCTGCTGCACGACTCGGACTGCACCTCCGCCCCCGACTCCTGGCGCGCCACCCTCGCCGCCCTCCCCCTGATCGCCGCCCACTGCCGCACCCACGGCCTCACCCTCGGCCCACTCCGCGACCACGCCGTCCCGCCCCGCACGGGCCGGCCCGGCTAGGGAGTGCGGGCAGCGTCCCGCCGGATCAGGAGGGACGCTGCCAACACCCCTAGACCAGCCCGACCTGGGCCAGGGCGGCCGCGAAGCCGGTCCGCCAGCCCTCCGGGGAGGCGCCGGCCGAGGGGGGCGGGGCCGGGCGGTCCAGGGCGGCGAGGGCGGTGCGGACCACGTCGGCCGGTCGGGCGGAGGTGACGTCGGCGTGGCCCAGCTCCAGCTCGTGCTGGAGGTTGTCCCGGCCGTGGCCCTGGACGACGTCCAGCAGGAGCAGGCGGCGGCCGAGTGCCCGGGCCTCGCTGCAGGTGTCCCCGGAGCTGGTCACCACCAGGTCGGCGGCGGTCATCAGGGCGGGGATCCGCTCGGTGTAGCCGAACGGGTGCAGGCGCGGACGGTGGCCGGCGGCGTGGCGCAGCCGGCGCTCCAGCTCGCGGTTGCGCCCGGCCACGGCGAGCACGTGCGGCCCGGCGTCCGCCAGGTCGGTGGCGGCGCGGGCGAGCGGACCGAGCCCCCAGGAGCCGGACATCAGCAGCACGCACCTGGCGTCGGGCGGCACCCCGAACTCGGCCCTGGCCGCCGCGCGGGTGGGCGGGTGGTAGAACGGCGCCCGCAGCGGCGCCGGCAGCACGGCGATCGCGGCCTCCGGCCGGTAGCGCCGCACCGCGCAGGCCGCGACCTCGGAGGTGACCAGGAAGAGGTCGGTGCCCTCCTGCACCCAGAGCCGGTGGGGTGTCACGTCGGTGCAGAGCACCAGGTGCCGGAAGGCCGGCCCGCCGGCCCGCCGGGGCAGCCGGTTCACCGCCGCGGTGGCGGTGGCGAACACCGACACCACCAGCTCCGGCCGCTGCCGCGCGACCAGCTCCCGCAGGGCCGGGACGAGCCTGGTCCGCGCAGCGGCGTCGGCGAGCAGGGCCGGCCGGGCGCCGGGGCGCAGCGCGGCGAAGTGGAAGGCGTCGTAGACGCCGGGCAGGTCGAGCAGCCGGCGGAAGACCGCCTCGCCGACCGCGCCCGCGCGCTGTCCGAGCAGCGCCATGGCGTCCACCGTGGCGGTGGTCCAGCCGCGCGCCCGCAGCGAGTCGGCGCAGGCCTGGGCCATCACGTCGTGGCCCTGCCCGAGCGAGCCGGAGACCAGCAGGGCGTGCGGCACCGGGGGCGCCGCCTCAGGAGCCGCCGGCCGCGCGGCCGGCGCCCGGGCCGCCCTCGTCGCGGTACCAGTCCGCGTAGCGCCGCACGCCGTCCGTGAAGGTGGTCTTCGGCGACCAGCCGAGCAGCCGCTTCGCCTGGGCGGCCGAGATGCGGCGGCCGTCGTAGTCGGCGGCCCGGGCCTCGATGTGCGAGATGGAGACCGGGCCGAGCAGCCGGTCGACGGTGTCGGCGATGTCCCGGACGGAGACGGCGGTGGAGCCCTCCAGGGCGAAGGTCTGGTCCTCGGCGGCGGGGGACAGGGCGCGCACGTGGGCGTCCGCGAGGTCCTCGACGTAGACGAAGTTGCGGCTCTGCCGGCCGTCGCCCGCGATGGTGATCGGCCGGCCGGCCAGCGCGGCCTGCACGAACCGGGCGACCACCAGCTCGTCCCGCATCCGCGGTCCGTACGGGATGCCGTAGCGCAGGATGGTGAAGTGCTGCCCGTACAGCTCCCGGTGGCTGTGCACCAGCATCTCGGCGGCCAGCTTGGTGGCGACGTACAGGTGCCCGCTGCGCTCCAGCTCGATGGGCACGTGCTCGTCCAGCTCCTGCGCACCGCCGTCCAGCTGGTCGTCGGTGAGGGCGGCGCCGTAGACCCAGACGGTGCTCGCCAGCACGGTGCGGCTGAGGCCGCTGCGGCGGGACGCCTCCAGGACGGCCTCGGTGCCGTCGATGTTCATCCGCACGGCCCGGACGGGGTCGGCGGCGACCTGCTCGACGTCGGCCATGGCTGCGAGGTGGAAGACCACCTCGCAGCCGTCCAGGGCGCTGGTGAGGGCGGTCAGGTCGAGGATGTCGATGCGGGCGTGCTCCGCGTCGGCATTGAGGTACTTGTCGGTGGTGTCCACCGCGAGCACCTCGTGGCCGGCTGTGATCAGCCGGTCCACGACGTGTGAGCCGATGAATCCGCATCCCCCGGTGACGGCTACGCGCACGGTCTCTCTCCTTGTCCGGCCTTCGCCCGGACCGTCCGGTCCGGGGGCGTCCCGGTGGTTCCGGTGGTTCCGGGCTTCCTGGTGGTTCCGGTCATCGGGACCGGCCGACCCGTCCGGCGGCCCCGGCGGTCGCTGTGGGTCCGGCGGCCCCGGTGCTCTCGGCCGTCCCGGTCATCCGGCGAGCCGGCGGTGGACGGCGGTGACCGCCTCGATCACCTGGTCCGTCTCGTCCTCGGTCATGTCGGAGTGCACCGGCAGGCAGATCTGCCGGGCGCAGAGGTCCTCGGCGACCGGCAGCGGCCCGCGCCGGTAGGGGGCCAGCACCGGCTGGAGGTGCAGCGGCAGGTCGTACACCTCGCCGGAGAGCCGCACCCCGTGCTCCTCGGCCACCGCCCGCTTGAACGCGGCGCGGTCGACGCCGGCCGGCAGCAGGGCGACGTATTTGTAGTAGTTGCTGCGGCAGCCGACCGGCTCGACCGTCGGCCGCAGCCCGTCGAGCCCGGCGAGCGCCGCGTCGTACCGCTGGGCCACCCGGCGCCGGGTCTCCACGAACTCCTTGAGCCGGCGCAGGTGCACCGCGCCGACGACGGCGTTGAGCTCGCTCAGCCGCCAGGAGGCGCCGAACCGGACGTGGTGGTTGGTGGTGAACGAGCCCTTGCCCTGGTCCCGGTGGATCCGTGCCTCGTCGCGCAGGTCGGACGACTCGGTGAGGATCATGCCGCCCTCGCCGCTGGTGGTGACCTTGGTCGGGTAGAACGAGAAGGCGCCGGCCAGGCCGAACGACCCGGCCGCGCGCCCGGCGTAGCTGCTGCCGTGCGCGTGGGCGGCGTCCTCGACCAGCGGGATGCCCCGGCGGTCGCAGATCGCGCGCAGCTCGTCGACCTCGGGGGTGATCAGGCCGCCGATGTGCACCAGCACCACGGCGGCGGTGTCCGGGGTGAGGGCCGCCTCCAGCGTCTCGGGGGAGAGCGCGAAGGTCGCCGGGTCGACGTCGGCGAGGACGGGGCGTCCGCCGGCGTGGACGACGGCGGCGGCGGTCGCGTAGAAGGTGACCGCCGGGACGACCACGTCGCGGTCACGGACGTCGACGGTGCGCAGGACGATCTCCAGCGCGGCCGTCCCGCTGGCGACGGCCACGGCGTGCGAGGCGCCGTGCTCGGCCGCGAAGGCCTGCTCGAAGCGCTCGGTCCAGGGGCCGAGGGTCAGCGCACCGGTGGCGAGGATCTCCGCCACCGCGTCCGCGACGGCCGCGCGGTCGCTCTCGTCGAACACGATGCGAGCGGCTGGAACGCCCATGAGGCCACCTCCGGCGGCAGGATGATCAGATCATCGAGCGGGTTCGTTTCCGGCCGGACCGGACAAATCGGTCGGGCCAGGCACATCACGCTACTTCGCCTGCCCGTTCCCGGCCCGTCGTCACCGACCGCCCGGGTGACTGCCCCGGTGACCGGGCGGTCACCGGACCGCCGGGGCCCGCCGGACGTCGCCGTCCGCCCCGGACCACCCCGGTGGAGGCCGGGCCGGGGAGCCGGAAGGCCCGGCGGCTGCTCCCCGCGGTGCAGCTGACGTACTCCGTCCGGGTGCCGCGCTACTGCGCACGGACTACGTGAACGGCCTGCGCAGCGAGGACGACGCGGCGGCCCCCCGCGATCGAGGATGGCCATGCTCCGGGCGCCCCAGGCCGTGCCGCGGCCCCGGGCCCGCCGCCGCACCCGTGAACGTCATCCGAAGGAGTCTGCTCTCCCGTGGCCACATTCCTGTACCGCCTGGGCCGCTGGGCCTTCCTCAGGCGCCGCCTGACGACCCGGCTCTGGGTCGCCCTGCTGGCGACCGCCGGAGTCCTGGCCGCCAAGGCACCCGCGGCACCCGACGACGGCTTCGCGATGCCGGGCACGGAAGCACAGCAGGCCTTCGACCTGATGGACGCGCGCTTCCCCGGCAGCACCGCCGAGGGCGGCGTCGGCCCGCCTGGTCTTCGTCGCCGCGTCCGGGCAGAAGATCACCGCGGCCACCCACCAGCAGGCCGTGGAGCGGACGGTCGCCGAGCTCGCCCACGGCGAGCAGGTCACCGGCGCGGTCAGCCCGTTCCAGGCGGGCACCGTCTCCGAGGACGGCTCGACCGCCTACGCGACGATCGGCTACGACGCCAAGCCGGCCGCCACGGACGCCCTCCAACAGGCGGCGCGGCACGGGCGGGACGCCGGCCTCACGGTCGAGATCGGCGGCTCCGCGCTCATGGGCGGCGGGGAGGCGGGCGGCACGTCGGAGGCCATCGGCATGGCGATCTCCGCCGTCGTGCTGGTGATCACCTTCGGATCGCTGGCCGCCGCCGGGCTGCCGCTGCTGACCGCCCTGGTCGGCGTCGGCCTCGGCATCGCGGCGATCACCGCCCTCGGCAATACCCTCGGCCTCTCCACCACGACCAGCATGCTCGCGATGATGCTCGGCCTCGCCGTCGGGATCGACTACGCCGTCTTCCTCGTCTCCCGCTACCGCGCCGAACTCCTGGAGGGGTACGAGCCGAAGGAGGCCGCCAGCCGGGCGGTCGGCACGGCCGGCTCCGCCGTGGTCTTCACCGGGCTGACGGTCGTCATCGCGCTGGCCGGGCTCTCCGTGGTGGGCATCCCCATCCTCGCCAAGATGGGCATGGCGGCCGCCGGTACGGTCGTGATCGCGGTCGTGATCGCCCTGACACTGGTCCCGGCCCTGCTCGGCTTCCTCGGCGACCGGGTGCTGCCGCGCAGGGCCCGGCGCGCCGCCCGCCGGGGCGGTGTCGGCCGGCTGCGTGCCGTCGCCGACGGCACGCAGCCGGGAGCCGGTGGCCCCGGCCGCCGCCGAAGCGGAGCGGCAGCCGGCCAACGGCGGCACCCCCTGGGCCCGCCTGGTGCTGCGCCGCCCGGTGGCGGTGCTGCTGACCGGTGTCGTGGGCCTCGGCGTCCTCGCCCTGCCCGCCCTCGATCTGCGGCTCGGGCTGCCGGGCGCGGAGTCCCGGCCGACCTCCACCACGGTCTGACCAACGAGGAGATCGCCGAGCGGATGTACGTCAGCCCGTTCACCGTCCGGACGCATGTGCACCGCGCGATGTCCAAGCTCGACGCCTGCGACCGGGCCCAACTGGTCGCCATCGCCTACCAGTCCGGCCTGGTCCCGGCCGCCCGCGCGGCACGCCCGCCGCGCTGAGCCCGGTCGCCCCGCTGTACCGGGCTCCGTGGAGCCCGTCGCGCCCGCCAGCTCGGGCGCGCCGGGTTGACGGGGCACCACGGCTGCTGCGGCCGCCGGGCGTTGGTCCGCGACCGGCCCCGCGCTGTCCGGCCCCCGGCAGCCGCGCTGTTCGGGCGGCACCGTTACCATGCGCACGATGGCCCGCCAGCGGGGCGGCCGGAGCTGCTTCCCCGGGTGAGCGGGGAGCGGGAGGGGCGAGGATGTCAGGCATGGGGTGGATGTCAGGGAACCGGCAGGAGCGGCGCTGGCCGGGGGTGGACCTGCGGATGGACGTCCCGCACTCGGCCCGGGTGTACGACTACCTCATCGGCGGCAAGACCAACTTCGAGGCGGACCGGACCGCCGCCCACGCCTCGGTCAAGGCCTGGCCGGCCCTGCCGACCTCGATGCGCACCACCCGCACCTTCATGCAGCGGGTGGTCCGCCACCTCGCCGAGGAGCACAAGGTCCGCCAGTTCCTGGACATCGGCACCGGGATCCCGACCTCGCCCAACGTGCACGAGATCGCCCAGGGCATCGCCCCCGAAGCCCGCGTCGCCTACGTCGACAACGACCCGATCGTGCTGACCCACGCCCGCGCGCTGATGTCGAGCACCGAGGAGGGCCGGACCTCCTACATCGACGCCGACTTCCGCGACGTCGACTCGATCATCGGTGCCCCGCAACTGCGCGAGGTCCTGGACCTGACGCAGCCGGTGGCGCTCTCGCTGATCGCGATCGTGCACTTCGTCCTCGACCAGGACGACCCGCAGGGCATCGTGCGGCGGTTCATGGACGAGCTGGCCCCGGGGAGCTTCCTGGCGCTGACCGTCTTCACCGGGGACACCGACCCGGTGGGTGTGGGCGGTGTCGGCCGCGAGTACAACGCGCGTGGGATTCCCCTGCAGATCCGCGACAAGGACGAGACGCTCGCCTTCTTCGACGGCTACGACCTGCTCGACCCGGGCGTGACCCTGGTCCACCAGTGGCGGCCGGACGCGGAGGCGGCGCCGGTGCGCGACCAGGACATCGCGATGTACGGCGGCGTGGCCGTCAAGCGCGGCTGAACCGCCCGCCGCCACCGGGGCGGCCCCGCCGGTGCCCGCCGCACCCGTGCCCGCCGTTCCCGTGCCCGCCGTTCCCGTGCCCGCGGCGAGGGCGGGCACGGGAACCGTCAGCCGCCCCCTGCGGTCCGGTGCCGGGAGGTGCCGAACCGGGCGGCCGGGCCCGGGGGAGCCCGGACGCCGACATCTGCTTCTCCTCGTAGGAGAGGCACCGCGCTGCCCTGGCCGGTCGATCCACCGCTGTTCGACGTCCGCACCCTGACGGACGGCCGGGGAGGACTCTGAGGCCCGGACCGGTCGGACCGGTCGGACGGACGGCGCCAACCGAACGCCCGGGCCCGGCAACCCGATGGTCGAGGGTGTACGGCCCACCTCCCGAGGGCCGTCGCACGGCTCCGTGCCGCGGGCAGCGGCGGCTGCCCGATCGGGCAGCGTGCCCCCGTGGCCCGGAGCCGATCCAAGGAGGCGGTTGACACCGGAAGTTGGTCTAGTCCACCGTAGGGGAATGCCAGTCGGCGGCGCGGGGGCGCCTTGGCGGGAGTCCCCATCGTGGGCATCAACTACCGAGCTAAACCGGTGAGTTGTGGCGGTCTCGGTGTGTGGTCCATTCGGTGGCCGGTCACGCCTTCGCCGTGCCCCGGCCCGTTCGGTCCTACGGGCCCGTTCAGCCTGTCCGGCCGGTTCGGGTGGTGCCGGCGCCGGTGGTGGTGCCGGAGTCGCGCCCGCTGCCGACACCGGTGGGCGCCGGTCCGGTGCCGCAAGGAGTACCTGATCGGCGTGGTGGTAAACGGACTCGACCTCTGGAGTGGCCGGAACGGATGCCGGACGGCGCTGCGCCGGTCCACGGCGCCCCCAGCGCTTCGCCACCGCACGCACCGGGTCTGTGGTAAATGCTCGACCTCGCCCAACTCGCGGTAACAGCACGACACCTGATGACCGAACGGAGAACTGGCATGCGCAGAATCTGTCTGGCCCTGCCCACCAACCGGGCCTGTGCCGAGACGATTTCGGCGATCGGCAAGGAGGCCGCGTACGCCGCCGAGCACTTCGAGGTCGAGGTGCACCTGGTCGTCCTGGACTCCTCGGACGCGTCGACCTTCGCGGCGCACGCGCGCGCCGTGGCCGAACTGCGCGGGGCGGCGGGCGTGGTCGTGCACCACCTCGACGAGGCCCGCCAGCGGGAGTTCCTGGAGCGGGTGGTCGACGCCGCCGGCGTCGCCGAACCGGCCCGGCTGCTCGATCTGATGCTGCCCGACGCCGTCTCCTACGGTGCCTGCACCAACCGGGCGTTCCTGATCGCCGCCGCCCTCGGCTGCGACTCCGTCCACCGCCGGGACTCGGACAGCGACTACCAGGTCCTGGACGGGAAGCCGGTCTTCCCGATCCACCAGGAGCTGCTGTCGCTCGGGAAGCGGGCGGCCGACGCGGAGGCGGCCGTCACCAAGAGCGAGCTGGAGCCGGCGGACGCCGAGAAGCCGGTGTCACTGGTCGGCAGCTCCTTCATCGGTGAACTCTCCGTCGACGTCAGCGAGATCCGCGAGCTGGACCCGGCCCTCTACTACGACGTGGTCAGCCTCTGGGCGCCGCCCGTCTGGTCCGAGGAGGAGAAGCGGCAGCTGGTCGAGGCGTCGTTCACCGGGGGCGGGACGGACCCGTTCACCGCCGACGAGTCGGTGCTCGGGGCTCCCGACATCTGGCAGGTGGACATGTGCAACATCGGCTTCGATCACGAGGTCTACGAGCGCGTCCCGCTGCCGCCCGCGACCGAGACCATCGGCAGTGACTACTTCCTGCTGCACGTGGTCCTGGACGCCACCCTGCCCGGCGTGGTGCACAACCGGCACATCGTGAACTACTACACCCCGGGCCGCCGGAGCGGCGCCGGATTCACCGCCTACCAGCTGCGGTTCACCAAGTTCCTGCTGTCGATGCTCTACCTCTACCCCGTCTACGGCCGGATGATGGCGGCCGGCGGCGAGCTGCTCGACGAGCAGCACCACGTACGGGTCGACACGATCCTGGAGCTGGTCAGGGACAGCGCCGGGACGGACCGGGCGGAGAACGTCCACCGGCTGGACGTCCTCGACCGCTCGTACCGGCAACTGGGCGGGAAGTACGCGGAGTTCGCCGAGCACCTGGCCCCGCTGCGGGAGCGCCTGCTCGACGAGGCCAAGGCGGACGTCGAGGACTTCGCGCGACTGATCGCCGCCTGGGGCCCGATGGTGGCGGCCGCCCGCACCGACGGCCTGACCGGCCCGGGCGGCAGCCCCGCCGGCGGAGCCGGTGCCACCGTCGGAGGGGCCGAGTAGATGACGGACGACATCAGCTTCCGCCTGCTGGCCGACGAGGACTGGGACGCCGTCGTGGCGCTGGAGTCCGACGCCTACGCGGCGGACGACCTCTCCGAGGGCCGGGAGGCGCTGCAGTCCAGGGCGCGTTCCTCACCCGACACCTGCTTCGTGCTGGAGCACGGGGGCAAGGTCGGCGGCTACCTGCTGAGCCTGCCCTACCCGCTCTACCAGTGCCCGGACCTGGGGCAGGTGGAGGAGGCCGACTTCCAGTCGCGCAACCTGCACGTGCACGACTTCGTCATCGCGGAGCCGCTGCGCGGCAAGGACGTGGCGCTCCGGTTCATCCGCCACATCCGCGAGGAGGCGCAGGAGCAGGGCTTCGAGCGGATCTCCATGGTGGCGGTCCGGCGCAGTGACATCCTGCTCGCCCTGCTGGGCTACCGCACCCACCGCGAGGTCGCCGTTCCGGCCTGCTACGGCAAGCGCGCGGTGTACATGTCCATGGAGATCTAGCCGCACCCGCCGACCGGCGGTACGGCACGGGAGCCGGGAGGCAGGGCGAAGGGCACAGGAGGCCACGGGCACCGGGCTGGCCGCCGGCCGATGTTCTCCCCATGAGCACATGTCAGCCGCCCGTCGAGCGGCATGCCTCCTGGACCGAGCTCTTCCTCGACCTGGTCGTCGTCACCCCCGGCAGCCGGGTGCTGCGACTGGCGTAGGAGCGGCTGGACCGCCTGATCAGGAAGCGGGGGACCGCGGAGCGCGTGCCGGTGGTCGAGGCGGCCTACGCCGACGCCCCGCACCTGGTGGAGCGGCTGGGCCTGTTCGTCATCATCGTGCCGGGCGAGGGGGTCATCCAGATCACGTCGGTGGCCGGGGCGTCCTGGCGGCGGACCCTGCGCTGGGCGCTGCCCTGCCTCGGGCTGACGCTGCTGCCGGCCGGGTGGTCCGGCCACTTCGGCGTGGGGTGGCTGAGCTGGGGGCTGACCGCGGCGGTGGCCTGGCAACTCCTGTGCGCGTCGGGCGTACCGGCCCCCCCGGCCCGGCGCCGTGGCGTGTGAAGGACGCCCGGGCCGTACTCGCCGTCCCCCGGACCCCGTTCGCCGTTCGGCCGGAGTGATCGCGACGCGGCCTATACTCGGTCTGCTTGACCGGCGAACGGCACAACGGGGGGCGTTCATGGAGAGCTACACGGAGACTCCGCTGGGCCTGATCATCCTGGTCCTGGGCGGCGTCGCACTGGTCGTGCGGATGGTGTCCTTGCCGCTTCTGATGCTGGCTCAGCAGGCCACCCGCCATCGCGCGATCGGTCGCCTCGCGGGCCCGGGCGGGAGGGTGGCGGTGCCGTCGGGGCTGACGGCGGCGGCGGTCGGTGAACAGGTGCTCGTGCTGCTGAGTGCGGCCGGCCTCCTGGCCCTGCTGAACTCGACGATCGCCGAAACCGACTTCGTCTACATGATGCCGTCGATCGTCTCGGAGAGCCCGCTGGCCATCGCGCAGGCCCTGGACGTCCACTTCTCCATCACGCAGCCGATCTACCTCATCCCGGCGGTGGTCGCCCTGCTCGGCTGGGTGTTCCTCTGGCTCCTGACGCAGCGCAACCTGCTGGTCGTCGGCATGCCCCCGGGGGCCGGGACGACCACGGGCAGTGTCGTCCGGCTGATCGGCGGCTTCGTCCTCCGCGCGGTGCTCGGTGCACTGGTGCTGCCGATCGGGGTGGTCGAGGGTGCGCTGATGTTCCAGATCATCGCGCTCGTGACCAGCCGGCGCCCGCTGGCCGGCGGTGCCGACCGCACGGCCCACGTCCCGGCGGATGCTCCGCCCGCTGCCCGGCCCGCGCCCTACCTGCCGATGCCCGCGGCCCCGGTCGACGCGCCGTGGTCCGTCCCCGCCCCACCGGCGCCGCAGGTCGCGCCGGCTCCGCTGCACCTCGGGCGCGTCGAACCCGCCGGGCAGGCCGGACCCGCCTCGCCCGCCTCACCCGTCGGGCACGTCCCGCACCAGTCGCTGTACCCGCACGAGCCGCGGACGATCGGCGGGTACCAACTGCTCGGCCGGATCGGGGCCGGCGGCATGGGGACGGTCTACCTGGCCCGTCGGGAGGGCTCGGCCACCCAGGTCGCGCTGAAGACGATCAACCCCGAACTCCTCGGGGAAGCAGACCTGTTGCGTCGCTTCGAGCGCGAGGCGGAGGTGCTGGCGATGGTCTCCGGCGCCTACACCGCCCGGGTGCTGGACGCCGGTGTGGACTCCGGGCGCCCCTACCTGGCCATGGAGCTGCTGGACGGCCGCCCGCTCGACGTCCATCTGCGCGAGCAGGGGCCGATCCGCTCCCCGGAGGCGCTGCGGGCCCTCGCGCTCGCGCTGGCCGTCGCGCTGCGCGGAGTGCACCGGCTGGGGCTGGTGCACCGGGACCTCAAGCCCGCCAACATCATGCTGACGACGGCGGGGCCGCGGCTGCTCGACTTCGGCATCGCGGCGATCGTCGACGGCACCCGGCTGACCCGCACCGGCGGCGGCCCGGGGACGCTGACCTACATGGCGCCCGAACAGTTCGGCGACGGGCCGGTCGGCCCGGCGGCGGACGTCTGGGCCTGGGCCTGCTGCGTGGTGTGCGCGGCCCACGGGGGGAGTCCGTTCGCGGCCGCCAGCACGGGGGCGGTGATCCGCCGGATCGTCGACACCGGCCCGGAGCCGACGGCTCTGGCAGCCCTCGCCGCGCTCGACCCGGCGCTCGCGGCGGTGGTCGGCCGGGCGCTGACCGCGGACCCGCAGACCCGCCCCGGCGACGGTGGCGCACTGCTGGACCTGCTGACGACGCGCCACGGCCCGGGCAGCACCGAGCCCGACGCGGGCGCGCTGCGCGAGGAGATCACCCATGGGTGGCGCACCCTCGCCCTCCGGGCGGACCAGGACTTCCCCCGACAGTGACCGCCTCCCCGGTGCCGGAGCGGTAGCCGGAGTCCGCTCCGGTACCGGAGAAGACCCGGGCACCGGCTCGGGCCGCCGAAAGGCTGACGGTCCTTGCCGTCCTACCCACGGCGGCGCACCATCCGGCACACGGTGGCCGACCGTCCGGCCGCGGGCTCGGGACCCTCTCACAGGGCGAAGGGCCGGTACCCCAACGCCTGACCGACGACCTCGGGAGCCGTCGGCTGCCTTCCCTCGGGCCAGAGGATCAAGTCGCTGCCGTAGCCGCCCGGACAGCCGAGGGCCTTGCCCAACGCCACCACCACCCCGCACGGCTCGGCATCGTCGGCACAGTCCGCGTCCATGATCTTCTGCACCCACGCAACGGCCGCTTCACGAGCCGTCTCCGTCACAGCCACCCCTTCCCATGGGGGGCCGAGCCCGGCGCGTCACCTGATCGGCCGGACAGCTCCAGGGCGCGGTGCCGCTCCCAGGCCTCGCCGGTCCCCGCCACCGAAGCGTGCCGCAGCGAGTGCAGGACGGCGCCGGGCAGGCTCACCTGCTGGGCGGCGGCCGCGGCGTGCACCCGCTCGGCCTCCCCGGAGCGCCGGCTGCGCGGGCCCGTCGACGCGTGCCGGGGGTCGCCAGGCCCGCGTACCCCTTCTCCGGCCGGTCGGGTGCCGCGGTGCTCGCCGGGCGCCCCGCCCCGTCGCGGCGCAGGATGGAGATCCCGGGTGTCCGACGACGGCACCGGCGACACGGGAGGCTGCGGTGAACGGGAGGCTGCGGTGATCGGAATGGCTGACATCAGGGAGTGGCGCGGCCACGCCGTGGTCGACGAGAAGGACCACCGGATCGGCACGCTGGAGTCGGTGTACGTGGAGACGGCCAGTGACCAGCCGTTCTTCGTGACCGTCACGGTCGGCCTGCCGTCCCGGCGGCGGCTGGTGTTCGTCCCGCTCGACGGCGCCGTGGTCGGGCCCGGCTACGTCCGGGTCGCGTTCGCCAAGGGCGTGGTCAAGCAGGCGCCCTCGATCGGCACCGACGACGTGCTGCCCGCCGAGGACGAACCGGCGGTCTTCTCGCACTACGCACTCGCCTACACCCCCGGCGCCGGCGGTGAGCGGCGGCTGGCCAGGCGCTGAGCGGCCCGGGGGAGGGGTGCGTACGGGTCGGCCCCGGCGGCCGCGATACCCCACGGGGTACGCTGGAGGCTCGGTCACGACGGCGGAAGGCGGCTCCCGGTATGCAGGTGGACGAGGAAGCGGTGGGCGCCGTCCTGAACCGGCTCCGTCGGGCCCAGGGGCAGCTGGCCGGTGTGATCGCGATGATCGAGGCAGGCCGGGACTGCAAGGACGTCGTCACCCAGTTGGCGGCGGTCTCCCGCGCCCTGGACCGTGCCGGATTCAAGATCGTGGCCAGCGGGATGCGCCAGTGCATGGCCGCCGCCGACGGGGAAGCCCCGCCGATGAGCGAGGCGGAGCTGGAAAAGCTCTTCCTGACCCTCGCCTGAGGCCGGACGGCCGGACGGCCCGGGCCCGGTCGCACGCCGTGACCGGCCGCGCCGATCGGCGGAGAACGGTCCCGGCGGAAGGTGGAGGCCATGGACGACATCGGCTTCGGCCGGGCGATGGAGGGCCTGTTGGCGGCCTCCCAGCGGATCGGCCCCGGTGAGCTCGCTACGGCCGTCCGGGACGCGGCCCGGACGATGGGGCTCACCGACGCGCTGGTCCTGCTCGCCGACGTGCGGCAGGTGCGGCTCGCACCGCTGCTGCCACCGGCGGCGGAGGGCACCGACGCTCCCACCGGGCCGGTCGTCGTGTCTCCGCTCCGGGGGCACTGCGGCGGCTGATCCACGCACTGCTGGAGCGCCAGGACCACCGGCTCACTGACGACGCCACGATCGTCCTGGTGGAGTGGCACCCCGCCCACTGATGCTGGGACCCCGCCCTCTGATGCAGGGACCCCGCCCCGGCCGGCGACGCGGTGAGCTTCCCGCGGTTCCGTCCCGGATCCGGACCGCGCGTGAATTCCCGGCGCGCCGTGCCCCGTTCGGCGCACCGGGGTGGGAGGCTCGTCTGTCCCCGCAGGGCAGCCGCCGACCGGCAACCGCCCCGCGCACCGAACGCCGAACACCGCACCGCCGAACGCCGAACACCGCACCGCCGAAGGCCGAACACCGCCTCCGCCGGACCGGCCGGACCTGCCCCACATCCCACCCCACCACGACCCCCGGGCCACCACTGATGACCGTCTCCATCGCCCTGCTCACCCAGGATCTGCGCCTGCACGACAACCCCGTGCTCCGGGCCGCCGCCGAGGCCGCCGACGAGGTCGTGCCGCTGTTCGTCCTCGACCCCGAGGTCGACGCCGCCGGCTTCGCCCCGCCCAACCGGATGGCCTTCCTCGCCGACTGCCTCACCGACCTCGACGCCGCGCTGCGCCCGCTCGGTGGCAGGCTGGTGCTGCGCCGGGGCGCCGCCGCCACCGAGACCGCCCGGCTGGCCACCGAGGTGGACGCCGTCTCGGTCCACGTCGCCGCCGGCGTGAGCGCCTTCGCCCACCGCCGCGAGCAGGCCCTGCGCGACGCCCTCGGCTCCCGTCTGCACGTCCACGACGGCGTGCTGACCGTGGCCGTACCGGGCGCGGTCAGCCCCGCCGGCAAGGACCACTACGCCGTGTTCACCCCGTACTTCCGGACCTGGCAGCAGGCCCCGCGCCGGACGCTGCACCGCGCGCCCCGGGCGCTGCGCACGCCGGAGGGCCTCGCGAGCGAGCCCGTCCCGGCCGTCACGCCGGATTCGCCGGGGCTGCCGCCGGGCGGTGAGCGCCCCGGCCGCAAGCTCTGGCAGGGCTACGCCCTGGAGCGGTACGAGGAACTGCACGACGACCTCGCCGCCGACGGCACCTCGCGCCTCTCGCCCTACCTGCACTTCGGCTGCGTCTCCGCGGCCGAGCTGGTGGCGTCCGCCGAACGACGCGGCGGCAGCGGTGCGGAGGCGTTCGTCCGGCAGCTGGCCTGGCGGGACTTCCACCACCAGGTTCTCGCCGCCCGCCCGGAGGCGGCGCACGCCGACTACCGGTCCAAGGGGGACCACTGGTTGCCCGACGACGCGGAGTCCGAGGCCTGGCGCCGGGGCCGCACCGGCTTCCCCCTGGTGGACGCGGGCATGCGCCAACTCGCCCAGGAGGGCTGGATGCACAACCGGGCCCGGCTGGTGACGGCCTCGTTCCTGACGAAGACGCTCTACAAGGACTGGCGGACGGGCGCCGCCCACTTCCTGCGGCTGCTGGTGGACGGTGACTTGGCCAACAACCAGCTCAACTGGCAGTGGGTGGCCGGGACCGGTACGGACACCCGGCCCAACCGGGTGCTCAACCCGCTCGCCCAGGCGGACCGGCTCGACCCGGACGGGGCCTACGTCCGGCGCTGGGTCCCTGAGTTGGCCGACCTGCCCGGTCGCTCCGTGCACCGCCCGTGGCGGCTGGACCACCCACCGGCCGACTACCCGGCACCGATCGTCGAGCCCGAGACGATCTCCGCCCGGCTCCGCCACGCCCGCGGCCTCGACTGAGCCCCCGACCGAACCGTCGGTTCGGGGCCCCTCGCGGGCCGGTAGGGCGACATGACGAGCGGTCAAGTATACCGGCCGGATGGGTTGGAGCGGTTCTGACACGCATGGTCCCCGCCGACGGGGGTAGCCGGGCGTGCACCACTGCTGCAACAGAAGGGGGGCGCACGGTGCCCGAGATCGTCGAGGACGTCATCGAGGCCTGTCTCGTCGGCCCGGAGCCCCGGCCGGTGCTCATGGGGCTGCGCTACGACCCGGCCGACCCGTTCGCGCTGTCGCTCGGTTTCGGGGCCGGTGCCTCGCTCGGACTGGAGGGTGCACTGTCCTGGACGGCGGCCCGCGAGCTGTTCGGGGAGGGGCTGCGCAAGCCGTCCGGTCTGGGGGACCTACGGGTCCGGCCGTGGGCTCCCGGCGTGATCGCCGTCGAGTTCCACGGCGACGAGGGCTGTGCCGTCCTGGTGTTGTCCTCCCGGGACATGGTGCACTTCCTCCGCCGGACGTACGAGGTGGTCGCCCCGGGGACGGAGCACCGGCTGCTCGACTGGCCGGACACGGTGGCGGGCCTGGTGGGGGAGACCGGCTGAGCGGAGCGCGACGACCGGGGGCGGTGGCGACCTCAGCACGAGGCTGCGTCGCCGCCCCCGGTCATAGGCGGGCTTCCGCCCGGAGCGGGCTTCGGGCGCAACCACCCGCGTCGGCCGGCGAGCCGGGGAGAGCCCGGTACGACGAACAGCCGACGCACGAGGATCGACCGGAGCACGACGAACACCACGGCCCGGGCGGGGAAACCGCCCGGGCCGTGGCCTGTGTCCTGCTGACCCCTGAGTGCCCTGAACCCTGAGTGCCCTGAACCCTGAGAGCCCTGACCCTGAGAGCCCTGAGAGCCCTGAACCCCGAGAGCCCTGAAGCCTGAGCCGTTCAGTGCCCGGGAGCGAGTCGGGCGGCGTCGATCTCGACCCAGACCGCCTTGCCCTGGTCGTGGCGCTCGGCGCCCCAGCGGTCGGCGGCCCGCTGGATGATGAACAGGCCGTGGCCGCCGGGCAGCCCCGGCCGGTGCGGCAGGCGGGGCTCGGGGAGCGCGGACTCGCCGTCGCTCACCTCCACCCGGAGCCGGGCCGCGGACGCGTCCAGTACGAGTTCGAGCGGCCCGCCGCCGTGCATCATCGCGTTGGCCACCAGCTCGGCCACGAGCAGCACGACATCGTCCGCCACGTCCGGGTCCGCGCCGCTCTCCGGAGCCAGCCACGCCCAGTCGGCGAGCGCCTGCTGGGTGAAGGCACGCGAACGGGCCACCGGCTTGGGCAGGCCGGCCAGCCGCAGCCGCCGGCGTTGGCCGGCCTCCGGTAGCGCGGCTCCGGACCGGTTGTCGTCCAGGGTGCCCCGGCCCCTCGTCATATGCGGTTCACCCCTTCGTGCGGTTGCTGTGGCTCGTCGTCCGATCGGATTCCCGGGCAGCGCCAGGATATTCCTGTGACGGCCGTTCGACTGGTCGCCCGTGGTCATGGGCGGGCGGAGCGGGCCGGATCGCACGGTCGTGCTCAACGGACGAGCGCCGCGCCGACCGAGTCATGGATGGAGAACACGGCGCCGGCGCCGGTCAGTTCCAGGACGCGGGCGACCGGCGTGGCCACGGCCGCGAGGCGGAACTCCACCCCGGCGGCGGAGGCGGCCAGGCGGGTCTTCAACAACAGGTTCAGGCCGGAGGAGTCGCAGAAGCCGACGCCCTCCAGATCGACCACGACCAGGGGGGTGCCCTCGTCGACCAGGGAGGTCAGCGCCCGCTCGGCGGGCAGGAGGCTGTCGATGTCGAGATCACCCGCCACCGCGCAGACCGCCGCCTCGGCGTCGGCCCGCCTTATGTCCACGGTCAGCGCGGGCGGCAGAGTGCTCGCCGCCGCCGTGATCCGGTACTGCTCGTCCTCGACTGGCATCGTGGTTGTCTTTCCCCTCCAGAGAGTTCCCTTCGACCATACGCGGGGGAAAGCCCGCGGCCAAGGCGCACGCCCCACAGGAGGAGTGACGCCCCGGCCGCCGGGGTCGCTCGGTCAGTCCTGGTCCAGACCGGCGCGGAGCCGGCCGAGGATCCGGCTGAGCAGCCGCGAGACGTGCATCTGGGAGACGCCCAGCCGGGCGCCGATCTCGGACTGCGTGAGCTCTTCGGTGAAGCGCATCGAGAGGATCTGCCGGTCACGCTCGGGCAGCGCGGCGATCAGGGGCTTCAGGGCGACCAGGCTCTCGATCTTCTCCAGCCGGCCGTCCTCCATGCCGAGCCGGTCGGCCAGGGAGCCCCGGGAGTCGTCGTCGGTGGACTCGGAGCCCAGGTCGAGCGACCCCACGGTGTGGCCGTTGGCGGCGGTCAGCCCCTCGGTCACCTCCTCCGGGGTGAGCGACAGGTGCTCGGCCAGCTCGGCGACGGTCGGGGCGCGGTCGAGCCGCTGGGTGAGCTGCTCCTGGGCCCTGGCCAGGGTCAGCCGCAGCTCCTGGAGGCGGCGCGGCACGTGGACGGCCCAGGTGGTGTCACGGAAGTGGCGGCGGATCTCCCCGAGCACGGTCGGCACCGCGAACGTGGTGAACTCCACACCGTGCCGGGAGTCGAAGCGGTCGATCGCCTTGATCAGGCCGACGATGCCCGCCTGGACCAGGTCCTCCTGCGGCTCGCGGCTGGAATTGAAGCGCCGGGCGGCGTAGCGGACCAGGGAGATGTTCAGCTCGATCAGCGTGGCCCGGACATAGGAGTACTCCCGGGTGCCCTCCTCCAGTGCGTCGAGCCGGGCCAGCAGGGTCCGGGTCAGTTCACGCGCGTCGGCGGGGGAGACCTCGCTCGGTTCGGCGATCTCGGGGAGCTCGGGAAGCTCGGTGATCTCCGTGGTCGTCGAGAGGCCGGAGAGACCGGGCGTTCCGGAGGTGGCTCCCAAAGGCCCGGCGCTCGGCCGGGCCTGGCCCTGAAGGGGGAACACGGGGGCGAGGAGAGCATCACTGGACGGAGCCATGTCGGTCCTTTCATCGGTTCCGCGACGGTCTGTCCCTGTGTACCCGGGATCTTCGGACCGATTCCCCTTTGATGTGTGGTGATTCTGCAAAGAGGGTGTGATTACCCCGACATGTGAGCCTCGTCTCGTCCTGCGGCGCGGGCGACCGGCACCCGGGGCAGGGCGTGCGGATGGGTCTCGCACAGGTAGCCGACGAGGTGTTCGCGGACCTGGCAGCGCAGCTCGAACGCGGCGTCGGCGTCGGGCGCGGTCATCAGGGCCCGCACCACGATGGTGGTCGGTGTGGTGTCGACCACCTGGAGGGCACTGCCCTCGCCGTCCCACAGCGAGCTCTTGGCGAGGAACGCCTCGAACTCCGCCCGCAGCTCGGGCACCGGGGTGCGGTGGTCCAGGTGGAACAGCGCGGTGCCGGTGATCTTGCTGGTGCGCCGCGACCAGTTCTCGAAGGGGCGGCCGGCGAAGTACGACATCGGCATCACCAGTCGCCGCTGGTCCCAGGTGGCGATCACCACCGAGGTGAGCGTGATCTCCTCAACCGTCCCCCACTCGCCGGCGACCACGACGACGTCGCCGATCCGGATCAGGTCGCCGAAGGCCATCTGGATGCCCGCGAACAGGTTGGCGAGGGTGCTCTGGGCCGCGATCCCGGCCACCACGCCGACCAGCCCGGCGGAGGCGAGCAGGCTGGTCCCGAGCCCCCGGACGGCGGGGAAGGTCATCAGCATCGCCCCGAGGGCGACCACGGCGACGGTGGCCTGGAAGATCCGGCCGAGCAGACCTGCCTGGGTCCGGGCCCGGCCCGCCCAGGCGGGGTTGCGCCGCCGCCCGGCGAGTTGCATCGCGCCGCTCGTCGCCAGGGCGATCAGCCGCGCGGCCAGCCAGGCGCAGGCGGCGATGGTCGCGAGCACCAGCAGGTGCCGGACGGCGGCGTGCACGACCGGGGCGGTACGGGCCCACGGCTCCCCGGCGAGCATCAGTCCGCAGGCGGTGGCCGCCAGCAGGGGTGGTCGACAGGCGCGGAGCAGGGTCGGTGTGGGACCGGTGTGCCCGCGTGCGGCGACCAGTCGTGCCACGGCCTCCGTGAGCAGGTTGAGGCCGTAGGCGGCGACGGCGGCCGAAGCGGCGACGACGATCAGGCGGACGAGGCTCCACCCCATGGTGTGCGGTTCCCTTCCTCGGGTCGGTCCCGCGGGGGCGGTCCGCGGGAATGGGTCCCGCCTGCCCCCGGCTCCGCCGCCCACACCCGCCCCGGCCCCGCCGCTCGCCCCCCGGCCTGCCCAGCGGCCGATCGGCCCCCCGCCGCCGCCGGATCCGCGCTGGGCCGGCCGGGTGACGTCTGACGGATCGTCGGCCCGCGTGCATACCGGGGCGGGGCCGGGGCAGGCGCCCCTACGACCGACCGCCGGCCCGGCGGTCGGACCTCGGCGGAGAAGGGAAACGTGATGACACAGATCGAGGAGTCGGTCCTGGTCGACGTGCCGCTCGCGGTGGCGTACGAACAGTGGCGGAAGGTCGAGGACTTCCCGCGCTTCATGCGCGGCGTGGTCAGCATCGAGCGGCGTGGCGGGGAGCTCACCCACTGGGTGGTCGGCGTGGCCGGCGCGCACCGCGAGTTCGACGCCGCGACGACCGAGGTGGTGCCGGACGAGCGGGTGGCCTGGGCCGCGGTGGCCGGGGAGGTCCGGCAGTCGGGCGTGGTGACGTTCCACCGTCTCGGGGAGGACTGCACGCGGATCATGCTCCAGCTGGAGGTCGAGCCGCAGGGTCTGCTGGAGCGGATCGGGGAGGCGCTCGGTTTCGTCGACCGTCAGGTCATCGACGACCTGCACGACTTCAAGGAGTTCGTCGAAGCCGCGCACGGCGGCCCGCCGAGCGCACCCCCGGGCGCCGACCCTGGCACGCCCCGGGCGGCCTGACCGCCCACCGGTCGGCACCGCCGCCCGTCCACCCACCCGCCAGCGCGCCCGATCGACGCCCCCCGCGCCGGCGGCCCGGTCAGGGCCGGAGTTCCCGCAGCGCCCGACACCGCGTCATGCGTCGTTCACGTGGCGGTCGCCGACCTTGGGATGAATGGGGTCGCCCGCAGTTGTACAGCCAACTGCCGGCAACCCTCATCCCGATCTCCGTGACCAGCCGCGGACGGGCCCGGCCGTGCCCTCCCGCGGACCGGTCGCCCGGGCGCGGCGGACAGGACCACCGTGGCCGCAGGCAGCGCCCTGACGCTCAGCTCATCCGCCAACCCGGTCGAAGGCGACAGGCTCACCCTCCACTGGAGCACCGACGCCCCGGACGCCAAGAACTGGGTCGGCATCTACGACGGCAGCAGGAAGCCCGGCACCGGCTCGTCGCTGCTCTGGAAGTACACCCCGGCCGCCGCCGGGGACGTGCAGCTCGACACCTCGGCGCTGACCGGCGGCCCGTACACCGCGTACCTGCTGGCCAAGGACGGCTACGGCGTCCTGGCGCAGACCGCGCCCTTCACCTTCCGGCCCAAGCCCGCCGTGGTCCGCCCGCACAGCGCGGTCGACGCGCTGACCACCGCGGCCGTGGCGCCCGGGGGCGCCGTCTCGGTCAAGCTCGGCGGTCTCTGGTCCCGGCCGGCCGGCAACCCGGCGGGCACCGCGGCGTTCCGCAAGATCAGCGGCCCGGCCTGGGCCTCCGTCGGCTCCGACGGCACGCTCACCGGGACCGCGCCCGCCACCGCGCCGAAGAACCCGGAGGTGGTGGTCGTCGGCGTGAAGGACAGCGCGGGCGCCACCGACACCGTCACCGTGCAGATCCCGGTGGCGGACCCGGCAGGGCCGCTGCGGCTGAAGGTGGCGAGCTGGAACCTCGCCGAGGCCGGCGCGGCCTTCACCGACGCGGTGGAGAAGCAGCTGCGGGTGGTGCTCGCCCAGGGCCTGGACGTGCTCGCCCTCCAGGAGACGGCCGGCAGCGCCGCCCAGAGCCTGGCCACCGCGCTCGGCTGGTACGCCTACCAGAGCGCGGGCAGCGTCGGCGTCCTCAGCCGCTACCCGCTGTCCGCCGTCACCCCGGTCACCGCCGGGCTGCCCGCGGCCGGTGTGACGGTGCAGCTGCCCGGCGGCCGGGGCGTCCGCTTCTGGGCCGCCCACCTGGACGAGGCGAACTACGGCCCCTACGCGGTGCAGGACGGCCAGAGCGCTGCCCAGGTGACCGCCGGGGAGAGCGCCTCCGCCCGCCTCCAGCAGGCCACGGCGCTCGCCGCGGCCGTCCGCGCCGAGGCCGCCGCGCACACCCCGGTGGTCCTCGCCGGCGCGCTCTCCTCGCCCTCGCACCTGGACTGGACGGCGGCCACCGCGGCCAGCCACGGCGGGGTAGGCCCGCTGAACTGGCCGGTCACGGTGGCCCTCCAGGAGGCCGGACTGACCGACAGCTTCCGGGAGGAGCACCGGAACCCGGCCAAGGCGCCCGGGGCCACCTGGTCGCCGGTCCGCAAGCAGCGGGGCAGCGAGCCGGAGCCGCAGGACCGGATCGACTACGTGCTGTACGCCGGCCCGCTGAAGCTGGTCGAGGCGCACACCCTGGTGGCGGACTGGCCCGCCACCGGGACCGACCCGGCCGCGATCGCCGCCAACCAGTGGCCCTCCGACAGCGCCGCCGCGGTCGCCACCTTCCAGCTCTGACGGCCTCCCGCCCCGTCCTGCTCCCTCCCCCGCCCCGAGAGGCCCGTTCGCCATGTCCGATCTCTCCCGTCGTTCCTTCGTCGGCGCCACCGCGGCCGCCGGCGCCGCCGCACTGACCGGCCTGCCCGCCGCGTCCGCGAGCGCCGCTCCCGCCGCCGGCCGGCCCACCGGCACCATCAAGGACGTCAAGCACGTCGTGGTGCTGATGCAGGAGAACCGCAGCTTCGACCACTACTTCGGCACCCTCAACGGCGTCCGCGGCTTCGGTGACAAGCAGGCCCTCCGGTTCCCGGACGGCACCGACGTGTTCCGCCAGCCCGACGCCGGGCGCGCCGACGGCGGCGCGATGCTGCCGTACCGGATGGACACGGCCAAGTACAACGCGCAGAACGCCGGCGGCCTCCCGCACGACTGGGCGACCGGTCACCAGGCGATCAACAACGGCGCGATGAACAAGTGGATCGCCGCCAAGGGCGAGCGCACCATGGGGTACTTCACCCGCGCCGACATCCCCTACCAGTACGCGCTGGCCGACGCGTTCACCCTCTGCGACGCCTACTTCACCTCGCTGGCCGGCCCGACCGACCCCAACCGGCTCTACCTGTGGACGGGCACCTCCGGCCCCGGACGGGACGGCACCACCGGTCCCTGGATCGACAACACCCCGGTGACCGACAACCCCGTCGCCGACTGGACGACCTACGCCGAGCGGCTGCAGGCGGCCGGCGTCTCCTGGCGGGTCTACCACAACCCCAGCAAGGACGACCGGACGGGCGACTACGACGACAACGCCCTGTCCTACTTCAAGCAGTTCCACAACTTCCCGAAGGACGACCCGCGTTACGTCAACGCGATGACCAGGTTCGACCCGGCGGCCTTCGACGCCCACTGCAAGGACGCCACCCTGCCGACCGTCTCCTGGCTGGTCGCGCCCTACCTGTTCAGCGAACACCCCAACGCCGGCCCGGCGTACGGCGCGCACTGGGTGAACCAGGCCCTCCAGTCGCTGATGTCCAACCCCGCCGTCTGGCAGCACACCGTCTTCCTCGTCATGTACGACGAGAACGACGGCTACTTCGACCACATGGTGCCGCCCACCCCCGAGGCCGGTACGGCCGAGGAGTTCACCCAGGGCCGCGCGATCGGCCTCGGCAACCGGGTACCGCTCTGGGTCGCCTCCCCCTGGTCACGCGGCGGCTACGTCAACTCCCAGGTCTTCGACCACACCTCGGTCCTGCGCTTCATGGAACAGGTCACCGGGGTCGCCGAACCCAACATCTCCGCCTGGCGCCGGGCCGTCTGCGGCGACCTCACAAGCTGCTTCGACTTCGCGGCCCCGGACTTCTCGATACCGGAGCTGCCCGACACCGTGGCGCTGATGGCCAAGGCCGACGCGGGGGCGGCGCTCCCCGGTGTCGTGCTGCCCGCCGCCGGCACCCAGTCGATGCCCGTCCAGGAGCCCGGCGAGCGCCCGCACCGTCACCTGCCCTACCAGCCCTGGGCGGACGTCGAGGTGGACCGGAAGACCGGCAAGGTCACCTGCACGATGAGCAACGACGGCTCGGTCGCCTTCCCCTACACCGTCTACCCCAACATCGTCCTCCCGTTCGCCGGGACGCCGTACACGGTGGCGCCCGCTGCCACCGCCACCTACGTCTGGGACGCCGCCGCCACGCACGGCCGGTACGACTTCACGGTCCACGGCCCCGACGGCTTCGTCCGCCGCTTCGCCGGCACCGTCGTCCGGGACGGTGAGGACGGCCAGAACGACATCGGTGTGCCGATCGTGACGGCCGATCTGAGCGGCTCCTCCCGGCTCAGCCTCCAACTGGTCAACGACGGCCTGACCGACGTCGGTTTCACCGCGGTGCCCAACGACTTCGCGGGCACCGCGCAGACGGTCTGGGTCAAGCCCGGCAAGCAGGCCGACCTGGCCTGGCCGCTGGACAAGCAGGGCCGCTACGACGTCGTCGTGACGGCGGGCACCGGTCTGCGCTTCACCCAGCGGTACGCGGGCTGGGTGCACTGACCCCGCCGCCGCCGCCCGGGCCCGGGTGGGAACGGCCGGAGGCGCCGAACCGGTGACCTCCGGCCGTGGCTCGGCCGCCCGCCGCGGCCCGGCGGTTAGCGTCGGGCCATGCAGAAGATCACCACCTTCCTCTGGTTCGACGACCAGGCCGAAGAGGCCGCCCGCTTCTACACCTCGGTCTTCGCCAACTCCCGGATCACCGGCGTGACCCACTACGGCGAGACCGGCCCCGGCGAGCCGGGCCGGGTCATGACCGTCACCTTCGAACTCGACGGTCAGCAGTTCGTCGCCCTCAACGGCGGTCCGGTGTTCCACTTCACCGAGGCCATCTCGCTCCAGGTCGACTGCGCCGACCAGCAGGAGGTCGACGACCTCTGGGCCAAGCTCACCGCCGACGGCGGCGCGGCCAGCGAGTGCGGCTGGCTCAAGGACCGCTACGGGCTCTCCTGGCAGATCGTCCCCCGCGTGCTGACCGAACTGATCGCGGACCCGGACCCGGCCAAGGCCGCCCGGGTGGTGGCGGCGATGCTGCGGATGCAGAAGATCGAGATCCAGCCGCTCCTCGACGCCGCCCGGGGCTGAGACCGCCACCGCCGCGTCGGTCCTGAGGGCCCCGGCCGACGCCGGGGCCCTCAGGCCGGCTGCCCTCAGGACCGCTGCCCTCAGGCCCGCTGTTTGGCCGCCCGCCGCCTCCGCAGCCGGCCCGGGTTCAGCCGCTCGCCCCGGGCCAGCCTCCGCAGCCGGGCGAACCGGGAGAACCGCTCCCGGTTCGCCACCGAGGCCCGGTCCAGTTCCTCCATCAGCCGCCGGCTGCGGTGCTCCAGATCGAGTTCGTCGAGGATCCGGTCCACCTCGGCCAGCAGCGAACCGTGCAGCTGCCAGGCCTCCGGGTGCTCCTGCACCCGGAGCAGCAGCAGATGGGCGACGTTCTCCCGACTGGCCCAGGCGGCGGCCAGCTCGGAGGTCAGCCGCCGCTCGGCCTCCTCGGCGTTGCGGCTCACCTGGGTGGTGACCAGTACCGCGAAGCTCACCAGCGCCCCGCCGAGGTGGCTCAGCAGCTCCTCCAGCGCGACCGCGACGTCGGCCGGGAACAGCCGCTCGCCCGGGGCCCGCCGCTTGGCGAGGTCGGTGAGCGACCGGGCCAGCACCCGGATCACCACCACGCAGATCTCCAGCGTGTCCAGACCGGTCCGCAGCACCAGCCGGGAGAGCAGCCCCTCGCTGATCCGGGGGTTGAGCCGCAGGCTGTCCTCGGCCTGTCGCAGGGCGCCGTCGACGTCCGCGATGGCCTGGTCGAGCCGGCGGGCCTCGTACAGCCGTTCGGCCGCGCGCTCCACGGGGGTGGGCTCGCCGAGCTCCTCGGCGATGCCGAGCAGCAGGTGCCGGGCCCGCCGGGCGAGGTCCTCGATCGACTCGCCCGCCGTGTCGATCCAGACCGGCGGGGCGAACAGCAGGTTGAACAGCAGTCCGACGGTGGCGCCGATCAGCGTCTCCAGTACGCGGTCCCAGGCCTGTGAGGTCACCTGGCTCACGCCCAGGATGAGCATCGCGCTGATCGCCACCTCCTGGACGAACTCGTCCACCCGGACGAACCGCCCGATGATCAGCGAGGCCAGGATGATCATGCCCAGGCTCCACCAGGAGAGCCCGACCACCGAGCTGAAACCGATCGCGATCAGCACCCCGACGACCACCGAGTTGACCCGGCGGATGCTGGTGGTCAGCGTCGAGTAGACGGTGACCTGGACGACCAGCAGCGCCGTCAGGGGGGCGGTCAGCGGCGCCGGCTCGCTGCTCAGTCGAGTGGCCACCACGTACGAGAGCGTGGCGGCCACCGTGGCCCGGACCGTCTGGACGACGAAGGGTTGTCGGGCACCGCGGCGCAGCGTGGTGGCGAAGGTCTCCGGGAGTAGGGCCATGCCGCCCTTCTTTCCCCGTCCTGGCAGCTCACACTGCTGATCCACCGCACCGGCACTCGAAAGAGCCGCTCGTCCGGCCGACGCCGCCGGCCCGGTGCTAGGGCCGGCGGCGCTGTTCGCGCAGCAGCTTCCAAGGTGCGAGCGCCGATTCGAGCTGTACGCCGAGGCTCATCTTGGAGGTGCCCTGGACGCGTTCCTCGAACCGGATCGGCACCTCGCGGATCCGCATGCCCCGCTGGACGGCGCGGTAGTTCAGCTCCACCTGGAACGAGTACCCGTTGCTGTGCACCGAGGGCAGGTCGATCGCCCGCAGGGCCTGCGCGCGCCAGGCCTTGAACCCGGCGGTGGCGTCCTTGACGCCGAGGCCGAGGATGGTGTTGACGTAGAGGTTCGCCCAGGCCGACAGCGCCTTGCGGTGCCACGGCCACTCCTCGGCGGTCGAGCCGCCGGGCACGTAGCGCGAGCCGAGCACCACGGCGGTGCTCGCGTCGGCCAGCAGTGTCTCCACCATGACCGGGAGGACCGAGGCGGGGTGCGACAGGTCGGCGTCCATCTGCACCACCACGTCGGCGCCCTCCGCCAGGGCCCGGGTCATGCCCGCGACGTAGGCCCGGCCGAGGCCGTCCTTCTCGGTGCGGTGCAGTACGGAGACCGTGCCGGGCGCCCGGGCAGCGAGCCCGTCCGCGACCTCGCCGGTGCCGTCCGGGGAGTTGTCGTCGACCACCAGCAGGTGCAGACCGGGCAGCTTCAGGTCAGCGAGCAGCCCCGCGAGGACCGGCAGGTTCTCCCGCTCGTTGTACGTGGGTACGACGACAACGACCTTGGGGGAGGCCTCGACCATGTTCTGTCCCTCGCGCGATCCCCGGCCGGTGCCGCGCCGCCGGCGCCCGCAGCCGACCGGACAGGTGTCCACTTCGGTCGGGCGAGTCTAGCCGCGGTCGTACGTGCCCGGTCGCACCGCCCACCGGTGCTCCGGGCCGCGGCCGTCCGGCCGCCGGCCGGCATCCCGGTCCGGGACGTGTCGTCCGCGGCCGGGGTGCCGGGTGTGCCCTCCGGCTGCGGTGTCGGGTGCCCGCCGGCGGGCTTCCGGGTGCCTACCGGCTGGGGTGCGATCTGCTCCAGGCGGGGGCGACCAGGGCGATCAGGCCGACGGCGAAGGCGAGCTGGAGGATGTGGCGGATCCAGTCGATGCCCGAGGTGTGCCGCACGCCGACCCAGCCGGCCACCGCGTTGCCCAGCCAGGCGCCCGCGGCGCCGAGCAGCATCGTCAACCACCAGGGGATCGCCTGCGGGCCACGCAGGATCAGCTTGGCCAGAACACCCAGCACGAAACCGATGAGCAGAATCCACAGGAGCTGGAACATCGCATTCCACCTTTCGATGCGCGTTTCCCCATGATCGCCCGGATCACCCGCTTCGGCACGTCGGCGCGGGCCGCCCGGCGGCGGGCCCGGCCAGGCGCTCAGCGGTCGGCGTGGCTGAGGGCGGCCCCGGAGACCGGGTCGAAGACGTGCAGCCGGTCGGTGTCGATCCACAGCTCCAGCGGGCTGCCCTCGGCGGCCCGGGTGTCGGTGCCGATCCGGGCCACCACCTCGCGCCCGCGCGCGGTGGCGCCGGTGTCCCGCCGCTGCGCGGCCAGCTCCTCCAGCGCACCCGGGACGGCCGCCTCGCCCTCGACCGTGAAGTGCGCGAAGACGTCGGAGCCGACCGACTCCAGCACCTCGACCGCGACGGTGGCCGTCCGACCGCCGTGCGGGTGCTCCAGGAGGGCCGCGTCCTCGAAGTGCTCGGGCCGCAGCCCGACGACCACCTCGCGCGGCGCGTCCGCCGCGGTCAGCCGCTGCCGGAGCCGGTCGCTCACCGGCAGGTCGGCCAGCGCGGTGCGCAGCACGCCCTGCTCCAGGGTGGCGTCCAGGAAGTTCATCCCCGGTGAGCCGATGAACCCGGCGACGAACAGGTTGACCGGCTCGTCGTAGAGCTGCTGCGGCGCGCCGACCTGCTGGACGACGCCGCCGCGCAGCACCACCACGCGGTCACCGAGCGTCATCGCCTCGACCTGGTCGTGCGTCACGTAGACGGTGGTGGTGCCCAGCCGGCGCTGGAGGCGGGAGATCTGGGTGCGCATCTGCACCCGGAGTTTGGCGTCCAGGTTGGAGAGCGGCTCGTCCATCAGGAAGGCCTTGGGGTCGCGGACGATCGCCCGGCCCATCGCGACCCGCTGGCGCTGGCCGCCGGAGAGGTTGGCGGGCCGGCGGTCCAGGTGCTCGGTCAGGTCGAGGATCCGGGCGGCCTCCTCGACCTTGGCGGCGATCACCGCCTTGTCGGTCTTCGCCAGCCGCAGGGCGAAGCCCATGTTCTCGCGGACGCTCATGTGCGGGTAGAGCGCGTAGCTCTGGAACACCATGGCGATGTCCCGGTCCTTGGGGGCGCGGTCGTTGACCACCTGGCCGTCGATCCGCAGGGTGCCCTCGGTGATGTCCTCCAGGCCCGCGATCATGTTGAGGGTGGTGGACTTCCCGCAGCCCGAGGGGCCGACCAGGATCACGAACTCGCCGTCCGCGACGGTCAGGTCGATGCCGTGGACGGCGACCGCGCCGTCCGGGTAGCGCTTGGTGATGCCGTCGAGGACGATCTCGGCCATGCCCTGCCTGCCTTCCTGGGACGCTTCCTGCGGGGTGCTTTTCGGGGGTCAGCCCTTGACGGCGCCGGCGGTGAGGCCGGCCACGATGCGGCGCTGGAACAGCAGCACGAAGACCACGATCGGGATCGTGATCACCACGGCCGCCGCGGCGATCGAGCCGGTCGGCTGCTGGAACTGCGAGCTGCCGGTGAAGAACGCGATCGCCGCCGGGACGGTCCGTGCGGCGTTGGTGGAGGTCAGCGAGATGGCGAAGAGGAAGTCGTTCCAGCAGAAGATGAAGACCAGGATCCCGGTGGTGAACACCCCCGGCGCCGCCAGCGGCGCGATCACCAGCCGGAACGCCTGCGCGGGCGTCGCGCCGTCCACCTTCGCCGCCTTCTCCAGGTCCCACGGGATCTCCCGGAAGAACGCCGACAGGGTGTAGATCGCCAGCGGCAGCGAGAACGTCATGTACGGGATGATCAGGCCCGGCCAGGTGTCGAAGAGGCCCAGGACCCGCTCGATGTTGAACAGCGGCGAGACCAGCGAGATCGGCGGGAACATCGCGATCAGCAGCGACATCCCGATCAGCAGCCGCTTGCCCGGGAAGCGCAGGCGGGCCACCGCGTAGGCGGCCATGGTGCCGAGGACGACCGCGATGGTGGTGGCGATGACGGCGATGCCGATCGAGTTGACCAGCGCGCGGGTGAAGTCCGAGGTCTGGAAGATGCCGCGGTAGTTCTCCAGCGTCCACTTGCGCGGGACGAAGTCGCCGTCGTTCAGCGTGCTCGGGTCCTTGAAGGAGAGCGCGGCGATCCACCAGACCGGGAACAGCGCGTAGAGCACCACCAGCAGGTTGACGACGCCCCAGCCGGCCGCCGCGCGCGTGCGTCGGGAGGTCATCGGCCCTCCGTCCCGCCACCGGGCGCCGAGGCGCCGAACACCTTGATGAAGACCAGCGCGATCGCCGCCACGCAGAGGAAGATCAGCACCGAGATCGCCGAGCCGATGCCCAGGTTGAGCGCGGTGAAGAGGTTGTCGTAGCCGAGGATCGACACCGAGCCGGTGTCGTTGGACCCGCCGGTCAGGACGTAGATGTTGTCGAAGACCCGGAACGCGTCGAGGGTGCGGAAGAGCAGGGCGACCAGGATGGCCGGCTTCATCAGCGGCAGGATCACCAGCCGCAGCCGCTGGCCGAAGGTCGCGCCGTCCACCATCGCGGCCCGGACGGTCTCCCCGGGGACGAGCGCCAGACCGGCCAGCAGCAGGAGCGCCATGAAGGGCGTGGTCTTCCACACCTCGGCCAGGATGATCAGCCCGATCGCCTGCCAGTGGTCGGTGAGCGGGGCGCTGCCTTCGGGCAGCAGCGCGGCCAGGTAGCCGGTGTCCGGCGTCCAGGCGTACTGCCAGGAGTAGGCGGCGACCACGGTGACGATCCCGTACGGCACCAGGACGGCGGTGCGCACCGTGCCCCGGCCGAACACCGCCCGGTGCATCACCAGCGCCAGCGCGAGCCCCAGCACCAGCTCGATGGCCACCGAGACGGCGGTGATCAGCACCGTCACCCAGAGCGCCTGCCACCAGAACGGGGAGGAGAGCACGGCGGCGTAGTTGCCGAACCAGACGAACTCCGCCTGCTGGGGGAAGCGCAGGTCGTAGCGCTGGAGGGAGAGGTAGACGGCGTAGCCGACCGGGTAGGCCGTCACGGCGGTCATCACCAGCACGGCCGGGGCGCAGAGCAGCCAGCCGAGCCGGCGCTCCTGGCGCGAGCCCTCGGACAGGCCCTTCGGGGCTGTCGCGGGGCGGGTGGGCGGCCTGGTCACGGGATCAGCCCCTTCGAGCCGAGCGCGTCCCTGAGCTGGCCGTTCAGCGCGGAGACGGTGCTCTCCGGCTGCACGGCGGACGGCGGGGAGAGCGCGTGCGAGATCGCGATCGAGACGTTCTGGTAGGCGGGCGTCTGCGGCCGGACGGAGGCGGAGTCCAGCGCCGCCAGCACGTCGGCGGCGAACGGGTAGCTGTCGGTCAGCTCGGCGGCGGTGTAGAGGCTGCGCAGCGACGGCGGCAAGCCGCCCTTGAGCGCGTTGGTCAGCTGGTTGTCGCGGTTGCGCAGGCAGAGGGTGGCCTCCTGGGCCAGCTCGGGGTGCCGGCTGTAGGCACCGACCGCGAGGTCGATCCCGCCGATGGTCACGCTCGCCGGGCGGTCCGGGAGGACGGCCGGGTAGGGCGCCCAGCGGAAGTGCGGGAACAGCTCGGGCTGGTCGGCCTTCATCGCCGGGTAGACGAACGGGTAGTTGAGCTCGAAGGCGGCGGAACCGGACTCCATCGCCAGCCGGTTCTGGTCCTCCATCTGGTTGGAGAGCGAGGGGTCGGCGGCGGGGGAGTGGGCGAGGTCCCGGATGACGCCGGCGGCGGTGACGGCCGGCGGCCCGAGCGAGGGGGCGGTCGCGTCGGGGGTGAGCACCGAACCGCCGGCGCTGGTCACCAGGGTGTTGAACCAGACCGTCAGGCCCTCGTACTGGGCGCCCTGGACCTCGACGAAGTGCGGTTTGCCGGCCTTGGCCAGCGCGTCGGCCATGCCGAGCATCTCGGCCCAGGTGCGCGGCGGGGTGGGGACCAGGTCGTCGCGGTACCAGAGCAGTTGGGTGTTGGAGTTGTACGGGACGGCGTACAGCCGGTCCTTCCAGGTCGCGGTCTTCAGCGCGGCGGCCAGAGTGTCCGCGCCGGCCTGCTCCTTGAGCGCGCCGGTCCACTCGCGGATCCAGCCGGCCTCGGCGAACTCGGGCGCCCAGGTGACGTCGAGGCCCATGATGTCCACCCCGGCGTCGTGCGCGGCGAGCCGGCGCACCAGCTGCTGGCGCTGGCCGTCGGCGGTGCGCGGCAGCTTGTTGTAGCGGATCGAGTAGCGCCCGCCGGAGTCGCGGCCGCAGGAGTCGGCGGCCTGCTGAAGGGCGCCGGAGTCGTCGGGGAAGTTGTACCAGTCGAGGGTGACCGGTCCGCCGCCCCCGTCGGCGCCGCTGCCGCAGGCGGCGAGGGCCAGGGTCAGCAAGTGGACCAGGACGAGTGCGGCCCGGTGACGTGGTCTCGGCACGGCTCTCCCTCCGGTGGCGGCCTGCGGGTGGTCACGCTAGGGCGCGCGGCGGGGGCGGGCCGGGAGCTGACGGCGCGACACACCCGATACCCGCCGGGTGGGCTAGAGCTGGTCCGACCGCCGCCGCCGCGTGCGGCGGGAACGGTCGGACCGGGCCCGGCGCCGTTCCGCTTCGATCGGCGCCGGCCGGCCGGTGGCTCTGGCGGGCCGGCCCGCACAGCCGCTACGGTCTGGACCATTCACCCGTTGGCCGATCGGCCGCAGTCCCCGTCCAGGCCCTTCCGGGAGTCGTCATCAACACCCGATCCACCGTCAGCGCCCCGCTCACCCTGCCCGATCTGCTGGACGACCGGGCGGCCCGGCACCCCGGACGGACCGCCCTGTTCGTCCCCGGAGGCGCGCCGCTGGACTACCGCCGGTGGCGCGAGCGCGCCGTCCGCGCCGCCCACGGACTCGCCCGCGCCGGGGTCCGGCCCGGGGACCGGGTGCTGCTGCTGTTCCCCAACCACGGCTGGGACGCGTACGCGGTGGCCTTCCTCGCCGTCCACTACGCGGGCGCGGCCGGGGTGGTGGTCCGCGAGGACCTCGGCCCGGAGGACACCGCGCGGCTCGCGACGGCGAGCGCGGTGCGCCTGGCGGTGGCCGGCCCGGCGGAGGACCCCCGGGCGGCCGCGGCCGGCGTGCCCTGCCTGCCGCTCGCCGCGCTGGAGGCGGTGACCGGCGCCCCCGACGAGCCGCCGCACCGGGCCCGCCCCGAGGACCTGGCCCAGGTGATCGGCACCTCCGGCACCACCGGGGCGCCCAAGGGCGTGCACGCCGCGCACGCCAGCCTCACCGCGGGGCAGCGGCTGGATCCCAGACCCCGGCCGTACGCCCACTCGGCGCACGCCGTGCACGCCTTCCCGATCGGCACCAACGCGGCCCAGGTCGTCCTGGTCAACGCCCTGGTCGCGGCGCCCACGACGATCTGCCTGCCGCGCTTCGACGCCGAGGAGTTCGGCCGGACCGTCGAGGAACACCGGGTCGGCACCGTCTTCCTGGTGCCCTCGATGGCCGTGGAACTGCTGAACTCCGGCGTGGCCCACCGCCGGGACCTCGGCAGCGTGCTGCTGGTCAGCTCCTCGGCGGCCGCGCTGCCCGCGCCGGTCGCGACGGCGCTCACCGCCGCGCTCCCCACCGCCACCGTCGTCAACACCTACACCTCCGCCGAGTCCTCCCCGGCCCAGATATCGGCCGTCGTGGACGCCCGCCGGCCGGGCTCGGTCGGCCGCCCGGCCAACCCGGCCGACCTGCGGCTGCTCGGCGCGGACGGGCACCCGGTGGAGCCCGGCGCCGTCGGCGAGGTCTGGCTGCGCCAGCCCGGCCCGCCGCGCGGCTACGTGGCCGGACCGGGCGAGTCGGCCGCCGTCTTCAAGGACGGCTGGGTGCGGATGGGCGACCTCGGACGGCTCGACGCGGACGGCTACCTCTACCTGGTGGACCGGGAGAGCGACCTCATCAAGTCCGGTGCGCTGAAGGTCTCCACGCTGCGCATCGAGGACGTGCTGCACGCCCACCCGCGGGTCGCGGACGCGGCCGCGCTGGGCGTCCCGCACCCGGTGATGGGCGCCGTACCGGTCGCCGCCGTGGTGCCCGCCGCGGACGGCCTCGACCTCGACGAGCTGCGGCTGTTCCTGAGCGCCCGGCTCGGTCGCGCCGAACTGCCCGTCCGGATCCTGGTCACCGACCGCCTGCCGCGCAACCCCAGCGGCAAGGTGGTGAAGCACGAACTGCGGGCCCGGTTCACCGAATCGGCCGACCCCGCCCCCGGCACCCCGCCCGCCACCGACCGCGAGGTCGCCCTGGCCGGGCTCTGGCGACGGGTGCTGGGTCGCCCGGTGCGGGCTGTCGAGGACGAGTTCTTCGCCCTCGGCGGGGACTCCTTCCGGGCCGTCCAGCTGGCCGCCGCCATCTCCGCCGAGTTCGGCGTCACGGCGAGCACCGCCCTGGTCTTCGAACGGCCCTCGCTGCGCGCCCAGGCGGCCTGGCTCAAGGAGGCGCCGACGACGGTTCGGGAGCCGGGCCCACCGGCCGAGGAGGAGGTCTCGGACTTCCTCCGGGAGCTGCGCGCCCAGCCGCACGACGTCCCGCTCACCTCCCAGCAGGAGAACTTCCTGCGCTGGACGGCCGAGGCCGAGGGCCGCAACGTCGGATCGGTGGCCGTGATGTTCCGGGTCACCGAGCCGCTGCGCACCGACCTGCTGGCCGAGGCGCTGCACGAGGTGGCGCGCCGTCACCCGGCGCTGCGGACCCGGTTCGTCCCGGTACCGGGAGCCGGGCAGCCGGGGATCCGGCGCGCGGTGGTCGACGCGGACCCGGGCGTGGAGGTCGTCCCGGTCGAGGCCCCGGGCGAGAGCGACGACGAGGTCTCCGCCCGGCTGGTCGCCGTCCGGGACCGGCTGACCGACATCGCCGAGGGGCCGATGACCCGCCTCGCCGTGGTCACCCGGGGCCCGGACGACCACGCCGTGCTGCTCGCGGTGCACCACATGGTCGCCGACGGCTGGTCGATCGGGGTGCTGCTGCGCGAGCTGGGCGTGCTCTACTCGGCGCTGCGGCGCGGCCGGTCGGCGCCCGCCCCCCGGCCGGGACCCGAGTACCGGGAGCTCGTCGCCCGGTCCAACGCCCACTGGCCGGCCTCCCGCGCCCACTTCGCCCGCACCCTGGCGGCCGCGCCGCCGGCGGTGGAGCCGTTCCCGGGGCGGCGGTCCACCGAGGTCGTGCTGAGCGCGGCCCACCGGCTGGCCGTCGCGCCGGAGCGGGCCGCGGCCCTGCGGGCCCGCGCGGCCGAGGCGGGCGCGACGCCCTTCCAGGCGCTCGCGGCGGTCTGGCTGGGCCTGCTGGCGGAGCGCAGCGGCCAGGGCGACCTAGTGCTGATGACCCCGGTGCCGGGCCGGACCGAACCGGCGGCCGAGTGGGCCGTGGGCTGCTTCGTCCAGTCGCTGCTGCTGCGGATCGACGCGACGGGCGCACCCGGGTTCGCCGAACTGCTGGCCCGGGTCCGGACCGCCTCGACGGCCGCCCTGGACCACCAGCTCTACCCGTTCGCGGAGTTCAGCCCCCGGGTGCCGTTCGCCGCCTGGCTCCGCTACGAGAGCTGGAGCGCGCCGGCCCAGCTGCCCGGGCTGGCCTGCACCGCCTGGGAGGTGCCGCGCAGCGCGACCGTGCCGTACCCGATGCCGGGCGGGGACCGGCACGTGCCGGAGCTGGCGGCGGTCGAGCAGCCGGACGGCGGGCTGGTCTGCTGGCTGCGCTACAACGAGCACGCCTTCGCTCCGGAGACCGTCGCGGAGCTGGCGCAGGCCCTGGAGGCCCGCTTGCCGGAGGCCGGGTGAGGAGGAGGCGGAAGGGGTGCGTGCACGGTGTCGGCAGCGGGCGGAAGCGGCCGATTTGAACCGGTCGTCCGTCGGCGTCCGTTCTTTCCTGCACAATCGTGCATACGTTCGTCCCTTCGTACAGGAGTCTCGCCCCACCATGTCGCCGCAGACCTCGGACCGCCTCCGACCCGCCGCCACCGTCCTTCCGACGCCCCGGGTGCCACGGCCGGCGCTCCGGTGCGGCCGCCCCACGGCGGGGAGCGGCCGATGAGGGGCCTCGGGGGGCTCCGGCGCGGCGGGGGCTCCCTGCCCGCCGGAGCGAAGCTCTGGGCGGGCGGGCTCGCCGTGGTGCTGATCGGCGCCCTGACCGCCGGCCTGCTGTGGTGGAAGCCCTGGGCCCCGCCCGCCGCCAAGGCGCTGGACCCGATGGCGTTCACCACGGCCACCGGGGGCTCCCCGCCCTTCGGCAGCGGCGAGCACGTCTACCGTTACAAGGTCCGGGCCGAGAAGGGGCTCAAGGAGAGCCCCGAGCAGTTCGCCGCCGCGGTCGACGCCGTCCTCGGTGACGTCCGGCGCGGCTGGGCCGCCGACGGCACGCGCTCCTTCCAGCGGATGCCCGCCGACCCGGTGGACTTCACCGTCTACCTGGCGAGCCCGAAGACCACCGACCGGATATGCGGCCAGTACGGGCTGGACACCGGCGGGTCGGTGAACTGCGGGGTGGGCCACCAGGTGGTCATCAACGCCAAGCGCTGGAACGAGCTGACCGAGTTCTACACCGGCCAGCCGGAGCAGTACCACGCGCTCGCGGTCAACCACGAGGTCGGCCACATCCTCGGCCTCGGCCATGTCGACTGCCCCGGCCCGGGTCAGCCGGCGCCGGTGATGATGCAACAGATCAAGGGCCTGCACGGGTGCGTCCCGAACGGCTGGCCCTACTCCGAGACCGGCACCCTGCTCACCGGTCCCCTCCTCCCGCCCGCCACCCCGGCCCCGTAGCCACCCGTGACGCCGGTCGCCCCGCCGAACCTCCGGCGGGGCGACCGGCGTCACGCGCTCCGGGCGGTCAGTCGGTGAGCCGGGCGGCGGCCTCCTCCTCGCTGAGGGCCTCGATCTCGGCGATCAGCAGGTCCTCGATCCGGGCGGCGAGGGCGGCGGCGGTGGAGAGTTCGAAGGCGTCGCGGATCGGGACGTCCAGGCCGACGGCGGCGCGGATCCGGGCCACCACGCGGGTGACCAGGAGGGAGTCGCCGCCGAGGGCGAAGAAGTCGTCGAGGACGCCGACCCGGGGGAGGCCCAGGACCTCCCCCCAGAGGTCGGTGACGAGCTGTTCGGCGTCGGTGCGCGGGGCCAGGTACTCGGCGGTGGCGGTCGGGTCGGGGGTGGGGAGGGCAGCGGAGTCGAGCTTGCCGTTGAGGGTCAGCGGCAGCCGGTCGAGGAGGACGACGGTGTCCGGGACGAGGTAGGCGGGCAGCGACCGGGCCAGGTGCTCGCGCAGGGCGGCCGGTGCGGGTTCGGCGCCGGGGGCCGGGACGGCGTAGCCGACCAGGCGGCGGCCGGCGAGGACGACGGCGGCCGCTCCGGCCACCTCCGGGTGGCCGCTGAGGGCGGCCTCGATCTCGGCCGGTTCGATCCGGTACCCGCGCAGCTTGATCTGCTCGTCGGTGCGGCCCAGGTACTCCAACTGCCCGTCGGCGCGCCAGCGGGCCCGGTCGCCGGTGCGGTACATCCGCGCGCCGGGGCTCGTGCCGGTGAAGGGGTCGGGGCGGAAGGCGGCGTCGGTGAGGTCGGGGCGGCCCAGGTAGCCGCGGGCCAGGCCGGCGCCGCCGATGTGCAGCTCGCCCGCGGCGCCGCGCGGGAGCAGGGCGCCGTGCTCGTCGAGGACGTAGAGCCGGACGCCGGGGAGCGGGCGGCCGAGGGGCGGGCGCCGGGTGGTGTCCGGGGCGGTGAGGTCGGCGGCGGTGACGATCACGGTGGCCTCGGTCGGGCCGTAGGTGTTGACCAGCCGGACGGCGTCGCCGTGCCGCTCCCGCCAGCGGGCGACGGAGTCCGCGCGGGCCTCGGAGCCGCCGAGCACCACCAGCCGCAGGGCGGCCGGCCAGGGCGTCCGCCCGTCGAGGGAGACCAGTTCCTCCCAGTACGCCGTGGGCAGGTCGAGCACCGTGACCGACCGGCCGTGCGGGCCGCGGAGCAGCTCGGGCAGGGTGCGCCCGCCGCCCGGGAGCAGGACCACGCAGGCGCCGGCGGCGAGGGCGGGCCAGAGCTCCTCGGCGTGGGTGTCGAAGCCGATCGAGGCGAACTGGACGATCCGGTCACCGGGCGCCAGCCGGTAGCCGTCCGGGCCGGCCATCCAGTCGACCCGGGCGGCGAGGGCCGGGTGGTCGACGGCCACCGCCTTGGGGGTGCCGGTGGAGCCGGAGGTGTAGAGGACGTACGCCAGCCCGGCCCGGTCCGCACCCGGGGAGGGCGCGGCGGCCGGGACGATCCGCGGGCCCGCGCCGCTCTCGGCGCCCTCGCTGTCGCCCTCGCCCTCGCCGTCGCCCTCGCTGTTCTCGTCGGTGAGCAGCAGGACGGCGCCCGACTCGCGGAGCATCAGCCGCCGCCGCTCCTCGGGGTGCGCCGGGTCGATCGGCAGGTAGCCGGCCCCGGCCTTCCAGACCGCCAGCAGCGCGACCACCAGGTCGAGCGAGGGCGCCAGCCGGACCGCCACCAGCTGACCGGCGACGGGTCCGAGCCGGGCGGCCAGGTCGTCGGCCCGCCGGTCGAGTTCGGCATAGGAGAGGGTGCGGCCGTCGCACTCCAGGGCCGGGGCGTCCGGCGCGGCGGCGACGCGTTCCGCGAAGCGGAGGAGCCACGGGCGCACCGGCCCGGCGTGGCCGGGCACCGGTCCGGTGCCGAGCGCGAGGAGTTCGGCCTCCTCCTCCGGCCCGATCAGCCAGTCGCCGTGCAGCGGCAGCGCCGCGTCCTCGACGACGGCGGCGAGCAGGGCCCGGCAGCGGGCGCCCAGCGCGGCGACCGTCGTGTCGTCGAGGACCTCCCGGTCGAAGGCGAAGGAGAGCGTCAGACCGCCGTCCGGCGTCCGCCAGCTGTCGAGCAGCAGATCGGTCTTGGCGCGTTCGAAGCCGGAGTCCATCGAGGCGGTGCGCACCCCGGCCGGCAGGTCGGCGCCGCCGTCGCCGCCGGCCAGGTCGTACTGGCTCTGGTGGACGAACACCGCCTGGTAGAGCGGCGCGGCGCCGGCCTCGGCGGGCAGGCCCAGGTGGGCGGCGAGCCGCTCCACCGGTACCTCCTGGTGGCTCAGCGCGCCCAGGGTGGCCGTCCGCACCCGGTGCAGGACCGTCCGGAAGTCCGGCTCACCGGTGAGGTCGGCGCGGATGATCCCGGTCCGGGCGAAGTAGCCGACCAGTGCCTCCTGGGCGGCCTCGGTCCGACCTGCCAGGGGGGTGCCCACCACGAAGTCCCGGGTGCCGGTCCAGCGGGCCAGCACGCACTGGTAGGCGGCCAGCAGCACCATGAACGGGGTGCAGCGCTCGCGCCGGGCCAGTGCGTCCAGGGCCGCCGTGAGTCCGGGGCCGAGCTCGACCGGGGCGAAGCCGGCCGGATGCCGCGGGTGGTCCGGCCGCGGGTGGTCCAGCGGCAGCCGCAGCCGGCCGGTGCCGGCCAGCTTCTCGGCCCAGTAGCGGAACGCGGCCTCGGCGCCGCCGGCCGCCGCGCGCTCCCGCTCGGCGCGGGCGACGTCGCCGTACCGGAGGGCGAGCGGTGCCAGGCCGGCCGGCGCCTCGCCGGTCTCCTCCCGGTAGAGGGCGAGCAGTTCGCGCCAGAGGATCCGGAACGACCAGCCGTCCGAGACGATGTGGTGCACCACCACGGCCAGCGCGTGCTCGTCCGGCCCGGCGGAGACCAGGACGGCCCGCAGCGGCGGCCGCTCGGCCAGGTCGAAGGGCGCGTTGACGGCCGGCCGGCAGGCCTCGGTGAAGTCGCGCTCGCTCGCGCCGGGGGCCAGCTCGACCAGGGCGAGCTGGACCGGCGCGGGCGGCTCGACCAGCTGGACGGGCGCCTCGCCGTCCAGGGCGAACCGGGTGCGCAGGGTCTCGTGGCGGGCCGTCAGCCGGTCCAGCGCGGCGCGCAGCGCGCCCTGGTCGAGCGGACCGCTCCAGCGCCGGCAGAGGTACATGGTGAAGCCCGTGTCGGCGGGGTTCAGTTGCTGGAGGAACCAGAGGCGCCGCTGCTCCTCGGTGAGCGGGTGGGCGGCCTCGGTCGGGCGGGCGGCGCCGGTCGTCTGGTCGGTGCTGGTCATCGGACGGCGGCCTCGGTTCCGGTACGGCGCGCGGGCGGGGTGTCGGCGGGCGCGGTGGGGGTGGGGGTGGGAGTCGGGGTGGGCTGGGCGGTCGTGGTGGCGCGGCCGGTCAGGGCGGCCAGGCCCACCAGGTCGTCGGGCTCGGCGTCGGGGACGTCGCGGTCGAAGTGGCGCAGCGCGGGAACGGCCAGGCAGGCCAGCACCAGCAGCACCATGGCCAGGCCGAACAGCAGGTAGAGCAGGCCGATGCCGCGCCCCTCGCCGGTGCCGATCAGCCGTCCGACGGTGCCGGCGAGCGCGCCGTCCTCGTCGACCCACGGCTGGACCAGGCGCGGCCCGAGCGGCGCCACCACGGCGAAGCCGACCGGCAGGGTGGACCAGGCGACCATGGTGTTCACCGCGATCACCCGGCCGTGGAACCGCAGCGGGACCTTGGTCTGCACGATCGTCGCGTAGACGCCGTTGACCAGGGCCAGTGCGTAGGCCATGCCGAAGGCGCCGAGCGCCACCGGCAGCACCGAGGGCCGCAGACCGGTCACCAGGCAGGCGCCGGCCAGCCCGAGGGTGGCGAACAGGACGCCGCGCAGCCGCAACCGCCGGGGCCCGCCCCAGACCAGCAGGGTCAGACCGCCCAGCACGGCGCCCAGGCCGGCGGCGACGGCGACCCACCCGGCCGCCGCGAGCGGGGCGAAGGAGAGCACCAGCGGGGTGGTGAGCAGGAACAGCGGGGAGAGGAAGATGTTGAGGACGGCGAAGAACAGCAGCATCGCGCGGAAGTGCCGGCTGCCCAGCGCGCGCCGGAACCCGGCCCGGATCTCGGCGGCGACGCTCTCCCGCCGCCGGGCCGCCATCACGTCCGGGAAGCGCACGGCCAGCGTGACGGCGGTGGCCACCACGTAACTCGCCACGTCGAGGGCGAGGATGCCGCCGAGGCCGAGCGCGGCGAGCAGTCCGACGGCGAACAGCGGCACCAGGAACTGGGCCAGCCCGAAGGCCATCTGGACGATGCCGTTGGCCCGGCCGAGGAACCGCTTCGGCACGAGCTGCGGGACGGCCGAGTTCCAGGCCAGCCGCTGGAAGGTGAGCGCCGTCGAGAGCACCGCGATCAGGACGTACGCGTGCCAGACCCGTAGGCCGTCGGCGAGGAACAGCAGCAGCATCACCGCCTGGGTCAGGCCGGCCGCGACGTCGCCGTACAGCATGATCCGGCGCCGGTCGCCGCGGTCCACGACGGCGCCGGCGATCGGCGCCGCCAGGATGCCGGGCACCAGCCCGCAGGCAGCCAGCAGGCCGAACTGGGCGAGGGAACCGGTGGTCAGGTAGATCCAGACCGGCAGGGCGAACTCGGTGAGCGCCGAGCCGATCATGGAGATCTGCTGCCCGGCGGCGACGCCGAGGAACCGCCGCATGGTCGGCCGTGCCGCCGCCGGGCTCTTCGCGCCGGCCGGGGTGCGCGCGCCGGGCGCGGCGGGGCGGGCGTCGGCGCTCTGGTCGGCGCCGTCCCGGGAGAGGCCGGCCAGCCACCAGGTGGCGCCGTCGGCCCGTTCGTGCCGCCGCTCCCGCCCCGCCGCGACCGAGCGGTGCACGGTGGTCAGGATCTCGGCGAGTTCGGCGGCCCGGTACTTGAGATAGAAGTGGCCGGCCTCGTCGAGCACCACCACACCGGTGGTGTCGCTGAGCCGGTGCCACTCCCGGTACCGCTCCTCGTAGAACTCGGTGGCCGGGTCCCGGTCGCCGCAGACCGCGATCACCGGTGCGGAGATCCGGCCGTCCTCGCTCTCGAAGAGCCGGGTGAAGTACTGCTCGGCCTCCTTCGTGCCGGTCCGGCGGTTGCGCACCATCAGGCGCAGCTGCTCGGCGCCGACCTCGTCGGTGTCCAGACCGGCCGCCGCCAGGGCGTTGACCATGCCCTGGTCGCTGCGGAGCCGGTCGGCGATCCGCGCCCACCGCTCGCCGACGGCGGCGCCGCGCCCGCGCGGCCGGGCGAACGGGAAGATCCCGCCGAGGTGCACGGCCTCGATCTCCCGCCCGGCCGCCTCGACCAGGCGGGCGACCTCCACGGCGAGCCGGACCCCGACCCCGCAGTGGCCGTAGAGGACGATCCGCCCCTCGACGGTGTCGACGATCTCCTGGGCGCAGCGGGCGGCCACCTCGTCGATGTCCATCGCCTCCTCGCCCAGCTCGTGGCCGGGGACGGCCAGCGAGTGCAGCGCCCAGTCGGCGGGCAGCGCGTCGGCGAGCGGCTTGTAGATGAGCGCGCTGCCGCCGCCGTACGGGGTGCAGACGATGCTGGCGGTGGTCCGGCGGCCGGCCGGGGTGAGCCGGTGCAGCAGGCGGCGGGGGCCGCGGTCGGCGTCCGGGTCGCTGAGCAGGGCGGCGAGGCGCCGGACGGTGGGGTACTTGAAGAGGTCCATCACCCCGACCGGAGTGGGGAGTTCGGGGTAGGCCCGGCGCAGTCGGGCGACCACCTGGGTGGCGAGCAGCGAGTGCCCGCCGAGTTCGAAGAAGTCGTCCAGGGCGCCGACCCGGGGGACCCCGAGCAGTTCGGCCCAGAGCCCGGCGAGGAACCGCTCGGCCTCGTCCTGCGGTTCGACGAACTCGCCGGTGGCGGCGGGCTCCTCGGGCTCGGGCAGCGAGCGGCGGTCGACCTTGCCGTGGGCCAGCAGGGGGAGCCGGTCGAGGACGACGAAGCGGGCCGGCACCATGTAGTCGGGCAGCACCTCGGCGAGGGCCTCGCGCAGCTCGGCGGGCGCCGGCGCCGGGCCCCCGCCCGGGTGTTCGAGGTAGCCGACCAGCGCCTGCCGCAGTCCCTCGCCGCGCGCCAGCACCACGGCCTGGGTGACGCCGGGCAGGGCGGTGAGGGCGGCCTCGATCTCGCCCGGCTCCACCCGGTAGCCGCGCACCTTGATCTGGTCGTCGCCGCGTCCCAGGTAGTCGAGGGCGCCGTCGGGCCGCCAGCGCGCGAGGTCGCCGGTGCGGTAGAGCCGGTCACCGGGCGCCCCGAACGGGTCCTCGACGAAGCGCTCGGCGGTCAGGTCGGGGCGGCCCAGGTAGCCGCGGGCGAGCCGGTCGCCGCCCAGGTACAGCTCGCCGGTGACGCCCGGCGGCACGGGCTGCAGCGCCTCGTCGAGCACGTGGCAGCGGGCCCCGGCGAGCGGGGTGCCGATGGGGGTGCTCCCCGGGCCGGCCGTGCCGGCGGTGACCTCGTGGACGGTGACGCCCACGGTCGCCTCGGTGGGGCCGTAGTGGTTGAACACCGCGCAGCGGTCCAGGGCGGCCAGTTCGGCGGCCCACGGCCAGGCCGAGGCCTCGCCGCCGAGCACCAGCGCCCGGCGGGGCAGCAGCCGCTCCAGCGGGGCGTCGGAGCCGAGCGCGGCCAGGTGCGAGGGGGTCATCTTGAGGTAGTCGAGCTCCAGGGCCTCGATCTGCTCGGCGAGTTCGGCGCCGGCGATCCGGCGGGGGAGCAGGTGGACCCGGCCGCCGCTGCTCAGCGCCAGGTAGAGCATCGTGATGCTGAAGTCGAAGGACAGCGACTGCAGCAGCCCGTAGCTCGCGCCGGGCTCGATCCGCAGCCGCTCGCGCACCCCGGCCAGGTAGTTGAGGATCTGCCGGTGCTGGACGGCGACGCCCTTGGGGGCGCCGGTCGAGCCCGAGGTGTAGATCACGTAGGCCAGGTGGTCCGGGCCGGCGGCCTCGTCCAGCGGTTCCGGGTCGGGCGTGAGGGGCTCCGGGCCGGGCGGGCCCGGGTCGAGCAGCAACTCGGCGCCGGTGTAGCCGGGGAAGCGCCCCCGCAGCGCGGTGTCGGTGACCAGCACCCGGACCTCGGCGTCAGCCACCAGGTGGGCGAGCCGGGCGGGCGGCTGCTCCGGGTCCAGCGGCAGGTAGGCACCGCCGGACTTGAGCACGCCGACCAGGGCCGCCGCCAGTTCGGGGGACTGCTCCAGGCAGACCGCGACCCGGTCGTCGGGCCGCACACCGAGCGCCCGCAGCCGCCGGGCGAGGCCGGTGGCCCGCTGCTCCAGCTCGCGGTAGTCGAGCGTGCGGTCCCCGAGGACCACGGCCGGGCGCTCCGGGTGGTCCCGGGCGGTGGCGGCGAGCAGCGCCGTCAGGGTGTCCGGCGCACCGGCGGTGGCGGGCAGCGGTGGGCCGGCGGCCCAAGTCTCCAGGACGTCCCGCCGTTCGCCGGGGGTGAGCAGCGGCAGCCGGGAGACCGGGCGGGCCGGGTCGGCCACCGCGGCGGCGAGGAGCAGTTCGAACCGCTCGACCAGGCGCCGGACGGTCGCGGCGTCGAAGAGGTCGGTGCGGTAGGTGAGCAGCCCGTACAGGCCGCCGTCGGACTTCTCCCGCAGGTAGAGCGCCAGGTCGGTGCGGGTGGTGGTGGCCTCGTGGCCGAAGCCCTCCCGGGCCGGTGCGCCACCGGGGCGGGTGTTGGTGCCGGTGCTGGTGTGGGTGCTGCTCGCGGTGCGGTCGCCGTAGTTCTGGAAGGCGAAGCTCACCTGGAAGACGGCCGACCGGCTGACGTCGCGCTCGATCTCCAGGTCGGCCACCATCTGCTCGAAGGGCACCTCCTGGTGGGTGTACGCCTCGAGGGTGGTCTCGCGGACCCGGCCTAGCAGCTCGGTGAAGGTCGGGTCGCCCTCCAACCGGGCCCGGATCGGCAGGATGTTGACGAACAGCCCGACGACGTCCTCCAGTTCGCGGTGGAGGCGGCCCGCGACGGCCGAGCCGACGGCGAAGTCCCGCAAGCCGGTGTGCCGGCCCAGCAGGGTCTGCAGCGCGGCCATCAGCACCATGTACGCAGACGCGTTGGCGGAGCGGGCCAGGGCGTTGACGCCGCTGCCGAGTTCCGTACCCCAGTGGAACTCCAGGGCGGCGCCGTCGAAGGTCAGCACCGGGGGCCGCGGTCGGTCGGTGGGCAGGTCGAGGACGGGGACGTCGCGCAGCTCGGTCCGCCAGTAGGCGCGGGAGGCGGCCAGCGCGCCGCCGGTCAGCCGCTCGCGCTGCCAGTGCGCGTAGTCGCCGAACCGGACGGCGGGGGCCGCCAGGCCGTCCGGGGTGCCGTCGGCGTGCCGGGCGTAGAGCGCGTCCAGCTCGCGGTGGAGGATGTCCAGCGACCAGCCGTCGCTGACGATGTGGTGCATCACCAGCGCGAGCACGTGCTCGTCGGGGGCGATGCGGACCAGCAGGGCGCGCAGCAGCGGCCCGGCGGCCAGGTCGAAGGGCTCGGCCACCAGGGCGCCGAGTTCGGCGGTGGCACGCCCGGCCGGGTCCGGGTCGGCGGTGGCGTCGACGAACCGGGCCGCGCACGGGGCGGGTTCGGCGACGCGGACCTCGGCGGTGCCCTCGGGGGTGCCGGGGAAGGTCATCCGCAGCGCCTCGTGCCGCGCGACCAGGTCGGTCAGGGCGGCGTCCAGCGCGTCGCGGTCGAGCGGCCCGCGCAGCCGGCGGGCCGGGGCCAGCGTGTAGGCCGTGGAGCCGGGGGCGAACTGGTCCATGAACCAGAGCCGTTCCTGGCCGCTGGAGAGCGGCGGGGCGGTGCCGGGCGGTCTGGCCGGCACGGTTCTGGCGGGGGCCGAGGCGGTCCGCAGCCGCTGGGCGAGCAGGGCGCGCTTGGTCGCGGACAGCCCGGCCGAGGGGTCCTGGATGTCGGTCATCGGTGATCCATTTCGGCGCACGTCGGAGGTGGCGGTGCCCTCGGGGCGGGAGCGGCCGCGGGGTGAGCGGGCGGGCGCGGTGCAGCGCGCCCGCCCGGGAGGTCAGCGCAGGTCGCGGACGGCCGCGGCGATGCCGAGCGGCGTCGGGGTGGCGAAGAAGACGTCGAAGTCGAGCTCGACGCCGAGCAGGTCGCGGATCCGGGCGGTGATCTGGATGATCGTCAGGGAGTGCCCGCCGAGCTCGAACAGGTCGTCCTCGGCGCCCAGGTCGGGCAGTCCGAGCACCTCGGCCCAGATCCCGAGCACGGCGTCGAGCACCTCGTCGTGCTCCTGCTGCCCGGCTGCTCCGGTCGCCCCGGTCGAGCCCTGGCTCGCGGCGTCGGCCGGGCGTGGGGGGACGGGCAGCGCACGGCGGTCCAGTTTGCCGTTCGGCGTCAGGGGCAGCCGGTCGAGCACCGCGAAGCGCTGCGGTACGGCGGCGGCCGGCAGCGTCCGCTGGAGGAGGGCCCGCAGTTCGGCGGCGTCCGGCACGACTGCCCCGGGCGCCGGGACGAGGTAACCGGCGACGAACGGCTCCGCGTCGCCGGCCGCTTCGTCCCGCCGGACGGCGGCGGCCGCCTCGGCGATCGCGGGGTGGGCCAGCAGCGCCGACTCGATCTCGCCGAGCTCGATCCGGTGGCCGCGGATCTTGACCTGGTCGTCGAGCCTGCCGAGGAACTCCAGTTCGCCGTCGGCGGTCCAGGCCACGAGGTCGCCGGTGCGGTAGAGCCGCTCGCCGGGCGCGCCGAACGGGTCCTGAACGAAGCGTTCGGCGGTCAGCCCGGGCCGGTCCAGGTAGCCCTCGGCGACGCCGTCGCCGCCGAGGTACAGCTCGCCCGGCACACCGATCGGGAGCGGCCGGCGCCGCCCGTCCAGCACGTACGCGCGGGTGTTGGCGATCGGTCGGCCGATTCGGACGGCCTCCGGTGCGGCCGGGACCTCGGCGCAGGTGGACCAGACGGTGGTCTCGGTCGGTCCGTAGACGTTGAGGAGCCGGTCGGTGCCCGCCCGCAGCTCGCGGGCCAGCGGCAGCGGCAGGGCCTCCCCGCCGACCAGGGCGGTCAGGCCGGGCGGCAGCGGTCCGGCGCCCAGCAGGACCCGCCAGCCCGAGGGGGTGGCCTGGGCGTGGGTGACGCCCTCGCGCTCCACCAGCGACCGCAGGCCCGGGCCGTCGACGGCGAGGCCGTCCGGCGCGAGCACCAGCCGCCCGCCGGTGACCAGCGGCAGCAGCAGTTCGAGCGCGGAGATGTCGAAGGAGAGCGAGGTGAGGCCGAGCCAGACGTCCCGGGGGGCCGAGCCGAGCCGGTCGGCGAAGCCGGAGAGCAGGTTGACCAGCGCGCGGTGGCCGATCTCGACGCCCTTGGGGCGGCCGGTCGAGCCGGAGGTGTAGAGCACGTAGGCGAGCCGGCCGGGCGCGGTCCGGGTGGCGGCCGGGTCGTCTGCCGGCGCGTCGCCCGCCGTGTCGCCCGCCGCGTGGGTGAGCCGCAGCAGCGTTGGGGCCGCGGCGGCCACCTCGGGGGCCGGCTCGCGGTCGGCCAGCAGCAGCGTGGCGCCGGAGTCCGCCAGGACGAGGGCGAGCCGTTCGGCCGGGTAGCCGGGGTCGAGCGGCAGGTAGGCGGCGCCGACGGTGTGCACGGCGAGCAGCGCGGCCGGCAGGTCGGCGGTGCGGCCGAGGTGCAGAGCGACCAGGTCGTCCCGGCCGACGCCGGCCGTGGTCAGCGCGTTCGCCAGCCGGTCGGTGCGCCGCAGCAGCTCCCGGTACGTCAGGCGCTCGGCACCGGCCACCACCGCGAGGCCCTCGGGCGTGGCGCCGGCGCGCTCGCGGACCAGGTCGAGCACCGTCCGGTCGGCGGGGTAGGCGTGCTCGGTGGCGTTCCAGGTGCTCGTGACGAGCCGCTGCTCGGTCTCGTCGAGCAGCGGCAGGTCCGCCAGGGCCGCTCCCGGGTCGGCCGTGGCGGCGGCGAGCAGGGCGGTGAGGTGTCCGGCGATGCGCCGGGCGGCGGCGGGGGAGAGGACGGCCGGGTCGTACTGGAGGGAGAAGCCGACGGCCCCGGCGTCCTCGACCGCCTGGAGGTGAAGCGTGTTGCGGGAGGCGTGCGGGAACACCGTCCAGTCGACCCGGGTGGTGCTGCCCGGGAACACCGGGTCGGCGGTGGTGCGGCGGCGGTAGCCGAACGAGACGGGCGCCAGCCCGGTCCGCGGCGTGAGCCCGGGCACGGCGGCGCCGAACGGGACGGCGCGGTGGTCCGAGACCAGGCGGACCTCGGCCCGGACGGCCCGGGCGTACTCCGCGAACGTCACGTCCTCCCCGGCGCCGGCCGGGGCGTGCACCGGCAGCTCGTTGACGAAGAGGCCGATGTCGCCGCGCCGTTCCGGACAGCGGGTGGCGAAGGGGACGGCGACCGGGACGGCCTCGCCGCCGTAGCGCCGCAGCAGGCCGTGCAGGCCGGCGAGCAGGAACTCGAAGACGGTGACCCCGCAGTCGCGCGCGGCGTCGACCAGGGCGGTCCGGCCGGCGCCGTCGAGCCGCCAGCTGACGGCCTCGCCCCGGCCGGCGTCGGTGGTGGCCCGGGGGCCGTGGGGCAGCACCGGGTCGGTGGCGGCGGCCCACCGGGGGCCGTGGAAGGCGGCCGCCCGGCGGACGGCCTCGGGCCCGGGTTCGATCCTGAGGGCGTCGCGCCGGTCGTCGGGGGCGGCGGGGTCGAGGGACGTGGGGCCGTGGGGCAGCACCGGGTCGGTGGCGGGGGAGTCGGTGGCGGCCGGTCCGCCGGCTCGCGCGGCGGCGTAGGCGGTGGCGAGGTCGGCGGCCAGGACGTCCTTGGAGTGCCCGTCGAACACCGCGTGGTGGGCCACCACCAGCAGGTCGGCCGCCCCACCGGCCCGCCGGAGCAGGGTGAACCGGGCGAGCGGTCCGGCGGCGAGGTCGAACGGGAGGGCCAGTTCCTCGGCCAGTCGCTTGGCCAGGCCTTCGCCGCTGTCGGCCGTCGCGTCGACGACGGTGAGGGCGGGCGGCCGCCCCGCCGGGACCTCGCGGACCAGGCCGTCCTCCTCGACCAGCGCCGCCGCGAGCGCGGGGTGGCGGGTGACGGTGGCGGCGACGGCCCGTGCCAGGGCGTCGGCGTCGATCCGGTCGAAACGGAACCGCAGGGCGAGGTGGAAGGCCTCGGGGACGGCGGTCCGCCTGGTCGTCAGCCAGATCCCGTGCTGGGCGGGGGAGGCGGGGCGCCCGGCCCGGGCCGGAGTGTTCGCCGCTCTCGCGGGCTCCTCCTCCGGTGCGGCGGACGGGCCCGGTGTGATGGAGGAGACTGGTGCGGCGGACGAGCCTGGAGTGGCGGCGGAGTCGGCGGGGGAGGGGGACATGGCGGGCTCGATTCGGGAGTCGGGGGCGGGGCTGCGGTGACCCGTCCGACCGGGTTCCGCCGCGACGGTGCGGCCCGGTGGAGGGCGCGGCCGTCGGATGCGGTCCGGGCCGCCCCGCGGACCGGTCGACAGGCCGCTGGAGCAAGGCCGACCCGACTCCCAGGTTCCCCCCTGATGCGTCAAGCGGTCCGATCTTCTCCCCCGTGGAAAGATCATTGGCCTGGACCTGTCGTGAGATTTCCACAGACCACATGCCTCGTCAAGGGTTGTTCACGACCCGGGCGGGGCGGTCCGACGGTTCGTCAACTACCTTTCGCCACAAGCCGTCCCGGTGGCGGTCTTGAGGGCCGCCCCGACGGCGGGTTCGGACCGGGGCCGGACCGGGGGCGACGGCGGTCGGGGGTGGCTGCGCGGGCGGCGGCGGGAGGGATGACAGGTGCAGTCAAGTTGTCTGTACAGCTCGGGGTTCTCTGTCCGTCATCGAAACGCCATCGAACCGGTCCACTTCCGTTGATCTCGGACGCCTATACATAACGGGTCTGGGCCGAAACGGAGGCCCAGCATCCGTGATCAAGGAGCCGTCCCCCGATGATTCCGATGCCCGAACTGTCGCGCCGCACCCTGCTCGGCGGCGCGGCGGCGGCCGCCGTGCTGTCCGCCCTCCCGCTCAGTGTGCGTGAGGCGCTCGCCGCGCCGGCCCGCCCCGGCAAGCTGGCGGACATCCAGCACGTCGTGGTGTTCATGCAGGAGAACCGCGCGTTCGACCACTACTTCGGTACGCTCCCCGGCGTGCGCGGCTTCGGCGACCGGACGGCGGTGCGCGGGGTCAACGGGCGCTCGGTGTTCCACCAGCCCGACCCGGGGCGCAAGGAGGGCCACCTGCTGCCGTTCCCGATGAACGCGGCCCACACCAACGCCTACCAGCAGGGCGCCCCGGCGTTCGGCTTCGTCGACTCGATGAACGCCTGGAACGACGGCCGCGCCGACGGTTCGGTCACCCGCCGCTCCGGCGGCTGGCTCGGCCAGGGCTACTACGAGCCCGCCGACATGCCCTTCTACAACGCGCTCGCCTCGGTCTTCACGACCTGTGACGCCTACTACGCGTCGGTGCAGTGCAACACCAACACCAACCGCGAGCACCTGATGACCGGGACCAGCGGCGGCACGGTGCGGGACACCCCGGTGACCGACAACACCGAGATCCCCGGCGGCTACGAGTGGACCACCTACGCCGAGCGGCTGCAGAAGGCCGGGATCAGCTGGAAGACCTACCAGGCGCTGGACAACTTCGACGACAACGCGCTCGCCTGGTTCACCCCCTTCGTCAAGGCCAAGCCGGGCGAGCCGCTCTACGAGCGCGGCCTGCGCGCGGTCGGTGACCCGGCGAAGAAGGACGACCCCTTCGCGATGGGCGACGCCCTCGTCGAGGCGTTCACCGCCGACGTCCAGGCCGACCGGCTGCCGCAGGTCTCCTGGCTGGTCGCGCCCGCCGCGCTCTCCGAGCACGCCAACTACGCCCCGCCGAACGGCGAGCACCTGACGGCCCGGCTGCTCGCCGCGCTCGCCGCTAAGCCGGAGGTGTGGGAGAAGACCGTCTTCATCCTCAACTACGACGAGCACGGCGGCTTCTTCGACCACCAGCTGCCGCCCGTCCCGCCGCTGGCCGCCGGGCGCGGCAAGTCGACCGTCCCGGTCGACGGCGAGGTCGTGGTCCGGGTCTCCAAGGGCGGCTCGACCTACCACCGGGTGGTCGGTCAGGACGGCAGGTACCGGGTGAAGGCCGCCGACGGCTCGCTCTCCTGGTCCGACACCCTGCCCGCGGGCGAGACCCTGGTCTCCGGCCCGTACCCGATGGGCCTGGGCGTGCGCGTCCCGATGATCGTCGTCTCGCCGTGGACGCGCGGCGGCGTGGTCGACTCCACGGTCTACGACCACACCTCGGTGCTGCGCCTGCTGGAGCAGCGCTTCGGCATCGAGGAGCCCAACATCAGCCCGTGGCGCAGAGCCGTGACCGGCGACCTCACCAACGTCTTCGACTTCTCCGGGCGCAACCCGGTCTGGCCGCAGCTGCCCGACACCAGCGGCAACCGGCAGAAGGTCGTCGACACCGGCAAGCTGCCCGCGCCCACGGTGCCCGATCCGCAGGCCTTCCCGCAGCAGCAGCGCGGCACCCGCACCGCCCGGATCAGCCCGTACGACCTGCTGGTCAAGCCGAAGCTCAAGGGCGACGAGCTGACCGTCGACTTCATCAACCAGGGCCGCCAGGCCGCCGTCTTCGCCGTCTACCCGGCGCCCGGCACCGCGCCGCGCCACTACACCGTGGGCGCCAAGAGCCGCCTCTCCGACGTCTGGACGGTCGGCCCCGAGGGCTACGACCTGCGGGTGCACGGCCCGAACGGCGCGCTCTGGCACCTGCGCGGGGACGCCGCCTCGGCGTACGAGATCTCGCTCTCCGAAGAGCAGAACGGCAAGGTGCTGGAGGTCGACGTGATCAACCGCACCCGCACCGCCCAGACCTTCCTGGTCGGCGACCTGGCCTACGGCGACGGGCTGCGCGAGGTGCGGGTCGCGGCGGGCGACGACCGGACCGTCAACGTCAAGGTCGGCCCGGAGGGCTGGTACGACGTCGCGGTGGGCGTCCGCGGCGAGCTCGGCTTCCGCCGCCGGATCGCCGGGCGCTTCCCGTGGGACGGCGACCACCTGGTGACCGACCCGGCGATGGGCCTCGCCGACCCGCTGGCCCTGGACGTCACGCTCAAGGCCGCGTCCACCACGATCGACGAGGCGATCCTGCTGCCCGGCCGTCCGGCCCGGGTCGCCGCCCGGTTCACCGCGACCGCCGCGCTGACCGCGATCGAGGTCCAGCCGGTCGTGCCGGCCGGCTGGACGGTCACCGCCGTCACCCCGCCGCCCGCCTCGCTCGCCGCCGGTGCCACCGCGACCGCCGAGTGGGACGTCACCCCGCCCACCGTGCTGCCGGACGGCGCCACCCACCGGATCCTGGTCACCGCCCGCGCGGCGGCCGGCAGCCGCTTCGCGATCGCCGACGGCGAGATCGCGGCGCGCACCGCTCCCGTGATGGCCGGTCACCTGCTCGGCGAGGACTTCGAGTCGTTGGCCGGCTCCCTCCAGCCGCTGGCCGGCGTGCTCGGCTGGACGCCGCAGGCGCCGCAGGGCTGGTCGGTGGTGAACGCGCCGGCCATGCCGCAGGGCACCACCCGACTCCAGGGCTGGACGTTCCACACCAAGCGCGCCTGGTCCACCCCGGCCGGGCAGGACCGCGGCAACTTCAGCCGCGGCCTGGGCATCCTCGCGGTCGCCGACCCGGACGACTGGGACGACACCGGTTCGCCGTCCCGCAAGGGGGTCTTCGACTCCACCCTGGTCTCGCCCGCCGTCCAGCTGCCGGCCGGCGCGAGCACCCTCCACCTCGCCTTCGACTCGCACTACCGGCAGGAGGCCCCGCAGAAGGCGGCCGTCACCGCCGTCTTCGACAACGGCACCGAGACCCGGCTGGTCTACTACAGCAGCGACCCGACCGGTAACGACAACGCCGGCAAGGACGTCCAGAACGCCTTCGTCACCAAGCAGTTCGCCGTTCCGGCGGGTGCCCGCTCGGTGACCCTGAAGTTCCGGATGTACGACGCCGGCAACAACTGGTTCTGGGCCGTCGACCACGTCCGCCTCGACACCAAGCCGATCACGGGCTGACCCGGTAGATCCTGCTCGCGGCCCGCGTACCCCGAGGGGGTGCGCGGGCCGTTCGGTCGGGCCGGGGGCTTGTCGTCGGGCATCGGGTCGGGTCGGCGGGTCGGTGCGGCGGGTCGGGTCGCCGAGTCGGGGTGGCGGATTTCGGCCGGGCGCGCGCGTCCGGCCGGGTGTTGTCGGACCTCTCTGGTGTCGTAGGAGGGCGAACGCCGCCGCCCGGTCACCACGACACCACGGAGGACACCATGACGACCACGTGGGACGATTCGGCCCCCTCGCTGCCCGGGCGCCCGCCCGTGGTCGACCTGGCGACCTGGCAGGCCGCCCGGGACGAGCTGCTGGTCCGGGAGAAGGCCCACACCCGCGAGGCCGACGCCATCGCCGCGGCCCGGCGACGGCTGCCGATGGTGGAGCTCGACGGGACGGTCGAGGTCGTCGGCCCCGACGGCCCCGTCCCGTTCCCGGACCTGTTCCAGGGCCGCGACGAACTCGTGGCCTATCAGCACATGTGGACCCGCCCGGGGGCGACCCCGGAGGAGACCCTCGGCCGGCACGGCCACCACTGACGGCGGTGGGACATCCGGCCCGCAGGCGCCGCGAACCGCCCAGCCTTCCTCCCGGACCCACGGGCCGTCCACGAACCTCGCTCACCGACGTCGCTCACCGACGTCGCTCACCGACCTCGCTCACCGACCTTGCTCACCGACTCAGGGAGATCCGCGCCATGAACTCTCGTCTGCTCCGGCTGACCGGCGCCGCCACCGCCGTCTACGGCCTCGCCGTGACCCGCCGGCCCGCCCTGCTGGCCGCCCCCTCCGGACTGACCGCCGCCGACGGCTCGCTGCCGCGCTCCACCGCGGCCTGTCTGCGCCCGCTCGCCTTCCGGGACGCCGCCTGCGGCCTGGCGATGGCGTTCGCACCCGACGACTCCGCGCTGCGCGCGGCCACCCTGGTGCGGATCGCCTCCGACCTGGGCGATGCCGCCCTGCTGGCCACCGCGCTGCCGGAGCGCCGGCACCGGGTGATGGCGGTGGCCGTCTCCGTCGGCTGGGGTGCGCTCTCGGTGGCCGGGCTGCTCGGGGGGAGTCGGAAGCAGCCGTCGGGCCGCCATACCTCTTGATGGCCAAGTTTCTCAATCATCGAGAGATATGATGCGGAGGTCCGTCACCTGCCCCCGCCCGAAGGGCGCTCCGCGATGCGCACCGGTCCAGCCGCTCCCCGCCCCGCCTCCCGGCGTCGAACCAGACTGCTGGTTCCGCTCGTCCTGCTGGCCGTCTGGCTCGGCCTGGGCGGCGCCTTCGGCTCCTACGCCGGGAAGCTCTCCGAGGTGGCCACCAACGACCGGGCCGCCTTCCTGCCCCGCAGCGCCGAGTCCACCGAGGTGGCCCGGCTCGGGGAGGACTTCCGGACGGCGGCCACGCTCCCGGTGATCGTCGTCTGGGAGAGTCGCACCGGAGCGGTCGGCGAGGCCCAGCGCGCCGCCGCCGGCCGGGCGCTGCAGGAGGCCTCGGCCGCTCCCGGTGCCACCGGCCGGGTGTCGCCCGCCGTGCCGTCCGAGGACGGCCGGGCGCTCCAGGGCGTCGTCCAGCTCCGCTCCGACCTCGGCCGGCAGACCGGGGACAGCGTCCGCGCCGTCCGCGAACTCGCCGACCAGGTCCCGGACACCACCGTCGGCCTGGCCGGTCCGGCGGCGGTCGCGGCCGACCTCGGCAGTGCCTTCGCCGGCATCGACGGACTGCTGCTCGGCGTGGCCCTCGGCGTGGTGCTGCTGATCCTGCTCGCCGTCTACCGCAGCCTGCTGCTGCCGCTGCTGGTGATCCTCGGCGCGGTGTTCGCCCTCGGAGTCTCCTGCGCGCTGGTCTACCTGCTCGCCGACCACGGCCTGGTCCGGGTGGACGGCCAGGTGCAGGGTCTGCTGTCGATCCTGGTGATCGGCGCGGCCACCGACTACGGACTGCTGCTCTCCGCCCGCTTCCGCGAGGAACTGCACCTCCACGGTGACCGGTTCGCGGCGATGCGCACCGCCTGGCGGCAGTCCGTCGAGCCGATCGCGGCCTCCGGGACGACGGTCGCCCTCGGCCTGCTCGTCCTGCTGCTCTCCGACCTCACCAACAACCGGGCGCTCGGCCCGGTCGGCGCGATCGGCATCGGCTGCGCGGTGCTCTCCGCGCTGACCTTCCTGCCGGCCGCGCTCGTCCTGCTCGGCCGCGCCGCCTACTGGCCGGCCCGGCCGGCCGCCGACGGGCGCGCCCCGGTGAACGCCGTCTGGCAGCGGGTGGCCGCCCTGGTCGGGAGCCGGCCGCGGGTCACCTGGGCCGCCGGCCTGGCCGTGCTCGCCGCGCTGGCCGCCTTCGCGCCGACCCTGGACTCGGGCGGCGTCCCGCAGAGCGAACTCTTCATCAAGGCCCAGCCCTCGGCGGCCGGGCAGGCGCTGCTCTCGAAGCACTTCCCCGGCGGCGCCGGCAATCCGGCCGTGGTGATCGCCTCCGCCGGGCGGGCCGAGGCGGTCGCCGCCGCGGCAGCCGTCCCCGGGGTGGCCGGCGTCCGTCCGTACACCGGCGGTGCGCCCGGCGGTGCCCCGGCGGAGGTGGACGGGCGGGTCCGGCTGGACGTCACGCTCGCCGACCCGGCCGACAGCGACGCGGCCATCGCCACCGTCCGGAGCCTGCGGCAGGCCGTGCACGCGGTGCCGGGCGGGGACGCGCTGGTCGGCGGCTACACCGCGCAGCAGTACGACACCCGGATCACGGCGGAGCGCGACCGGGCACTGATCATGCCGGTCGTGCTGCTCTGCATCCTCGCCGTGCTCGTGGTGCTGCTGCGCTCGCTGCTCGCTCCGCTGCTGCTCGCCGGTACCGTCGCGCTGTCCTACCTCGCCACGCTCGGCGTCAGCGCGGTGGTGTTCGACCACGTCTTCGGCTTCTCCGCCATCGACCCCTCCGTGCCGCTGTACGGGTACGTGTTCCTGGTCGCGCTGGGGGTGGACTACAACATCTTCCTGATGACCAGGGTCCGTGAGGAGACGATGCGGGTCGGCACCCGGGAGGGGGTGCTGCGCGGGCTGACGGCCACCGGCGGAGTGATCACCTCGGCCGGGGTGGTGCTGGCCGCGACCTTCGCCGCGCTGGGTGTGATCCCGCTGGCCTTCATGGCCCAGATCGCGTTCATCGTCGCCTTCGGCGTGCTGCTGGACACCCTGCTGGTGCGCTCGCTGCTGGTGCCCGCGCTGGTCCGGGACCTGGGCGAGCGGGTCTGGTGGCCGGCCCGGCCGGGTCGCACGGCGGTCGGTACGGCGGCGCCCGAGCCGGTCGGCGAGCCCGCCCGAGGGTGCCCGGCCGGTTAGGCTGAACGGGTAACAGCGGGTGGAACACCGTAGGCGACCGGAGCGGATGACCTTGTCGGAGCAGGACCCGAGCACGCCCCCGCCCGCCCCGGCACCGTCCGACAGCCCGGCGCCTGCGGACCCGTCAGCGACCGTACCCTCCGACACCCCGGCGCTCGGGCGGCTCCTCCAGGCCCTCGCCTCCGAGATGAACCTGCTCGGGCACGGCTTCGCCGCCGCCAGCGGGCTGCACGCCACCGACGTCCAGGCGCTGCTCGCCGTGATGCGGGCCGAGCCCGGCCGGGGCGGGATCACCCCCGGCCGGCTCGGCGAGGAGCTGGCCCTCACCTCGGGGGCGGTCACCGCCGTACTGGACCGGCTGGAGCGGGCCGGACACATCCGCCGGACCAGGGACGCCGCCGACCGCCGGCAGGTCCTGGTGCACTACCTGCCCGGTGCCGGGCGGATGGCCGCCGAGTGGTTCGCGCCGGTGGCCCGGCGCACCGAGGCGGTGCGCGGCGAGTTCACCCCGGTGGAGCTGGCGGCGGTGGCCCGTTTCCTCGGCCGGATGACCACCGAGCTGGAGGACCTGCGCCACTCGCGCCGACCCGCGTAACCCGCGCGGACCCGCGCGTAACCCGCGTAGCCCGCGCCACCGCTGACGTGGGCTGACGGCCGGACGCCCGTCAGCTCGTCAGCCCGTTCCGCCGGGCGATCAGGGCCGCCAGGCCGTCCAGGATGCGCTCCAGGCCGAACTCCAGCGCCCGGTCACGCCCGTCCCGCACGGCCATCGCCGCCGCGAGCGCCGGGAAGCGGTCGGCGTGCTCCTGGACCAGCCCGCCGACGACGGCCAGCAGCCGGGACTCCGGCTCCCCGCCCGGTCCGGCCGCGCGCGCCTGTGCGGTGATGCTGCGGACGTGGCCGGCCAGCAGGACGGCGGTGTCCATCCGCTCCGGCCCGGTCAGTCCGGTGCCGTCGAGGGCGGCCACCACCCGCTCCAGCCAGCCGAGTTCCTTCGGGCCGAGCACCCGGGGGCCGACGGTGGCGTCGATCAGCCAGGGGTGCGCGCCGAAGGTGGTGGCCAACTGGCCCGCCCAGGAGTGGAGTTCGGCGCGCCAGGCGGGCGAGGCGCCCGCCAGCTCCCGGTTCGCCGCCGGGGCCCCCGGTACGGCCCCGGCCGGTTCGTCGATCGCCGTCTCGACCATCAGGGCCACCAGTTCGGCCTTGCCCGGCACATAGCGGTAGAGCGCCATCTTGGTGTAGTCGAGCAGGCCGGCCACCCGCTGCATGGAGACGGCGCCCAGTCCCTCCGCGTCCGCGATCCCGATCCCGGCTCGGGCGATCCGGTCCAGGCTGAGCGCTGGTTTGGGCCCGCGGGTCGGCTTCGGGGGCGGCCCCCAGAGCAGCCGTGCCGTCGCCTCGGCCCCGTCGCCGGATGTGCTGCTCAAGCTCCCGCTCCCGTCCCGTTCCGGGTCGGCCCTTGCCGAACCGACCTAACTGTGTCTACCGTACACAGCAGCAATCAGTGTCCAGTAGACACAGTTTCTCGGCTCTCCCGGACGGAGTGGTTCACATGGGTACCAAAGTCCTCATCTCGGGCGCGAGCATCGCCGGCCCGGCACTGGCGTACTGGCTCGGGCAGTACGGCTTCGAGCCCACCGTCGTCGAGCTGGCTCCCGCCCTGCGCGGCGGCGGCCAGGCCGTCGACTTCCGCGGCGACGCGCACCTGACGGTGCTGCAACGGATGGGCCTGCTCGACGAGTTGCGCCGGATCGACACCGGTGGCAGCCCGATGGACTTCGTCGACCGGCACGGTCGGCGCCGGCTCCACCTGCCGGCGGACTTCGCCGGTGGCGACGTCGAGGTGCCGCGCGGCGAACTGGCCCGGCTGCTCCACCGGCACAGCCTGCCGTCCACCGAGTACGTCTTCGGCGACACGGTGACCGCGCTGGAGGAGACGCCCGACGGCGTCCGGGTGGAGTTCCGCCACGGGTCGCCGCGCGAGTTCGGCCTGGTGGTCGGCGCGGACGGTCTGCACTCCACCGTCCGCCGGCTGGCCTTCGGCCCCGAGCAGCGCTTCGTCCGCCACCTCGGCTACTACGCCGCCACCTGGCAACTGCCCAACTACTCCGGTCTGCCGCCCGGTTCGGTCGGCCTCAACGTGCCCGGGCGGCTCGCCGCGGTCGGCGCGGACCACCGGGACCGGACCCGGGCCGGCGCCTTCTTCCTGTTCGCCTCACCCGAGCTGCCCTACGACCGGCACGACCAGGAGCAGCAGAAGGCGCTGCTCGCGGACGCCTTCGCGGGTCTCGGCTGGGAGGTGCCACGACTGCTGGAGAGTCTGCGCGAGGCCCCGGAGCTGTACTTCGACTCGATCAGCCGGGCGGACGTCCCCGCCTGGTCCGCCGGCCGGATCGCCCTGGTCGGGGACGCCGCCTGCGGCGCGACCATCGGCGGCATGGGCACCGGTACCGCGATGGTCGCCGCGTACGTCCTGGCCGGCGAACTCGCCCGCGCCCGGGGCGACCACCGCACCGCCTTCACCCGGTACGAGGACGCCGTGCGCGGCTACGCCGAGGGCTGCCAGCGGGGCGGCGACCGGACCGGGCCCTTCCTGGCGCCGGGCACGGCGGCCGGGCTCCGGCTGCGCGACGGACTGTTGGGCCGGCGCTGGGTCCTGAACCGGATGCTGGAGCTGGGCCGGAAGGTCAGCAGCACGATCGCCCTGCCCGACTACCAGACCGAGTTCGCCACCCGCTGATCCTCGGCGGCCCCCTCGTGCGGGGCGGCCGCGGCGCCGGACGGGTCGCCGGGCGCCGGTCCCTTCGACCGTGCGGCGTGTCCCATCCGGTAGCCGATCCCGCGGACGGTGATGATCCACCGGCTGGAGCCGAGCTTCGCGCGCAGGGTGCTCACATGGGTGTCGATGGTGCGGCTGGCCTGCCCCCAGTCGCTGCCCCACACCTTCGCCATCAACTCCTTGCGCGACACCACGGTCTCGGAGTTGGCGGCGAGGATGTAGAGCAGCTCGAACTCCTTCGACGTCACCTCGATCAGCCGGTCGCGCAGGCGCACTTCGCGGGTCCGCGGATCGATGTGCAGCGGGAGCAGCGAGATGGCCTCGGGCGCCGCCGGCCCGGAGCGGCGGGAGGACCGGCGGAGTACCGCGTCGATGCGGGCCCCCATCTCCCGGAAGCCCCAGGTCTGGGCGACGCAGTCGTCGGCTCCCGCCTTCAGGGCGAGCACCCGCTCCAACTCGTCGTCGCGACGGGTGAAGGCGATCAGTGGGACGTCGCTCTCGGTCCGCAGGCTCCGGCACACCTCGATGCCGTCGACGTCCGGCAGTTCCAGCGAGAGCAGCACCAGATCGGCCTCGCGGTACGTGCGGAGGGCCTGTGCGCCGGTGCCCACGCTGCGGGCGACGAAGCCCTGCCGGCGCAGGTCGCGCACCATCGATTCGGCGGAGCTGATCTCCCGTTCCACCACGAGTACGGTCCTCATCTTCCCTGCTCCTCCTCCGGACGCCACGCCCCTCCGTGCCCACCCTCGTCCGCTCCCCGGGTCGCGGCCCTGGGCGTCGTTCGCACAACAAAAGTACCGCTTGGCACGGCAACCAGGCGGAACCCGGCCGACCGGCCGGATATCCGCTCCGACCTGCGGAGACACGCTGTGGAAATGCTCCCGGCACAGATCCGGCGAGGCTGCCCGCCCGGCCGGCGGCCACTGGCCGCGGGCGTACCCGAAGTCCTTCGGCCGCTGGTCAGCGGGCTGGGGGCGGGCGGGCGGCGGCTCCGGCTCGGGCGGGCACGGACGGCAGCCCCGGCGCTCGTGTCAACAGCTCATGAAATCTGCCGCGACACCCGGAACTTGGGCCGCACGGCGCGGCACGGAGGGGCGCGGCGGGGAGCGGGAGGCAGGCGGGTACGGCGGGTACGGCGGGTACGCGGAGAGGCGAGCGAAGAGGCCGGTGGAACGCCGGAAGCCACCGAAGGCCCGGGGGTCAGGTTGCCTTCGGTGGCCGTTCCGGGGAGGGCGGGATCACTGGACCCCGCCCGGTCGCGCTCCAGGAGCTCAAGGAGCCCCAGGAGGCCTGCGAGCCTGGGAGCCTACGAGCCCTGGGGCGTGGGCCGCTTGGCGGGGAAGCCGTGGCTGCGGGCCACCAGGACCACCACGAGCACCGGCAGCAGGAGCAGCAGCACCGTCCAGGGGAAGGAGTCGCTGCCGCTCACGTCGAGCAGGACACCGCCGATGATGCCGCCGGCGGCCATCGCGACGTTCCACAGCGTCACGAGCATGGTCTGGGCCGCGTCGGCCTGGTCACCGCCCGCGTCGGCCACCGCCGTCTGCAGCAGGGTCGGAATGCCGCCCCAGCCCAGACCCCACAGGGCGGCCGCGATGTACACCAGGGCCGTGGTGTCGGCGAGCACCGCGAGCAGCAGCGCGGCCACCGCGACGAGCAGGGTGCTGGCGACGGTGAGCGCGCGCAGCTTGGCGTGGATCTGCGAGCCGACGATCCAGATGCTCGCGAGCGAGGCGCCGCCGAAGACCAGCAGCACCAGGTCGGTGCTGTCGCCCAGGCCGTGGTCGTCGAGGAAGGTGGCGATGTAGGCGTACAGCACGGTGTGCGCCAGGACGAAGACCAGCGTCACGAAGAGCACGGGGGTCACCCCGGGCACCTTCAGCGCCCGCAGCATCTTCGGCCGCTCGCCGGCCTGCTGGCCGGGGTAGTCGGGCACGGTGGCGGAGATCCACACCAGCAGCAGGACGGTGAGGCCGGTCATCACGAAGAACGGCACGCGCCAGTCGGTCTGGGTGCCGAGGAAGGTGCCGGCCGGGACGCCGAGCGAGAGCGCGACCGGGATGCCGGCCATCGCGATGGCGATCGCCTTGCCCTGGAGTGCCACGGGAGCCATCCGCCGTGCGTAGCCGGCGAGCAGCGCCCAGGCCAGGCCGGCGGCGACACCGGCGACGAACCGCGCGACCATCGTCAGCCCGTAGATCGACGACACCGCCGTGACGGTGTTGGCCACGGCGAAGCCCGCCATGGCCGTCAGGAGCAGCCGCTTGCGCCGCCAGCCGGCGGTGGCCGAGGCGAGCGGGATCGCGGTCAGGGCGGTGCCGATCGCGTAGATCGTGACGGTCTGGCCGGTCGCGGACTCGCTCACCGCGAGGTCCGAGCTCATCGAGGGGAGCAGGCCGGCGGGGAGGGTCTCGGTGAGGCTGGTGATGAAGACGGCGGTGGCGAGGGCGATCAGGGCGAGCAGCGGAAGCTTCTGCGGTTCCTCGCCCCCCGCCGCCGCGGGGGGCGAGGAGCGGGTCTCCGCGCCGGGAGCGTCGGTGATGTCGGGTGAGGTGCTCATGGGGCGTGCTCCGGATGTTCCAGGGGACGGGGCGGACGGGTGGTGCGAAGAGGAGGTCACGGGGCGGGCCAGGCGTGGCCAAGCCCGCCGTCGACGGGGAGCCGGGCGCCGGTGGTGAAGGTCGCGTCGGTGGCCAGGAAGAGCGCGGCGCGGGCGACCTCCTCGGCGGAGCCGAGCCGGCCGAGCGGTGGCAGCGCCGGGCCGCCCGCGGGCGCCGCCTCGATGCAGCCGGGGGCCACCGCGTTGACCCGGATGCCGCGCGAGACCAGTTCGGCGGCGAGCGCCCGCACGGCGTCGGAGGGCGGCGCCGGGGCGGTGAGCACCACCGCGCCGCCGTCCCGGAGGTACGGCAGCAGCGGGCGGACCCCCGCCACGGCATCGGCGAACAGGAGGTCGGTGTCGTCGAGACCGGTACCGCCGTCCTCGGCGCGCTCGACGACGGTGGCGGTGGAGCCCAGCTCGGCCCTGGCCCGGGCGCGTTCCCCGGCGGTGCGGGCGGCCAGCAGGACCAGCGCCCCGCCCTCCACCAGGCGTTTGGCGATGGCCAGGCCGATGTCGGTGTCCTGGCCGAGGACGACGGCCCGGCGGCCCGCGTACCTGGTCATGTCGGTCACTCCTTCCCGCCGCTCGGCGACTCGGTGGGTCCGACCCTGCCCGAGGGTCCTTCCGGGCCGCTGCGGATCCGCTGTGGATCCGCTGAGGGTGCGCTGACGGCCGGCTGACGGCCCGTCGAAGATCCCCCCGGGCCGGTCTGGCGCCACCGGGGCGCGGTACGGTGACCGACATGCGGTTTGGGGTACTGGGACCACTCGTGGTGTGGGGCGACGACGGCGAGGAGATCACCGTCCCCGAGGTCAAGGTCCGGGGACTCCTCGCCGACCTGCTGGCGCACGGCGGCGGACCGGTCTCCGCCGACCGCCTCATCCAGGACCTGTGGGGCGACGAACCGCCCGGGAAACCCGAGGGCGCGCTCCAGGGCAAGGTCTCCCAGCTGCGCCGGGTGCTCGGCCGGGAGCGGGTGCTGCGCCAGGGCGCGGGCTACCGCCTCCGGCTGGACCGCGGCGCCGGCGAGCTGGACGCCGACCGCTTCGGCGCCCTGGTGGCCGACGCCGGTGGCGTCCGCGACCCGCGCGCCCGGGCGGAACTCCTGACCGAGGCCCTCGACCTGTGGCGGGGGCCGGCGTACGCGGACTTCGCCGACGAGGACTACGTCCGGTCGGCGGCGTGCCGCCTCGCCGAGCAGCGGCTCGCCGTCCTGGAGGACCAGGCCGAGGCGCGGCTCCTCGCCGGTGACCACGCGCTGCTCGCCGGCGAGCTCGCCGCCCTCGTCGCCGGGCACCCGCTGCGCGAGCGGCTGCGTGCCGTCCAGATGCGCGCCCTCTACCTCGCGGGCCGTCAGAGCGAGGCGCTCGCGAGCTACGAGGACCTCCGCGCCCGACTCGCCGAGGAGCTGGGCGTCGACCCGGCCCCCGCGCTGACCACCCTCCACCAGGCCGTCCTGCGCCAGGACCCCGGCCTGGACCCCGGCCTGGACCCCGGCCCGGGCACCGCGCGGGCCGGTTCGGCACCGGCCGCCGCCGCCTCGCTCGCCGCGCCCGTAGCCCCCGCCACCCCGACGCCCGCCCCGCCCGTGGCCCCCGCCCCGCCCGCCGGCGAACACCCCAACCTGCCGGTCCCGCTGACCCGCCTGATCGGACGGGACGCGGCCGTCACCCAGGTGTCCCGGCTCCTGGACGACACCCGCCTGGTGACCCTGGCCGGCGCCGGCGGCGTCGGCAAGACCCGGCTGGCCGTCGCGGCCGCCGCCGCGGTGGCCGCTCGGGAGCCGGCCGGGAACCGCCCCGACGGGATCTGGCTGGTGGAGTTCGCGGGGGTCCGCGGCGGCACCGCCGCCGACCTGGCCCAGGTCGTCGCCACCACGCTCGGCGTCCGGGACGACGCCCCCGCGCCGCCGGGCACGGGCGGCGGGGCGGGGCCCGCCTCGCCCGTCCACCGGCTCGCCACGGCGCTGCGGGACCGCCGCACCCTGCTGGTCCTGGACAACTGCGAGCACGTCGTCGACGCGGCGGCGGAACTCGCCGAGCTGCTCCTGCGCACCGCACCGGACCTGCGGGTGCTGGCCACCAGCCAGGAGCCGCTGGGCCTGACGGGCGAGGCGGTGTTCCTCGTCGAGCCGCTGCCGACCGACGACGCCGTGCGGCTGTTCAGCGAGCGCGCCGCCGCCCACGACCCCGGCTTCCCCCGCGACCCGGACGGCGGCGACCTCGCCGACCGCGAGGCCGTCGCCGAGATCTGCCGCCGGCTGGACGGCATCCCGCTCGCCCTGGAACTCGCCGCCACCCGCGTGCGCACCCTGGGGGTCCGGGAGCTGGCGACCCGGCTGGGCGACCGGTTCCGGCTCCTGAGCTCCCGCCGCCGCGGCGCCCCGGCCCGCCAGCAGACCCTGCGCGCGGTGATCGACTGGAGCTGGGAGCTGCTCAGCGCACCCGAACGGATCGTGCTGCGCCGCCTGGCGGTGCACAGCGACGGCTGCGACCTGGACGCCGCGGAGGCCACCTGCGCGGGCGACGGCGTGACCCGCTACGAGGTCCTCGACCTGGTGACACGGCTCGTCGACCGCTCCCTGGTGGTCGTCGTCGACCAGCCCACCGGGCGGCGCTACCGCCTCCTGGAGTCCGTCGCCGCGTACGCCACCGAACGCCTGGACGAGATGGCGGACCTCGCCGCCGTGCGCGGCCGCCACCTGCGCCACTACCTCGCGCTCGCCGAGCGCGCCGAGCCCCGGCTGCGCGGCGCGGACCAGCGGCCCTGGCTCGCCCGGTTGGACGCCGAGGCGGGCAACCTGCGCGCGGCCCTCGACGAGGCGCTGCGCCGGACCGCGGAAGGGGACGGCGACGAGGCGGTCCGGCTGGCCACCGCCCTGGCCTGGTGGTGGCTGCTGCGCGGCCGGCTCACCGAGGGCCGCCGCAGCCTGGCCGCCGCGCTCGCCGCCGCTCCCCGGCCCAGCTCCGAACTCGCGCTCCTGCACGGCGCGTTCGCGCTCCTCACCGGCGACCGCGCGGAGGCGCACGCGCTCGCCTGCACGGTCGCGTCGGCCGGTGCGGTGCCCGACCCGGTGCGCCGCGCCCGGGCCCTGTGGCTCTGCGCGTACGGCCTGTTCAGCGCGGGCGAGGCCGCCGAGGGCGAGGAGCTGAACGCGCGCGCCCTCGCGGTCTTCGCCGAGGAGGGCGATCAGTGGGGCACGGCCGCCGCACTCGGCCTGCGGGCCACCCTCGCCCTGGTCCGCGGCGACCTCGCCGGTCTCGGCCGCGACGGTCTGCGCAGTGCCGCGCTCTTCCGCGAACTGGGCGACGGCTGGGGCGAGTTGCAGACGGTCTCCCCGCTCGCCGCGCTCGCCGAGATCAAGGGGGAGTACCCGGAGGCGGCCCGCCGCCAGCGTGAAGGGCTGCACATCGCTCGGGAGTTGGGGCTGGAGGCCGAGGTGTCGGCCCGGCTGTCCGGGCTGGGCCGGCTCGCCCTGCTGGCCCACGACTGGGAACGGGGCCGGGAGCTGCACGAACAGGCCCGCCGGATCGCCGCCGAACAGGGCTACAAGTACGGGGAGATCCACTCCGAGATGGGCCTCGCGCTCGGCGCCCGCCGTTCGGGGGACCTGGCCGCCGCCGAGGCCCATCTGGTGCACATCCGCGACGGCTACGCGGAGGTGTCCTCGGAGGCGGGCGACCACCTGCTCCTCGCGGAGCTCGGCTTCGTCGCCGAACTCCGGGGCGACGCCGACCTGGCGGCCGACCGGCACCTGAGCGGTTGGGCGGTCGCCCGCTCCCTCGACGAGCCGCGCGCGCTGGCCCTCTCCCTGGAGGGCCTGGCCGGCGCGGCCGCGGTCGCCGGCCGGGGCGCGGCCGGGCGGCGCGGCGCCGAGTGCGCGGCCCTGCTGCTCGGCGCCGCGGACGCGGCACGCCGGGGTGTGGGGGCCCCGTTGCCGCCCGCCGAGCGCGGCGACACGGACCGGATCGCCGCGGCCGCCGTGGAGGTCCTGGGGGCGGCCGCCTTCGCGGCGGCGTTCGCACAGGGCGGCCGGCTCACCGCGGTGGAGGCGGTGCGCCGCGGCTGCGAGGCCCTCGGCCGACAGCCGGCGGGCGACCCCGCCTCGGCGCACCGCTGAGCAGGCCCGCCGCGGCGCACCCCCGAGCGCACCGGGCCGAGGTCAGACCCGCGCGTACCGGTTCGCCGGGCGCTCCAACCCCAGGTGCCCGCGCAGCGTCGTCGCCGTGTAGGCCGCGCGGAAGGCACCCCGGCGCTGCAACTCCGGTACCAGGGCGCGGGTGATCGCTTCGAGGTCGTGCGGCAACGCCGCCGGGCGGAGCCGGAAGCCGTCCAGCCCGGCCGAGCGCCAGTCGAGCAGCAGATCGGCCAGAGCGGCCGCGGTGCCGGTAAACACCACGGCGTCCGAGGCGAGTTCGGCGCCTGCCAGCTCGTCCAGCCGGGCTTTCCGGTCGGCGGCGGCCGCCGGACTGTCGTCCAGCAGCACGATCAGGTCCGCGAACCGCCGCAGCGGCCTGGCCCGCAGGTCACGGCCGGTGGCGGCGACGGCCTCGTCGACCTGCGCGAGGATCCGTTCGACGCCGGGGCGGTCGTGCGGGGTGACGAAGACGACGTCCGAGGCGCGGGCCGCGAACTCGTACGGCGTCGAGGCGTGGGCCAGGCTCGCGACCAGTGGCTGGCCCTGCGGCGGGCGCGGGGTGATCGCCGGCCCCCGGACGCTGAAGTGCTCGCCCTCGAAGTCGATGTGGTGCAGCTTGTCGCGGTCGATGAAGCGGCCGGTCGGCACGGACCGGATCTCCGCATCGTCCTCCCAGCTGTCCCACAGCCGTCGTGCCACCTCGACCACGTCGGCGGCCTCCGCGAAGAGCGGGCGGAGCCGCTTGGCGATCAGCTCGGGGTCGCGGATGTCGTCGTCGGTGAGCTGCGGGGTGGTGCGGCGGCCGAAGTGGGCGGCGTCCGAGGCGCGGGAGGCGATCTGCGGCCGCCAGCCCGCCCGGCCGCGGGCGGCGTGGTCCAGGGTCGCGATGGCGGTCGCCAGGTGGAACGGTTCGGTGTGGGTGACGTTCGTGGTCGGTACCAGGCCGATGCGGTCGGTCAGCGGCGCGAGCAGGGCGGCCAGCAGTACGGCGTCGACGCTGCCCCGGACCCGGTCGGTGCGGTCGTCGGGGCGGTGGAAGGGCTCGGACTGCAGACCGAGGCCGTCCTCCAGGGTGACGAAGTCGAGCAGCCCCCGCTCGGCCTCGGCGACGAGGCCCGCCCAGTAGCCGGGGGTGAACAGCTCCGACGGCCTGGCGTCCGGGGCCCGCCAGGCGGCCGGGTGCCAGCCCGCGCCGTCGAGCGCGACGGCCAGGTGCAGCGGGGAGTCGGACGGGGTGGCGGTCACGAGGTCTCCTTCGGGGAGCCGAGGCCGAGATGGTCGCGGAGCGTCGTTCCGGTGTACTCCTCGCGGAACACGCCCTTCTCCTGGAGGAGCGGAACCACCCGGTCCACGAAGTCGCCCAGGCCGTCGGGCGTCAGGTGCGGTACGAGGACGAATCCGTCGGCCGCCTCGCTCTGCACGAAGCGGTCGATCGTGTCGGCGACGGTCTGCGGGCTGCCGACGAAGTTCTGGCCGCCGTGGACCTCGATCATCAGTTGACGGATGCTCAGCCCGCGCTCCTCGGCGATCTTGCGCCACCGCCGCGCCGTCTCCTCACGGCCCTTGCGGAACACCGAGTGCCCCTTCAGTAGGAGGGCGTCCGGCTCCGGATCGATGTCGGGCAGCGGCCCGTCCGGGTCGTACGCCGAGAGGTCGCGGCCCCAGACGCCCTCCAGGTGGGCGATCGCGGTCTGCGGGCTCACCTGCGCGCGGGTGATCTCGTCCGCGTACGCGGTGGCCTCCTCGTCCGTGTCGGCCACCACGGCGGTCGCGGTGGGCAGGATCTTCAGGTCGTCCGGGCGCCGGCCGTACGCGGCGAGCCGGGACTTCACGTCCCGGTAGAACGCCCGGGCCTCGTCGGGCCGGTTGTACTTGCTGAAGATGACTTCGGCGTCGGAGGCGGCGAACTCCCGGCCCACGTCCGACTCCCCGGCCTGGATGATCACCGGGTGGCCCTGCGGGCCGCGCGGGGTGGTGAACCGGCCCGCGATGTCGAAGTGCGTGCCGCGGTGGGCGAAGGTGCCGGCGCCGGGGCGCACGAACCGGCCGGCCGCCGCGTCGGCGGGTACGTCGCCGTCCGCCCAGCTGTCCCACAACTCGCGCGTGGTCTGCAGGAACTCGGCCGCCCTGGTGTAGCGGTCGGCCTCGGCGAGGAAGCCGCCGCGGCGGAAGTTCTCGCCGGTGAAGGCGTCGTAGCTGGTGACCACGTTCCAGGCCGCCCGGCCGCCGCTGAGCAGGTCCAGGCTCGCCAGCTTGCGGGCCACCTCGTAGGGCTCGTTGAAGGTGGTGTTGACGGTCGCGGCGAGCCCGAGCCGGTCGGTGACGGCGGCGAGCGCGGCGAGCACCGTCAGGTTGTCCGGACGGCCCACCACGTCCAAGTCGTAGACCTGGCCCTTATGTTCGCGCAACCGCAGCCCTTCGGCCAGGAAGAAGAAGTCGAACTTGCCGCGTTCCGCGGTCCGTGCGAGCCGGATGAAGGAGTCGATCGCGATCTGGCTCTCGGAACGGGGGTCCGACCAGACGGTCACGTTGTGGATGGCCGGCAGTTGCACGGCGAGGTGCACCTGCTTCCTTCCGGCGTGTTCTGCGGCGGCAGGCACGGGGCTTGCTCCTTCGGGGAAGGGCCGGCCCCAGGGAGGCCGGCCGCGTGGCCACGCGTGTGCGGTCCGGTCCACGGGGCGGCTGTGATCACCAGGGTTCACCGAACGGATGTGGCGGACAAGGGGATTCGGGTCAGGGATGTGTGGGGGAGTGTCAAGGAATGTCAATAACGGGAACGGCGTGCAAAGCGCTTGTGAGTGGTCTGTCGCTTAACGTCGGCGGATCTGTCCCCTGTCTCGGCGTTCGGCCTACTGTGCGGCCATGGATCTCTTCTCGCTGCCCAGACTCGGAGTCGTCGTCCCCCCGGAGAACCCCACGGCGGAGCCGGAGTTCAACCGCTTGATCGGTGCCGCCGTGCACGTGTACACCTCCCGCTTCCCCACCACGCCGGGGGTGGAGCTCCGGGAGATGCTGGAGACCTACAACCGGGTCCTTCCCGACACCCTCGACGGTTTCGGCGGCATGCGGCTGGACGCGGCCGTGGTCGCCTGCAGTGCCTCGCACTACCTGCTGGACCCGGCGGGCGACCGCGCCCTGTGCGAGGAGATGTCGAACCGCTCAGGGTTCCCGGTCAGTTCCTCGACGCAGGCGATCCTGGCCGCCTGCGAGGCGCTCGGGGTGAACCGGCTGACCCTGGTCTCGCCCTACCAGCCGTGGCTCACCGCGACCTCCCGCGCCTTCTGGGAGCGGGCCGGGCTCACGGTGGACGGCGTCGTCCTCGTGCCCGCCGGGACGGCCCCGGACGGGTCCGACCACTTCGACCCCTACGAGGTGACCACGGGCCGGATCCGCGAGCGAATACGGGCCCACCAGCAGGAGAACGGGATCCCCGACGACTCCGCGCTGCTGTTCACCGGGACCGGGATGGGGACGCTCGGTGCGCTCGCCGAGCTCGCGCGGGAGGACACCAGCGGGCGCCCGCTGCTCTCCTCGAACCTGGCGTCCGCCTGGTGGGCGCGCCGCGTGACGGGACGGCGGACCGGGTCCGCGACCGCCGGGGACGCGCATCCGCTGCTGCGACGCCTGGACGTCCGGGCCCGCTGGGCGGCCTGAGACACCGTCGGGCGTCGGTGCGCCTGCGGCCGGCGGGCGCACCGGGGGCGGCTGCCGAGGGGGAGGCTCCCGCGGCCGCCCTCACCGCAGCGGAGCGATCCGGCTGCCGCCGTCCAGTACCGCCTCCAGCGTGACGGCGGCCCGGCCGGGCCGCTCGACCGCCAGGGTGTGGTCCGGCGTGGCCCGGTCGGCCGACCAGTCCGGTCCCTTGGCCGTGATCCGGCCGACCCGCCGGCTGCCCGCGGCCAGCAGGAACTCGGTGCCCTGCGGCGAGCGCCACCACGTCCACCCCACCGTGTCCTGTTCGAACCGGCTGCACGCCCGGCCCGGCCCGCCGCCCGTGCGCTGCGGGCCCCGGGCGTTCGGCAGCAGCACGGCGGTCGCGGCGCTGCCCTCGCCGTTCCAGCGGTCGGCGCGCAGGCAGACCCAGGACGCCGCGCCCGCGTTCTGCGGCAGCTGCTGCACCGCGAAGGCCCAGAGGTTGAGCTGCTTGACACCGGGGGTGCCGTCCGGAACGGCGCAGCCCGCGCGGGCCCAGGCCAGCAGCGCGTCCTGGCCGACCGCCTCGCGGGGCTGCCGGGCCGGCTGGGTGCGGTCCGGTGGCGGGGTGTAGCTGAGGTGGGCGGGCACCAGCCCGCCGAGGTCGGCCAGCAGGAAGGAGTGCTTCTCGGCGATCGTGGTGGAGGAGCGCAACTGGAGCACGGTGGCGCCCAGGCAGTCCGCGAGCGCCCCCGGGGAGCGCGAACCGGGGGTGCTCGCGCCGGGTGCCGCAGCGGTCACGCCGTCCACGCGGTCCAGCGCCCTGGCGGGTACGTCCGGCTGGTCGATCCGGCGGGTGTCGGCCGCGTCGATCCATGGGGCGAGCAGGTAGCGGGCGGTCGCCCCCTGGCGGTGCAGCACCACCGCGCCGGCGGTGGTGACGGAGGAGTCGTCGGCACGGGCGAGGTCCAGCCCGCCGCCGGGTCCGTCGGTCCAGCGGGCGAGCCGGCCGCCGTCGTAGAGCACCACCACGGCCGCGCCGTCTACGGTGCCGGCGAACAGCAACTGGGGCGGGCCCTGCGGCGGGGCGGCCGGGGTGCCCGGCTCGGGCCTGGTCCGCGGGCCGGGGCCCGACCAGGCGGCGAGCGCCCGGCCGAGCAGGGCGGTGTCGTCACGGCGGTCGCCGCGGGCGGGCCAGGCGGAGAAGTCGATCCGGGCGGTGTGCTGCCACTGGTCCGCTGCCACCCGGAGCAGCCGGGCCGGGTCGGGCGCCGTTCCGCCCGGCGGGACGGCGAGCGGACGGACGGGCGCGCCGGCCGGGGCCGGGGCACCGGGGACGGCCAGCGCGGCGGCGGTACCGGTGAGCGCGAGCGCGGCCACCGCGAGCGAGGCACCGAAGGCCCGGCGGCGGCGCAGCAGGTCGGTCGGCTGGACGCGCACCGCGCAGGGGTCGAAGGCCGACAGGCCGTGATCCGGTCCGGCGCAGAGCCGTGCGGCCTCGTCGACGGCCTGCCCGGGGTCGGTCGCACCGGCCTGAAGCAGCACCTCCGCGGCCTGCTCGGGCGTCAGCTCCTCCACGGCGAGCAGCGCGAACGCGGACCGGGCGGGCGCCCCCAGGGCGGCCAGTTCGCGGTCCAGTGCCGCGTCCCGGTCACCGCCGCCGGGGGTGAACAGCCGCAGCCCCCAGACCCGGGGCGCCCGCAGCCGGTCGGCGGGCCGCGGGTGCAGCGCGCCGCGCAGCACCCGCAGGCGCAGGGCGGCGTACAGCGGGTCCTCGTCCGTGCCGGCCGGCTCCCGCAGCCTGCTCCAACGGGAGGGCAGGGCCCGCTGGACGGCGGCGTGCGCGGCGAGCACCCGGCTGTGGCGGTCCCGGTCGGCCGGCAGGGCCAGGTACGCGAGCCGGACCAGCCGGCGGTAGTGGCGGACCAGGGTCGCCTCGGCCCGGGCCACCGGACGCGCGCCCGCGCCCCGGGGCGGTGCGCCGCCGTCTATCCGTCCTGCCAAGGCGTTCTCCCCGGAGCCGTCTGTCGTGTGGTGGCGGACGGTCCAACGAGTCGATCATGTGATGGTTGCGCCGTCCGGGGCGGTGTTCCGGGATCCGGCGGCGCGTTCGGTGATCCGGCGCGCCATCCCGCCGAAGACGATGGCGTGGAACGGTGCCACCGACCACCAGTACGCGTGCCCGGCCAGCCCGTGCGGGTGGAACAGTGCCCGCTGCCGGTAGCGGCTGCCGCCGAGGCCGTCCGGGGTGACGGACAGCTCCAGCCAGGCCAGCCCGGGCAGCCGCATCTCGGCGCGCAGCCGCAGCAGCCGCCCGGCCTCGATCTCCTCCACCCGCCAGAAGTCCAGCGAGTCGCCGACCCGTAGCCGGGCCGGGTCACGCCGGCCCCGGCGCAGGCCGACGCCGCCGGCCAGCCGGTCGAGCCGGCCGCGCAGTGCCCAGGCGAGCGGGAAGGAGTACCAGCCGTTCTCGCCGCCGATGCCCTCCACCACGCGCCAGAGCGCGTCCGGCGGGGCGCCCACGTCGCGCTCCCGGACGTCCTGGTAGAGGCTGCCGCCGGCCCAGTCCGGGTCGGTGGGCAGCGGGTCGCTCGGCGCGCCGGGCAGGGTGGCGGAGGACCACCGGGTGGCCACTTCGGCGTCCCTGATCCGCCGCAGTGCCAGCCGGACCGCCTCGTCGAAGCCGGTCGGGCCCCCGGGCGGGTCGGGCACGTACTCGGCGAGGTCGTCCTCGCCGCGGACCACCTCGTGCCGCAGCGACTCCACCAGCGGGCGGGCGAGCGAGTTGGGGACGGGCGTCACCAGGCCGACCCAGTGGCTGGAGAGCCGGGGGGTGAGCACCGGCACCGGGACGATCAGCCGGCGCGGCAGCTCGGCGACGGCGGCGTAGCGCATCATCATCTCGCGGTAGGTGAGGACGTCCGGGCCGCCGATGTCGAAGGCCCGGTCCACCTCCGGCGGCAGCCGGGCCGCCGCGGTGAGGTAGTACAGGACGTCCCGGACGGCGATCGGCTGGATCCTGGTGTCGACCCAGTTCGGGGTCACCATCACGGGCAGCCGCTCGGTGAGGTAGCGCAGCATCTCGAACGAGGCCGAACCGGATCCGATGATCACCGCGGCCCGGAGTTCGGCGGTCGGCACCCCGCTCGCCCGCAGCCGGCGGCCGACCTCGGCGCGCGAGCGCAGGTGCGGGGACAGCTCGGCGGCCGGCACCCCGGCGGGGTTGATACCGCCGAGGTAGACGATCCGGCGGACCCCCTCCCGGGCCGCCGCCTCGCCGAAGGCCCGGGCGGCGGCCCGGTCGGTCGCCTCGAAGTCACGGCCGGTGCCCAGCGAGTGGACCAGGTAGTAGGCGACGTCGATGCCGGCGAAGGCCCCGGTCAGCGACTCCGGCCGGGTGACGTCCCCGGCGCTGGCCTCGACCGAGGCCCGCCAGGGGTGGTCGCGCAGCCGGCCCGGGTCGCGGACCAGGCAGCGGACGGAGTGCCCGGCGGCCAGCAGCTCGGGGACGAGCCGGCCGCCGATGTAGCCGGTGGCGCCCGTGACCAGGCAGCGCAGCGGGGCGTCGGGGGTGCTCGGTCCGGCCATGGTGCCTCCCAGAAAGCCGCGTCAGGGGTGCGGGGTTCGGCGCGGCGGCGCCGGCGGGCGGGCCGCACGCGCCCTCCGCCAGCTTCGCCGCCCGCCGTCCGGGCCGCCACAGCACCGGCCCGGCACCCGCCCGCGCGGGCCGCCGTCCGGAGCGGGCCGGGCTCGACGGCCGGGCGAGCGGACCGCACCGCCGTACGCTGTGAGGGGAGCGTCGGACGGCAGTGCCGTTGGTCCCGGGATGTCAGCCCCTTCGGCCCCTGGCCGGGGGCGCGGCCGGGAGGGATGCTCCAGATATCCGGCCGGACGGCGGTCGTCCGGCCGACATCGCTCGTGGACGAGGTGACCGGCGTGCTGCATGCCACCGTCGAATCAGTGATGACCAGTCCCGTGGTGCGGGTCGCGCCCGAGACCGGGTTCCGGGAGATCGTCGCCGTGCTGACCGAGTACGACATCACGGGTGTCCCGGTGGTGGACCCCGACGGGCGGCCCCTCGGCATCGTCTCCGAGGCGGACCTGCTGCTCACCCTGGCCGCTCAGGAGGACCCGGGAAGCCTGGTGCCGCCGCCCGAGCTGACCCGGACGGGGCCGGGCGGGGCCGTCACCGCCGCGGACCTGATGACCGGCCCCGCCGTCTGCGTCACCCCCGGCACCAGTGTGGTGGCGGCCGCGCGGCTGATGAGCCGGCACGGGGTGAAGCGACTGCCCGTGCTGGACGAGGACGGCCGGGTGTTCGGCATGGTCAGCCGGGGCGACCTGCTGCGCGTCTTCCTGCGCGAGGACCGGGTGATCCGCCGCGAGATCGTCGAGGAGGTGCTCGGCCGGATCGAGGGCGTGAGCCCGGCGGAGGTGGGCGTGGAGGTCGACCAGGGCCGGGTGGTGCTCAGCGGCAGCGTGCCGGCGCCGCACCTGGTGCCGATCGTGCTGAGCCTCTGCCGCTCGGTGGACGGCGTGGTGTCGGTGACGGACCGCCTCGGCAGCAGCGACGAGGCCGCCGTCGTCGGCTGACTCCGGCCCGGGCCGGGCGCTGTCCCGTGGCGTCCCGTCGCGTCCCGCCGTCCTGACCACGGACCCGGAGCGTCCGCTTCGCATACTGCGGAGAGTATCGGGTAAGTCACTCCTTGTGTGCGGCGGCAGCGGGCCGCCGCACGCGCCGGGTGACCCGGGAGGCGGCCGTGGCAGTCGTGTTCGACGCGGATTTCACTTCGACCAGGCAGTGGGTGGCGGGCCGCAGCAGCGCCTATCCCCGAATGGGGCCGACCAACCGGGGCGATCACAAGCTGGACTTCCTGAGCCGCTCCTACTGCCCCGGTGGCGTGTTCGCCGCCGTCCGGCGGCACGGCGGCGACCTGTGGACGTGCAGCCTGCTCACCACCGAGGGCAGCCCGGAGGCGTTCCAGGTGCGCACCGGCGACGTGCTCACGGCGCGGGTCACGCTCCCCGTCGAGACGGGCGCCTGGCCGGCCATCTGGACCTGGCGGGACGGCGGCAACGAGGTGGACGTCTTCGAGTACCACCCCGACCATCCGGACCTGCTGGAGGTCTCGAACCACGTTCGCGGCGGCTCCCGGTACTGGCACGGCGCCGACGCCGGGATAGCCCCCGGCGCCACCTTCGACCTGCGGGCGGTGCTGGGCGCGCGCTCGGTGGACTGGTTCGTCGGCGACACGCTCGTGCACGCGGACCGGCGCGGGGTCGGGCCGGACTTCCACGCCTACCTGATCGTCAACCTCTCGGTGGCGGACGGCACGTACCACGACCGGCCCCCGGCCACGGGTCCGGACCGGCTGAGCTGGACCTGCCACAGCCTGCGGATTGAGCGCTGACGAAGGCCGCGCGGCTGCCCCCGGGTCGGAGTCGTCGGCCCGGGGGCAGCGCGGTTCACCGGTCCGGCGGGAACGTCGCCGTGATCAGGCCGCGCGGGCCGGTGCGCTGGAACCAGACCACCCGGCGGTACGGGCCGATGTGGGCGGGGTGCGTCACGTACAGGTCGTCGCGCGGGGCGCCTTCGTTGCCGGGGGCGAGGGCGGCGTCGACGGCCTGGTCGGCGATGGTGGCCAGCAGCGCGTGCGCCGTGGCGGCGGCCGCTTCCGGGGCGATGGCGAGCGCGGTGAGCTCCGCCCAGAGCCGGCTGGAGACGTAGAAGATCGGCGAGTGGCGCAGGGCCGGATGCAGGCGTCGGTCCTCGTAGCGGCGGAGCACCCCGGCCGCGACGAGCCGCTCGCGGTCGTCGGCCGGCGGGTGGTGGTCCATGGGCCGCAACGCTACCCCGACGGGCACGATCGGCGCGTCGCGAGCGTTTCTCAGACAATCCTCAGGTCCGCCGGAGCACCTGCGGGCGCAGGATGGTGATGAGGCGCCGATCACCTCGATGGGCCCTGCGGGGCCGGAGGAGGAGGCCGTGATGGGGCACTGGAACGGGCCGCGCCACGGGCACGGCCACGGTCACGTCCTGGGCGGCTGGGGCTACGGCCTGCTGGCCCTCCTGCTGCTACTGGTCCTGGCGGTCCTCGTCCTGGCGGCCGTCGCGCTGGTCCGCCACCTGTCGCGAACCTCGCGGGGCGCGCGGCCGGTGCCGCCGGGCCCGTGGGCCGCGACCGGGCCGGCCGGGCCGCCGCGCCGGGCGGTCTCGCCGACGGCCGAGCAGCTGCTCGCCGAGCGGTTCGCGCGCGGCGAGATCGACACGGAGGAGTACCGGCACCGCCTGGACGTCCTGCGGGACGCCGGCGGACCGGGTGAGGCCGCCGCCGGGGAGCCGCCCGGCGGCGGATGACGCCGCGGGCCCCGCCGACGGCGCGGCGGGGCCCTGACGTGCCGGGGGGCGGGTGCTGCTACTCGACGACGAGCTCCACCGGGATGTTGCCCCGGGTGGCGCGGGAGTAGGGGCAGACCTCGTGCGCCTGCTTGACCAGGAGTTCGCCGCCCTCGCCGGCCAGCGCGTCCGGCAGCTCGACCCGCAGGACGACCGCGAGGCCGAAGCCGGCGCCGTCCTTGCCGATCGAGACCTCGGCCGTGACCGAGACCTCGCTGGTGTCGACGCGGGCCTGTCGGCCGACCAGGCTCAGCGCGCTGGCGAAGCACGCCGCGTAGCCGGCCGCGAACAGCTGCTCGGGGTTGGTGCCCTGGCCGCTGCCGCCGAGGGCGGGCGGCATCGCCAGCGCGAGGTCCAGCTGTCCGTCGGAGCTGACGGCGCGGCCCTCTCGGCCGTTCGCGGTGGCCACAGCGGTGTAGATCGCGTCCATGGGTCGGGTCCCTTTCGTCCTGCGTCCGTACTGCTTCTGTCCCCGGCGGCCGGTGGGGCCGCCTTCCGGGTACAAGTAGAGCACGCAATTCAATTGCGCACAACTCAATGGTGCGCACGGCCGCTATCATTGAGTCATGGCAACACCCCCCGAGACCGCCGCCGCCGACGCGCCGTCCGTCGACGCCCTGCCCGTCCACGCCGCTTCCGTCGATACCGCTTCCGCCGATGCCGCCCGCTCCGGAGCGCCCGTCGCGGACCTGCTCCACGGCGAGCAGCCGCTCCGCGACGAGGACCTGCTCCGGCTCGACCAGCAGATCTGCTTCTCGCTGAACGCCGCCTCGCGCGCGTTCGGCGGCGTCTACCGCGTCCTGCTCAAGGACCTGGGGCTCACCTACCCCCAGTACCTGGTCATGCTGGTGCTCTGGGAGCACCGCGAGTTGCCCGTGAAGCGGATCGGCGAGCACCTGCGCCTGGACTCCGGGACCCTCTCGCCGCTGCTCAAGCGGCTGGAGGCGGCCGGCCTGGTCCGCCGGGAGCGCAGCCCCGAGGACGAGCGCTCCGTCACCGTCAGCCTCACCGACGCCGGGCGCGAGCTGCGCGACCGCGCCGGGCAGGTGCCACGTAGGCTGCTCGCCGCCACCGGCCTGCCGGTCGAGGACCTCGCCGACCTGCGAGCCCTGCTCAACCGGGTGACCGGCGCGCTCGACTCCGCGCTCCTGGCCGACGGCGCCGAAGGCTGACGCCGACGGCGCCGAAGGCTGACCGGCCGGGCCCGCCGGTGCGGCGGCGTCCAGTCGGTGGCGGCGGGCATACTGGATCCCTCGTGAACGAACCCGGGGGGGGAACGTGGAGGGTCCGGCACCCGCGTCGCGGCAGGGCCGCGCGTGGAGCGACGAGGAGACCGGGCGGCTTGTCGACGGCGTTCGGGAGGGTTTCGACCTGTCCGAACTGGCCGGGCGGCACGGCCGGACGACCGGGGCCATCGGCGCCCGGCTGGCCCGCCTCGTGCCCGAGGCCGAGCTGGTCGAGGACAGTCCGGCTTCCGGCGGCGGACCGGCCTCCGGTGTCGCGCTGGTCGGCAGCGCCGAGCTGGAGTGGCTCCGAGCGCGCCTGGCCGCCGACCCGGACTATCCGTGGCGGAGCGTGTTCGACGCGCGCCGCCGTCCCCCACGCGGGCTGCGCCGGCGACGGGCCGCCGGTCACGCTCCGGCGGCCACCCCCGGGGAGCCGGCCCCGGCCGGGCCCACGCGCGGCGAGCCCGCCGCCGGGCCGCAGTGGTCGGCCCGGCTCGATGACGTGCGGGCCGAGTGGGAGCGGACGATCGGGCACCGGCTGCGGGCCGAGCGCCGGGCGGAGTTCGTCGCGCGTCCGGTCGTGGCGGACCTGGCGGTCGTAGCCGCCCCGCTGCGGCAGGCGGCCGCCCGACGGCTGTGGGAGGGCGAGGCGCGTCTGCTGCTGGACGACTGGCTCCTGGAGTGCCTCTGCCCCGGGGCGTCGAGGCTGACGACCGACTGGGCGCCGATCGCCGAGCGCGACCCCGACACGGTGCTGCTGCTCCGCGAGCTGGCCGCCGCCGCGGCGGCGGAGATACCCGCAGGGCGGAGCCGCGAGATCGTCTGCCGCCGCCTCGGGCTGCACGACGGACCGGCCGAGTCGTTGGCGGCGGTGGGGGAGGTGTTCGGGATCTCGCGGGAGCGGGTCCGCCAGCTCCAGGTGAAGGCGGTGCGCGGCATGGCGAGCACCGCCGCGCCGGCGACCCGGAGCCTGCGGACCCTGCTCGCCGGGCTGAGCCGGGTCGATGATCCACCGTGCCCCGACGGTTCGCCCGCCGGGGACGGGCCGGATCCGCTCGACGGCTCCCGGACCGCCGGTGCAGCGGTGGCGGACCCCCCGGCGTCGGCCCGACTGCTCGACCTCGCGGAGGTGCTGCTGCCGGCGGTCCCGGTGCGGCAGGCCGCGCTGGTGATCGCCCAACTGGCCGGCGCTCGGAAGCTGCGCGCGGAGAACCTGGCAGCCGAGGCCGTGACCGTGCGCGCCCTTCGCCACGACGCCGCGCGTCGCGAACTGTCACGGCAGGGGCGGATCGAACGCGCCGCCCGACGCTGGGCCGCACTGGAGGCCGAAGTCAGCTGGTTCGGGGCGCCCCAGCCCGCCCCGCCGCGCGGGGAGCTGGCGGCCCTGCGGGACACGGCCGGGGAGGACGGGCGCTCCGGGTCCTGGCACTGCCCCAAGCTGGGCCGCGAGGTCGCCTACGAGTCGGAGACCGAGTGGCGGGTCGTCCAACTGCTCAGCTTCGCCCCGCAGATCGCGTACTACCAGGAACAGCCCCTGGCCATCGGCTACGATTTCGACGGTCGCCGGCGCACCTACTACCCGGACCTCCTCGTGGCCACCACCGACGGGCGCTGCGTCCTGATCGAGGTCAAACCGGTCTACGAGATGGCGACCGCCGTCAACGTCGCCAAGTACCGTGCGGTGGAGGCACTCTGCCGGGCCCGCGGGTGGGGTCTGGTGGCCACCGACGGCTGGAGGACCCGCAGACTCCTGGAGGACCGCCCGGTCGACGGCCGGTTGGAGGCCGCGCTGGACGAAGCGCTGGCGAGGGGCGGCGAACTGACCTGGCATCAGGTCAGGGCTGCCGCAGGGGCCCTGCCACTGAAGTCGCTGGACCTCGCCGCGCTGGTGCTCCGGCGCGGCTGGGTCTGGCGCACCCACCCCTACCGGCTGCGGGGCGGCGCACCGGCGAGCGTTCCCGCCCCGCTGTCGGATCCGGCTCCGGCATCGGATTTCACTCCGGTGTCCGCCCCCGCCCCGGACGCCCCCGCCCCGGACGCCCCCGCGCCTTCGCCGCCGTCGCCGGGGACGGAGCCGATCCCCCTCTTTCCGGAGGTGTCCCCACAGCCGAGGGTCGTGCCCTCCCCGGCGGAGGTCGAGGCGGCCCGAACGGCGGCAGGCGGCTGGACCCGGGCCCAGCTCGCCGCCTGGGGAGTGGCCTGGCCGGCCCCGAAGGGGTGGAAGCAGCGCCTGGCGCAGGAATGGGCGGCCGGTAGGTAGCACCGGTGCGGTCCCCCGTGCGCCCGGGGCGGCGCGCCGGGTCCGCCCGGGTCCGCCCGGGCGGGTACGCCGGACCTCGTGGCCCCGGTGCCGGCAGTCGGCGGTACCGGCGCCATGGCACGGGCCCGGCCGCCTCGCCGGAGCCGGTCCACCGGCGAGGCGGCTGCGGCATGCCGACACCCGCGCCACCGTGGCGGTAGTGCCCGGCACGGTGGTACGAGCCGACGGTGCGGGCCGGGGGGCGGGTGCTACCCGGCGGCCCGTGCGCTCACGCGGTCCGCTCGTTCAGGCAGATGATGTTCCCTTCGCTGTCCTTGAACCAGGCCGCGCGCATGCCCTCGGCCTCCACGACGCCGTCGACGGTCTTCAGACCTGGCATGTCGTACTCCTCGAAGGTGACCCCGCGGCCGCGCAGCGTCGCCATCTCGCCGTCGAGGTCGGGGACCTTGAAGCTGGCCAGCGTGTGCGCGGCCTGCCCGGCGCTCGGCGTCTCGTACATGCCGAACTCCGTGCCGCCGCACTCGAAGCTGACGTCCTGCTCGTTCTCATCGGTGAGCTTCAGGCCGAGGGTGTCGGTGTAGAAGCGCTTCGCCCGGGCGAGATCCGCCGCCGGGATGATGGCCACCATCGGTGCGTCTCCAAGCATTGCCATCGCCTCCTCCCTCCAGGCTAGATACGCCGGGGCCGATCTGCCCAGGGCCGGCGGCGCCGGAAGCCCGGTGTGCCCGGAGGGTGGCGGGCCGCTACCGCGCGGGCGGTGAGCGGCCGGGTGCGCCGCGTCACCAGGCGTGCGGCACCCGTTCCAGGACGCCTCCGGCGAAGAGGTCGTAGAGCGGCAGGGTCTCCAGGTGCACATAGCCGATGTGGCAGTCGCAGACCGGCAACGGGCAGGGCCGGGAGCGCAGTTGGCGCCGGTACGAGCCGTCGTAGAGGTTGCCCAGAACGCCCCGGACGAAGTGGCAGCGGCGGACGGTGCCGTCGCCGTCCACCGAGAGCACGGACTCCCCGGTGCGGCAGGGGCGACCGGCGCTGGGGTGGGGGTGCCGGCTGTAGCCGAAATACGGGTCGAGCGCCGTCCAGTCGGCGGCCTCGGCGTCGCTGTAGGTGAGCCCCTCGGCGGCGTTGATCCAGAGGTAGACCGCCGGGTCCAGCGCGGCGCGGAGCCGGCGGGCCTCCCCGAGGTGCCCGGGTTGGCCGACCACGCCGACGCTGTACCGCACACCGAGCGCGTCGAGCTCGCGGCACTTGGCGAGGAACCGCCGGTGGTCGACCTGTCCGGGGTGGTACGTCACCCAGAGGGCCAGCGTGTCGGGGTCGGCCTCGGCGAGCCAGCCGGTTCGGCAGCTGAGGTTGGTCTGGATCGCCACCCGGCGCACGTGCGGCAGCCGGCTCAACTCGACCAGCGCCCGCCGGTACCAGGACCGCACCAGGCCCTCGCCCCAGGGCGTGAAGAGCACGGACAGCGTGTCGCCGGTACCGGCCCGTCCGGCGGCCCAGCCGGTGAACCGCTCCAGCGCCGCCCGGTCGGCCCGCAACTGCTCCGGCGTGTCACGCCGCTTGGCGAACGGGCAGTACGGGCAGTCGTAGTCGCAGGAGGACAGCGGGCCCCGGTAGAGCAGGGTGAGGTCGACCCCGCCGTCGTCCGGCGCGGGCCGGGAGGCCGCCGCCGGTACGAGGTCGGGGCCGGACCGGGCGTCGCCGGTGGCCGGCCGGGGCGCGGGCATGCCGAGGAAGGTCATTTCGCCTCGTACTCGGCCATCAGCCGGTGGACCTCGGGCGAGAACAGCATCGGACCGGCCGCGTCCGAGTGCGCCAGCCCCTCCGGCGAGAGCATCAGGCGCAGCTCGTCCCGCGCCAGCCAGCCCCGGGCCTCGAACGCGGCCAGCTCGGCCGGGAAGTCCTCGAGGGGCGTGCTGCCGAACCGGGCGCGGTAGTCCGCCAGCGGCATGCCCTCGGCCTGGAGAAGCGACTGGACGAGGTGACGCCGGCGGGCCTCCTCCGGCGTCATGTACCGGCCGACCTCGGCGTGCCGGAAGTCGGTGGTGGCCACGTAGTCGTCGATGATGCCGCGCACCTCGGTGGCGTTCACCGCGTAGTCGAAGGAGTAGTGCAGCCGCGAGGTGTAGGAGCGGGCCCCGCAGCCGAGGCCGACCATGCCGTCGGTCTGGCAGGCGTACTCGCCGCTCCCGGCCTGCGGGGAGGCGGCGCGGCGGAACATCCGCATCGACACCTGCTGATAGCCCCGGGCGAGCAGGTGGTCCCGGCCGGCCCGGTAGAGCGCGAGCCGGCGGGCGTCCCAGGCGGCCGGGCTCTCCTGCTCGCCGCGCCGGGCCAGGCCGGTCAGCGGCCGGACGTACAGCGGGTAGAGGTACAGCTCCTCGGGCTCCCAGGCCAGCGCGGCGTCCAGCGAGCGCAGCCAGCCGGTCTCGGTCTGGCCGTCGATGCCGTAGATGAGGTCGATGTTGAGGACGGGGAACCCGGCGGCGCGGATCCGCCCCAGGGCGGCCTCGACCTCCGCGCGCTTCTGCGGGCGGACGGCGGAGCGGGCCTCCTCGTCGAGGAACGACTGCACGCCCAGGCTCAGCCGGGTGGCGCCGCGGGCGGCCAGCACCTCCAGGCGGTCGGCCGTGGCGGTGGCGGGGGAGGCCTCGACGGAGAGCGGGACCGCCCGCAGGTCGACGCCCGTCCGCCGCTCGGCGATGTCGCAGAGCCGCTCCAGCTCGCCGGCGGTGAGGTAGGTGGGTGTGCCGCCGCCGAACGCCGCCAGCGCGAACCGGGCGCCGTCGTCCAGGGCCTCGCGGACGGTGGCGGCCTGGCGGTCGAGCGCGTCCAGGTAGGCGGTGGTCAGCCCTTCGGGGCTGCCGATCCGGGTGAACAGGTTGCAGAAGCCGCAGCGGACCTCGCAGAACGGGATGTGCAGGTAGAGCGAGAGCGCGTGCTGCGGCTCGCCGGCCCACAGCTCGCGCAGCGCGGGACGCTCCGGCAGCCGCCGGTAGGCGGTCTTGTGCGGGTAGGCGTAGACGTACGACCGGTAGGGCGAATCGGTCGTGGGGGCCGCGGCCGTGGTCATGCGGTCTCCTCGGCGGTGGCGGTGGCGGTGGCGGTGGCGGTGGCGGTGGCAGTGGCTGTCGGGCGGGTGGCTGCGGTCGGGGCGGGTGCCGGGCGGGCCGGGAGGGTGAAGTGCGCGTACGGCACCGTCCAGACCACCTCGTGGCCGATCCGGTGGCCGGTGTATCCGTCCTCGCCGTACGCCGTGCCGTGGTCGGAGCAGACGATCGCGAAGCACGGCCGGCGGGCGCTCATCGCCGCGAAGAGCCGGCCGATGTGGGCGTCCACGTACTCCAGGGCGGCGGCGTGGCTCTCCCGGGAGTCCCCGTCCTCGCGGGTACCGCCCGGCAGGTGGAACCAGTTGGGCTGGTGCAGCGCCGAGACGTTGAGGAACAGGAACAGCGGCTGCCCGGCCGGCTGTTCGGCGGCGACCTGCTCGGCCCTGGCGACCTGCGCCTCGAAGGAGGTGGGGGAGGGGACGCCCATCTCCGGCGACCAGTGGCTCTCCTGGAACAGCCCGGGCAGCACCGAGCCGAGCGGGCCCTGCTTGTTGAAGAAGCCGACGCCGCCGATGCAGACCGTCCGGTACCCGTGCCCGGCGAGCGCGCCCGGCAGGTCGGGCGCGTCGAACACCCAGGTGCGCGGAGCGGTGCTCTCCGACCCGGCGAAGCGGGCGGCGAACAGCCGCGGGTGCGGACCGCCCGGAGCGGCGGGGGTGGGCAGGAAACCGGCCAGGATCGCCTGGTGCGCGGCGTAGGTGAAGCTGCCCGGGGAGTGTCGGCGCTCCCAGCGGCCACCGGGGAGGACGGCGGCGAGGTGCGGGATCCGGCCGGCCGCGGCCAGCTCCTCGGCGACGTCGAACCGCAGGGTGTCCAGGGTGACGAGGAGCAGGTCGTGGGTGCCCACGACGGCGTTCATGTCGGGCGCGGCGGCGGCCGTCGGCGGTGTCGGCGGTGTCGGCGGCGCGGCCGGCGCGGGCGCCCGGTGGTCGTGCTGGTGGTTCATCGCGTGGGTTCCATCGGTTCCGTCGTCGGTGCGTCGTTCCTGGGCCCGGGCCGGTGGCCCGGGTGTCGTAGCGCGGAGATCTGGGCGGCGTAGGTGTCCAGGCCCTCGGCCGGGCCGCCGGGCAGGCCGGTCAGGTTCGGCAGGAGGTCGCCGAAGGCGTTCACCTCGCCGACCACGGCCCGGCGCCACCCGGCGGTGGGCAGGACGTCGACGCCGACCATCGGTGAACCGGGGAAGCAGGCCGCCGCCCGCTCGGCCGTCTCCAGCAGGCCCGGCCAGGCGCGGCCGGCGGCCTGCTGCGCCACGGCGAGGCTGCCGCGGGCGCCGCCGAGGTGGAGGTTGGTCATCGGCTGTGCGCTGGTGCGCACCACCACGTGGGTGGCCCGCCCGGCGATCACCACCACCCTGAGGTCGGCCGAGCGGCCCGCCTGGGCGGCCTTCGGGATCCACTGCTCGACGTGCAGCCCGTCCGGTGCCAGGCGGTCGACCAGCTCGGCCGCCTCCCGCTCGTCCCGGTAGCGGCGGACCCGCAGCGAATTGTGCAGCTGCCCGCCGGCCAGCTCGACCGAGGTGGTGGCGAGCACCTGCCCGCGCGGGCCGAACTCCAGCGCCACCACGCCGGACGCGGAGGAGCCGTGCGCGGGTTTGACGAAGACCCGCCGCAGCCCGGCGGCCCGCAGCCGCTCCCGGAGGTCCGCCCAGCCGGTGATCCCGGCGCCGTCGAGCGCGCGCGGCACCGGCACCCCGGCGCCCGCCAGCAGTGCGTGCGCCCGCCGTTTGTCGAACATCACGGCGATCTCCTCAGGATCGCCGAGCAGCCGCACCCCCGGCACCCGGGCCACCGCGCGCAGGGCGTCCACCACCCCCGTGTACCAGGCCGCGCCGCCCTCCACCCTGGTCGGCGCGTACGAGGGGCCGAGGGCCGGGCCGCGCAGCAGCTCGTCCACGGCCGGGTCCTCGCCGGGCGACTCGATCCGCAGCAGGCTCCCCGCGGGCACGACGAACCGGCCGCGCAGGACGTCGATCCAGGGCAGCACGACCGGCTCGGGCAGGCCGGCCGCGCGGGCGGCGGCGGCGAACAGCGCCACCCGCCGGTGCCCGGGATTGCCGAGGACGGCCAGCGGCGCGTCCTCCCCGGCACCGGCCGGGGGCGCGGCCGGCCGGAGCGCCTGAGGCCTGGGCGCCTGCGGGGTGGTCGCCTGAGGCATGGGCGCCTGCGGGGTGGCCGCCAAGCGGGAGGCCGGCTGCGGGGAGGCCGTCTGGGGGGTGCTCATCCGGACCGCGCCGGGCTACTCGGCGACCGCGACGTAGCGGTCCTCGGGGTCGTCCTCGTACTCCGCCTCGGCCTCGTCGAGGTCGAGCTCCACCCCCGGCAGGGCTTCGCGCAGCCGCTGCCGGAGCTCCTCGGAGAGGTAGTGGTGGTGCAGGTCGAGCAGCCGAAGATGGGTCAGCGGCTGGCCCTCCAGCAGGGCGGCGGCGCCCTCGTCGGACAGCACGCCCATCGAGAGGTCGAGCACCTCCAGCTGCGCCACGACCGGCGCGTGCGCGACGGCGGCGGCGATCTCGTCCTGGTACTCGCTGTTGGCCAGGGCGAGGTGGCGCAGGGCCGGGAGCCGGGCGCCGTCGAGGAGGGGCGCCAGGTCGTCCACGGTCGAGTCGCCGCCGTACTCGTCCACCCCGAGCCAGAGCTCCAGCCGCTCCAGGGCGGGCAGTTCGGAGCCGGCCACGGCCCGCACCACCGTGCCGGGCAGCCCGCCGGCCTCGAACCGCAGGGCCTTCAGCCGGTCGTGCCGGAACGGCGCGAGCGCCAGCCCGCCGCCACCGCGCACCACCAGCTCGGTGAGCCGGGGGAAGGCCGCCGCCACCACGGTGACGTCGGACATCTCCAGCCAGGAGATCTCGCACTCCTCGGACGTCACGTCGGCGACGAAGAGCGCTTCGAGGGCGGGGAGCCGCGCGGCGTCACCGACGAGCCGGGCCAGGGCGTCGGTCACCGGCCCGTAGCCGTCCGTCCACCAGGGGCCGATCAGCAGCGCCCGGACCTCGTCCGGGTCCACCGTGTCGAGGAAGGTGTTCCAGAGCGCGTCGAAGCCGGTGTCCGCGCCGTAGGGCACGGCGAGCCGCCACGCGGCGGCGCCCGGCGCCGGCCGGTCGCCCGTGGCACCGGCCTCGCCGGAGAACTCCACCACGGGGAGCCCGTGGAACTCCCGCTGGTGCTGGTAGGCGTGCATACGGTCCCCTGTGCTGCGTGCGCTGCCGGTGAGCGGCAGGTGGTGAGTGGTGGGCGGCGAGCGGCGAGCGGTGAGCGGTGAAGGTGTGGCGGGGCGGTGCCCGGCTATTCGGCGACCGCGACGTAGCGCCACCGGTCGTCCGGGCTCCCGGCCTCGGAGAGGTCGAGGGCCACCCCGGGCAGGGCCTCCCGGAGCCGTTCCTGGAGCGCGTCGGTGAGGTAGTGGTGGTGCAGGTCGAGGGCCCGCAGATGGGTGAGCGGCTGGCCCTCCAGCAGGGCGGTGGCGCCCTGGTCGGTCAGGACGCCCATCGAGAGGTTGAGCGAGTCGAGCCGGGCGACGACCGGGGCGTGCGCGACGGCGGCGGCGATCTCGTCCTGGATCTCGCTGTTCTGCAGGCCGAGGTGGCGCAGCGCCGGGAACCGGGCGCCGTCGAGGAAGGGCGCCAGGTCGTCGAGGGAGGAGTCGCCGCCGTAGTTCTCGACCCCGAGCCAGAACTCCAGCCGCTCCAGCGCGGGGAAGTCGCTGGACGCGACCGCCCGCAGCACCGCGGCGGGCAGACCGCCCGACTCGAACCGCAGGGCCTTCAGGTGCTCGTGACGCAGCGCCTGGAGGGCGATCCCGTCGTCCTCGACCATGGAGCCCGCGGCGCCGCGCACCACCAGCTCGGCGAGCAGCGGGTACGTCGTCAGCACCGGCGTCACGTCGACCATGTTGATCCAGGAGATCTCGTTCTCCTCGTACGTGATGTCGCCGATGAACAGGGCGCGCAGGGCCGGCAGCCGGTCGGCGGCGGCGAGGATCGCGGCCAGCGGCCCGGTGAAGCTCTCCGGCCCGTCGGAGGACCACTCGCCGACCACCACGGCGGTGACCCGCTCGGTGTCGACCGCGTCGAGGAACTGCTGCCAGCGCTCGACGAACGACGTGGGCGAGTCGAACTCGATGCCGACCTTCCAGGCGACCGCCGCCGCCTCGGGCAGGGCGGTGCCGTCCTCGACCGCCTGGACGAAGTCGAGGACCGGGAGGCCGTGGAACTCTTCGATGTGCTTGCCGACCGTCATGCGCTGCTCCTCCGGGATGCGGGCCGAACAACTGTCTACCAGCCGGGTCCGACAAACCGGTCGCCGGGGCGGACCCGGGCGCGTTTGTCGGACCCCTGTTCTACGTTTCGGACCGTGAGATTCCGACGCCCGTCGGGTCGGTCAGGGAGGACTGATGTATCGCCAGGGTGACGTGCTGATCGTGCCGACGGCGGAGGCCGCGGTGCCCCCGCGGGTGGCGGCGCTGGCCGCGCAGCCCCGGGACGCGCGGGGCCGGCTGGTGCTGGCGCTCGGCGAGGTCACCGGCCACGCGCACGCTGTGGTCGGCCCGGGGGAGCTGCGCCGGGAGGCCGGGCCGTTCGGCGCCGCCTGGCTGCACCTGCCCGAGGGCGGTCGGGTGGTGCACGAGGAGCACGCCGCGATACCGCTGCCCAAGGGCTGGTACCGGGTGGTGCGCCAGCGCGAGTACGTGCCGGGCGCGGTGCGCGTCGTCGCGGACTGACGAGGTCCGGGCGGGCGGGGCCCGCGGGCGGCGAGGCGGGCCGGGGGCCGGCGGCTCCCGGGGTGGTGGCGGTGGACGGAACGAGTGGGTCGGCCGGGCACGGGCCCGGCCGGGACAGGAGCAGGTGATGGTGACGGAGCAGACGGTCGGGCCGGCCGGGGTGACGGCCCGCTGGCGGGCGTGCGCGGCGGCCACCGGGGCGGCCGACCGGGTCGCGGTCGAGCGCGCGGTGCGGGCCGCCTACCGGGCGGCCGGGCTGGCCGAGCCGGCCGAGGTCCGCTGGTTCGGCTCGCCGCCGGCGGCGGCGCAGGCGGCCCTGGAGCTGCGGGCCGCCGGCGCGGTGAGCGTCCGCGAGGCCGTGCGGACGCTGCCGTGGGAGGCCGCCAGGCGGCGGGCCGTGGAGCGGGTCGGGCCGGCCGGGTGGGCGCCGCTCTGGTCCCTGACCGGTGGGGAGATCGGCCCGGTGACCAACGCGCTGGCCGGGCGGATCCGCGACGCGGTGCTCGACCGGCTCGCCCCCGAGCCCGACCTCGACGAGGTCGACCAGCCTGAGGCCGACGTGGCCCGCGCCCGTCGCACCGCCGTCCGGCTGGCGCTGCTGGACGCCGTCCGGGGCCAGCACGACGCGCCGTGGTTCGCCGCCTTCGAGGCGGCCGGCGTGCTCGCCGGTGCACCGGCGGAGCGGGCCGGGATCGACGCGCCGGCCGGGATCGACGCGCTGGCCGAGGTCGCGGGCGAGGCCGGCTGGTGGTGGCCGTACGAGGGCGTGGCCCTGGTCAGCGAGCGGCCGGTCGCGCTGCACCGCGACGAGGCGGGTCGGCTCGACCGGGCCGACGGCCCGGCCCTGGGCTTCGCCGACGGCTTCGCCCTGCACGCCTGGCGCGGCATGCCCGTCCCGGCCGACTTCCTGTCCGGCCTCGGCGGCGTCACGGTCGAGCGGATCCGGACGGAGGAGAACGCCGAGCTGCGCCGCGTCCTGCTGGAGCACTACGGCTACGAGCGGTACCTGGCGGACTCCGGCGCCGAGCCGCTGCACCGCGACGAGACCGGTGTGCTCTGGCGGATCCAACTCCCGGACGACGAGGCGGTGGTGATGGTCGAGGTGGTCAACTCCACCGCCGAGCCGGACGGCACCTTCCGCACCTACTGGCTGCGGGTCCCGCCGAGCACCCGCACGGCCCGGGCCGGGGTCGCCTGGACCTTCGGCATACCCGAGGCGGAGTACCACCCCCGGCGCGAGACCTGAGCGGTCGCCTGCCCGGTCCGGGCGGGCCGGGCGGCTGTGACAGGGTGAAGCCATGGCGACGAACGACGAGCACCCGGCCGGTCCCCGCGCGGGCCGCCTCGAACCGTGGTCGGACACCGACCAGGTCCCCGGCGATCTCCACGGCGATCTCCGTGCGGCGAAGGCGCTCGTCTACGACCCCTGCGGGTTCACCTGCACCCGGCCGGTCCCCGAGGCCGAGAGCGCCGACTACGCCGCCCACGCCTTCACCCTGGACGGCCGCCCGGTCCGCTTCCGCGCGGCCAGGACGACCCCCACCAAGGCCGGCCAGTTCGTCACGGTCTGGAAGAGGTCCCCGGGCGGGCCGATCCAGCCCTTCGACGCCACCGACCCCGTCGACCTCTTCGTCATCGGCACCCGCGACGGTCGCCACGCCGGCCAGTTCGTCCTGCCCATGGACGCCCTCCGCCGGCACGGTGTCGTCGCGGTGGGCGGTTCCGGCGGGAAGCGGGCCTTCCGCGTCTACCCGCCCTGGGTGACCCCCACCAACCGGCAGGCCGGCAGCGCGCAGGCGTGGCAGCTGGAGCACTTCCTGCACCTGCCCGAGGGCGGCCCCGTCGACCTCGCCCGGGCCCGGGAGCTCTACCGGCGGTAGCGACGGCCGGCCGCCCGGCTGCTGGCCGCCCCCGACGGCCGGTCACTCGGCGGGGCTCGTCCGGTGGAAGGCGGCGGCGTTGCGCCGGGCCCAGTCGGCGAAGGTGCCGGCGGGGCGGCCGAGCAGGCGTTCCACGTCCGGGCTGACCTGCCGTTCGGCGTCGGTCGGCGCGCCGAGGATGTCGAGCGTGCCGTCGGCCACGTGCTCCGGCATGAAGGCCAGGAGGTGCGCCCGGGCGGCCTCGCGGCTCAGCTCGACGAAGGCGAGCGGCGCGCCGGTCGCCTCCCCGAGGGCGGCGGCCTGCTCGCGCGGGGAGACCGGCGCGGGCCCGGTCAGCACGTACGTCCGGCCGTGGTGCTGCCCGTCGCCGCGCAGCACGACGGCCGCCACGGCGGCGAGGTCCGCCGGGTCCACGGTCGGCAGGGCCACATCGCCGAACGGTGCCGGCACCGTCCCGCCGGTGCGGACCGGCTCCGCCCAGGCGAAGGCGTTGGAGTGGAAGCCGCTCGGCCGCAGGATCGTCCAGTCGAGCCCGGACTCCCGGACGGCCTGCTCGAAGGCCCCCAGTCGGGCGTGCGAGGGCGGCACCGGCCGGGTACCCAGGATCTGGGAGGAGAGCAGCACCACGTGCCGCACACCCGCGGACCTGGCCACGTCGACCAGCGCGGCCGGGCTCTCACCGCCCGTCAGCAGCTCGCCGGAGAGGAGGAGGAACAGCGCCTCCGCGCCGTCCAGGGCGGTCCGCAGGCTCTCCGCGTCCGCGAGGTCGGCGCGGTGGTGCCGCACGCCGTCCGGCAGGGTGGCGTCCGCCGGCCGCCGGGACACCGCCGTCACCTGCTCGCCCGCCGCCGCCAGCGCCTGCACCAGCGGTCGTCCGACCTTGCCCGTCGCACCCGTCACCACGATCATGTCCGTCCCCGTCCTTCGCACTTGGTAGTCGTCAATTCCCCCTGTTTACAGGGGAGTTACGGCCACCTGAGGGGATCCCCCGGTGGCGACAGGACGACGCTAACAGCCTGCGTACAGTAGGTACCTAGAGGAAAGTGACCCGGCTCGGAGGGGGCGGCATGAGCGAGATGGCCTGGGCGGCGGACGGAACGACCGATCCGGTGCGGGCGTGCCCGATCGGCCCGGTGGTCGACCTCGTGTTCAGCCGCTGGACCACCCCGGTGCTGTGGACGCTCCATGCGCACGGCCGCCAGCGCTACGTCGAACTGCAGCGGCGGGTGGCGGACATCAGCCCCAAGGTGCTCACCCAGCGGCTGCGCCAGCTGGAACGCGACGGGCTGGTCCGGCGGACGTACCACGCCGAAGTGCCGCCCCGCGTCGAGTACGAGATCACCGAACTCGGTGACAGTCTCGCCCCGCTCTTCGCCACCCTCGCCGACTGGTCCGCCGCCAATCTGGACCGCGTCGCGCAGGCCCGCGAGGAGTACGACAGCGCGCCGCCCCGCTGATCGTCGGTGGATCCGCCGGCGCCGCCATGGCGACCGCGAAGCGGGCCGACGGCACACCACCGCCCGCGCGGGGGGCGCGGGCGGTGGTGGCGGTCCGGGCAGTACCGGTACGGCCCGGTGCCGGGCGGTTCTCGGAGGGTCAGGAGATCTCGTTGCCGTTGAACGAGCCGACCACGTTGTCGCCACCGGTGTTGAAGATGTCGGCCCCGGCGAGCTGGTTGCCGGTGCCGATGACCGTGATGGTCGTGGTGGTCACCTCGGGGCCGTCGGCGAACGCCTGGGTCGGGACGGCGGCGGCGGCGCCGATGGCGGCCAGGAGGACGGCGACGGTGCGGACGGTACGGTACATGGCGTAACCCCTTCGTAGGCTAACTTGCTCTGCACACTAGGGACTCGGGGCGGGCACCGCCGGGGAATGTCACCCGAATGGTGCGCCTTGCGTGTCGCCCCCCGGCCGGGGCCGCGACCTGGCCGCGGCCCCGGCCCGGGGCTTTACCCAGAGCCCGGACCGCGGCCGCGGGCGGCGCCTACGGTGGGCTGCCTCCGGCAGGCCCCACGGCCCCGCGCGCTACGAGGGCGCGGGGCGGTACACCGTCAGGGCGTTCGGCGCCTTGCCCAGCCGCAGGGCACCGGCCGCCGGCACACTCTCGCCGTCCACCGCGATCCGGTCGGCGTCGCCGAGCGAGTCGAGGCCCAGGCCGGTCAGCCGGGCCGAGTGGTAGACCCGCGAACGCGACAGCGTGCCGGAGAGGAAGGCCGCCGCCAGCCTGGTCCGGGCGAACGGGCTGCCGCCGTCCACCACGCGGATGTCCAGCAGGCCGTCGGCCAGGCCGGTCCGCCGGGTGGGGGCGAAGCCCGGCGGGTCGTAGGCGCCGTTGCCCGCGAACAGCAGCCAGAGCCGCCGGCTGCGTCCGCCGGCCTCGACGGTGACCGGTTCGGCACTTCCCAGCGCCCGGGCGACGGCCACCGCCAGGGCCGGCCACTTGCCCAGCCGGCCCTCCAACGACTCGCGGAGCCGGACCAGTTCGGGATACACGCCGAGACTGAAGGTGTTCAGGAAGATCCGCCGCTCGGTGTCGTCGACGGCCAGGCCCAGGTCGACCCCGCAGGCGGAGCCGGCCTCCACGGCGCCCGCCGTCGCCTCCAGCGACTCGATCCCGAGGTCCAGCGCGAAGTGGTTGAGCGTGCCACCGGGGAAGACGGCCAGCGGCAGGTCGCGCTCGACCGCCAGGGAGGCGGCCAGGTTGACACTGCCGTCGCCGCCGCAGACCCCGAGCGCGCCGCCGTCCGCCGCCGCCCGGTCGGCCGCCTCGGCGAGCAGGGCGGGCAGGTCGTCGTCCGGTCCGCAGACCCGCACCTGCGCGCGCGGCAGCAGCGTGTGCAGGACGGCCGCGGTGTCCTCCGGGCCGTCGGCGAGCAACGCCCCGCTCCCCGAACCGCTGTTGACCACTACCGAGAGCCCGGCCCCCTCGGTCAGCGCCGGCGCCGGCCGGGGCGGCGGGCCGGCGAGCGGCGGCCGGTCGTTCGACCGGGGCCACCAGCGAAGCGTCAGGGCCGCCAGCCCCGAACCCAGCGCGAACCCGGCCAGCACGTCTCCGGGGTAGTGCGCGCCGGTGTAGATCCGGGACGCCCCGACGGCGGCCGCCACCGGCGCCACCACGACGCCCAGCAGCGGCGCCTCGATCGCCACGGCCGTCGCGAACGCGGCGGCCGAGGCGGAGTGGCCGGACGGGAAGGAACTCGTCACCGGCTGCCGCAGCAACTGCCGCACCACCGGCACCTGGTCCAGCAACGGGCGCGGACGGCGGGTCAGCTGCTTCGCGGCGATGTTGGCCACGGCCGAGGCCATCGCCAGCGATCCGACCCCGCGCAGCGCCGCCCGCCGCCCGGCCCGGCCGCCGACCGCCCCCAGCACGGCGGCCGTGCCCATCCAGAGCACCCCGTGGTCCGCGGCCCGGCTCAAGCGCCGTAGCCACGGCTGGGCATGGCGCAGGCGCGCCAGCGCCACTCGGTCGAACAAAGCACGGTCCACTGCGTCGAGTCGCCTCATCCGGCGAGCCTAGTCGGGCTCCCGCAGATCTGCGCGGCATTGAGTACGGGTACTCAGGCGTGCCGGGCCGGAACGGCGAACACTGGTGGCAGCTCACCCGCCCACCGGAGGACCCACCAGCCATGCTCAGCCGAACCGCCGCACTCCTCGTCCCCGCCTTCGGCTCCCTGCGGGTGAGCGCCGACCCCGAGGCCGTGCTCGCACCCGGGAGCATCGTCGCCGCCAACCACACCTCGCTCGCCGACCCCGCGATCGTGTTCGCCGCCCTGCACCGCCTCGGCGCGCGACCGGTGGTGCTCGCGACGGCCGGCCTCTGGCGGGTCCCGCTGCTGGGGCGGCTGCTGCGCCACGAGGGGCACATCCCCGTCCACCGCGGCACCGAGCACGCCGCCGACGCCCTGGACCGGGCCGCCGACGCCCTCGCTGCCGGACACCTGGTCCTCATCTACGGCGAGGGCGGCCTGCCGCGCCGTTCCGACTCCGGCGAGCTGGCGCCCGGCCCGTTCCGCAGCGGCCTCGCCCGGCTGGCGGGGGCCACCGGCGCACCGGTGGTCCCGCTCGGCCAGGCGGGCGCCCGCCGCCTGAGCTCCGGCGGCGCGGTCAAGCAGCTCGCCGGCCTCACCACCGCCCCGGCGCGCCGCCCGGCCCTGCACGTCCACCTCGGCGCCCCAGTGCACCTGGACGACGACCTCGCCACCGCGACCGCCACCGCCCACCGCGCCGTCACGGCCGCCTGGGCCACCGCCGCCCGCAACGCCGCCGCCTGACGGGGAGCCGCGACGCACACCGCGTCGACCGGCCTCTGCGTCGAGCGGGCGACCCGACCGGGCGACCCGAGCGGGCCGGTCGGCCCCGGGACCGCAGCCGAGGAATCGGCCCGACGCCGGGCCGCAGCACCCGACCGCGGGGACGTCGCCCCGCCCGGTGACCGGCCGCGCGGACCTGTTCGGCCCCCTCCCACCCCCCCCGACCACCGGAGGGGCCTCCCGGGCGATCAGCACCGGCGAACCCGCCGGCGCTCCACCCGCTGTCCCCCGCGGCTGGGCCGAAGCCCTGCGGCCCGGCCCGCCCGGCGCAGGTGGATCACCGCCACGCACTCCGTCGGCCGCCGGGACACCGGGTGACTCCCCGGCCCGGCCCCGCGCGTCCGCCCCGGGCACCCTGCCGGGCCTGGGCGGCGATCCCGGCTCCGCGACCGCCGACGCTCTCGGGGCGGGGCGGCTCCTGTGTCGCCGATTCCTCCGCCGGCCCCTTCGACGAGGAGGCCGCCGGGCCGCGCCGGGACGGCCGGTGCTCCCCTCGGCAGCGGCCCCGCCTTCGGAAATCCGGTTGGCCGGGCCTGCCCGGGGCCGCGATGATGCGGTTATGTCGCGTACGTTCGAAGAGCTGATTGCCGAGGCCGAGGCCGTGTCCGTCGATGGCTGGGACTTCTCCTGGCTGGACGGGCGGGCCACCGAGCAGCGCCCCTCCTGGGGCTACCAACGCCTGCTGGGGGAGCGGCTGGCGGCGGCCTCGGCGGCGCTGGACATCCAGACGGGCGGCGGCGAGGTGCTGGCCGGCGCCGGTCCCCTGCCGCCCGCGATGGTCGCCACCGAGTCGTGGCCGCCCAACGTGGCCCGGGCGACCGGGCTGCTGCACCCGCTGGGAGCGATCGTGGTCGCGGACCCGGACGAACCCCCGCTGCCCTTCGCCGACGGGGCGTTCGACCTGGTGACCAGCCGTCACCCGGCGACGGTCTGGTGGGCGGAGATCGCCCGCGTGCTGCGGCCCGGTGGTACGTACGTCGCGCAGCACGTCGGCCCGGCCTCGGTGTTCGAGCTGGTCGAGTACTTCCTCGGCCCGCAGCCGGAGGCCCGCCTGGCGCGGCACCCCGACACCGAGAGCGCCGACGCCCGGGCTGCCGGGCTGGAGGTGACGGACCTGCGGTCCGAGCGGCTGCGGATGGAGTTCTTCGACATCGGCGCGGTCGTGTACTTCCTCCGGAAGGTGATCTGGATGGTGCCCGGCTTCACGGTCGCCGCCCATCGCGACCGGCTCCACGACCTGGACCGGCAGATCCGCGCCGAGGGTTCGTTCGTCGCCTACTCCGCACGCTTCCTCATCGAGGCCCGCAAACCGCTGTGACCTCGCGGCCGGGGGGCGACGGCCGAGCTGGTCGAGCGGCTCGGTCGGGACACCGCCGAGGAGGTGCGGTGCCGGGCCGCGTCGGACCCGCGGCTCTCCGCGGCGTCGGCGGTCCGGCTGCTCGACGACCCGGGGCCGGGGGTCCGTCATGCCGCCGCCCGCAATCCCCGGCTGCCCGCCGCCGTCCTGGTCGCCCTGCTGCGCGAGCCCGACAGCGCGGCGGTCGCGGCCGGGAACCCCGGCCTGCCGGTCCAGGTGCTGCGCGCACTGGGCCGGCGGGCCGGGACGCCGGTCCGGCCGGAGGGCTGACGCGGTCCGCTACAGGGTGCCCGCCCAGGAGTTGGTGCCGAGCAGGGTCTTGATGTCCGAGGCGAGTCCGTTGTCGGGATTCACCAGGAAGCCGAGTTCGTAGAGGGTGTCCTTGTCCCAGTTGGTGGTCAGCAGCCGGACCGGGACGTCGCCGGGGTGGGCCTGGAGGGCGAGCTTCAGCTCGCCCACCACGGTCGGGGTGATCTTGCCGAGCGGCGCCGTGATCTGCACCGGCGGCTTGGTGCCGAGTTCGGCGGAGGAGACGTCGAGGGTGGTGATCTCCTGGCCGAAGATGCTCAGCGAGCCGTCGCGCTCATTGAGCCGGCCCCGGGCCGAGATGACGTTGTCCTCGACCATCTGATCGGCCATCAGGTTGTAGGTGGCGGGGAAGAAGAGCACCTCGACCGAGCCGTCGCGGTCGGCGAGGGTGATGATGGCCCAGGCGTTGCCCGCCTTGTTGATCCGCCGGTCGACGGCGGTGATCAGGCCGGCGAGGCGCACCTCGCCCTCGGTGCGGCCGGAGCCGAGGAGTTCGGCGATGGAGGTGTCGCGGTTGCGGGAGAGGATGTGCTCGGCGCCGTCCAGCGGGTGGCTGGAGACGTACAGGCCGAGCATCTCCCGCTCCAGGCTGAGCAGTTGCCGGCGCGGCCACTCCCGGTCGGTCAGTTCGAAGTCCAGCCCGATGGCCGGTGCGCCGCCGTCCCCGGTGTCCAGGGCGCCGAACAGGTCGTCCTGGCCGATCGCCTGCTGCTTCTTCAGGCCGGTGACGGCGTCGATCGCGCTCTCGTGGACGGTGCTGAGCGACAGGCGGGTGTGGCTGAGCGAGTCGAAGGCGCCCGCCTTGATCAGGGAGTCCACGGTGCGCTTGTTGCAGACCACCAGCTCGACCTTGTCCAGGAAGTCCGCGAAGGAGGCGTACTTGCCCTTCTCCTTGCGGGTCTTGACCAGGGACTCGATGACCGGCACGCCGACGTTGCGGACGGCCTTCAGACCGAACCGGACGTCGCTGCCGACGGCGGTGAAGTCGACCACGGACTCGTTGACGTCGGGGGACAGGATCTTGATGCCCATCTGGCGGCACTCGGCGAGGTAGACCGCCATCTTGTCCTTGTCGTCCGCCACCGAGGTGAGCAGCGCCGCCATGTACTCGGCGGGGTAGTTGGCCTTGAGGTAGGCCGTCTGGTACGAGACCAGGCCGTAGGCGGCGGAGTGCGATTTGTTGAAGGCGTAGCCGGCGAACGGGACCAGCACGTCCCAGACCGCCTGGATGGCCTCGTCGGAGTAGCCGCGCTCCTTGCAGCCCGCGTGGAAGGGGACGAACTCCTTCTCCAGCACCTCCTTCTTCTTCTTGCCCATCGCGCGGCGGAGCAGGTCGGCCTGGCCGAGGCTGTAGCCGGCCAGCACCTGCGCGGCTCGTTGCACCTGCTCCTGGTAGACGATCAGACCGTAGGTGGGGCCGAGGACCTCGCTGAGCGGGGCCTCCAACTCGGGGTGGATCGGGATGATCTCCTGCTGGCCGTTCTTGCGCAGCGCGTAGTTGGTGTGCGAGTTCATGCCCATCGGGCCCGGCCGGTACAGCGCCGAGACGGCGGAGATGTCGGCGAACTCGGTGGGCTTCATCAGCTTGAGCAGGGCGCGCATGGGGCCGCCGTCGAGCTGGAACACGCCCAGGGTGTCGCCGCGGGCGAGCAGTTGGTAGGTGGTGGGGTCGTCGAGCGCGATCTTCTCGATGTCGACGTCGATGCCCCGGTTGGCCTTGACGATCTTGATGCAGTGATCGATGATGCCCAGGTTCCGCAGACCCAGGAAGTCCATCTTGATCAGGCCCATGGCTTCGCACGACGGGTAGTCGAAGCCGGTGATGATCACGCCGTCCTTGTCCCGCATGTGCAGCGGGATCAGGTCGAGCAGCGGGGTCGAGGAGAGGATGACGGCGGCGGCGTGCACACCGGTGCCGCGGATCAGGCCCTCGATGCCCAGGCCGGTGTCGATGATCTTCTTGACGTCGGGCTCGTTCGCGTACAGCGAGCGGATCTCGGTGCCCTCGTTGTACCGCGGGTGCTTCTCGTTGAAGAGGTCCGCGAGCGGGACGCCCTTGCCCATGACGTCCGGCGGCATCGCCTTGGTGATCCGGTCGCCCATCGCGAACGGGTAGCCGAGGATGCGGTTGGCGTCCTTGACGGCGGCCTTGGCCTTGATCGTGCCGAAGGTGTTGACCTGCGCGGTGTAGGCGGAGCCGTACTTCTCGGTGACGTAGCGCACCATCTGGTCGCGCTGGCGGTCGTCGAAGTCGATGTCGACGTCCGGGGGGTTGATGCGCTCGGGGTTCAGGAACCGCTCGAACAGCAGGTCGTGCTCCAGCGGGTCCAGCTCGGTGATCCGGGTGAGGTAGGAGACCATCGAGCCGGCCGCCGAGCCTCGGCCCGGGCCGACCGGGATGCCGTTGTCGCGGGCGTACTGGCAGATGTCGGCGACCACGAGGAAGTAGGCGTCGAACCCCATCGGGGAGATGACGCCCATCTCCAGCTCGATCCGGTCCAGGACCTCCTGGCTCGGGTTGTCGCCGTAGCGGACCTTCAGCCCGGCGTCGATCTTCTTGCGCAGGAACGACGCCTGGGTCTCGCCCTCGGGGACGTCGAACTGCGGCATCCGGTCGACGTAGGTGAAGACGTCCTCGTACGACTCGACCCGCTCGGCGATCGCCAGCGTGTTGTCGCAGGCCTCCGGGAGCTCGCGGAACAGCTCGCGCATCTCGTCGGCGGTCTTGATGTAGTAGCCGGTGCCCTGGAACTTGAACCGGTTCGGGTCGTCCTTGTTCTTGCCCACGCCGACGCAGAGCAGGCTGTCGTGCGCGTCCGCCTGGTCGGCGGTGACGTAGTGCGAGTCGTTGGTCGCCAGCAGCGGGATGTTCAGCTGCTTGGCCAGGCGCAGCAGGTCCTGGCGGACGTCCTGCTCGATGGACAGGCCGTGGTCCATCAGCTCCAGGAAGTAGTTCTCCTTGCCGAAGATGTCCTGGTAGGCGCCGGCCGCCTTGACCGCCTCGTCGTACTGTCCGAGCCGCAGCCGGGTCTGCACCTCGCCCGAGGGGCAGCCGGTGGTGGCGATGATGCCGGTCGCGTTGGCCGCGATCAGCTCGCGGTCCATGCGGGGCTTCATGTAGTAGCCCTCCATCGACGCGAGCGAGGAGAGCTTGAAGAGGTTCCGCAGACCGGTCGCGTTCTGCGCCCACATGGTCATGTGGGTGTAGCGGCCGCCGCCCGAGACGTCCTTGCCGCCCTCGCCGTCGGAGCTCGCCGGGCGCTGACCGCCGGGGGACCAGAACACCTGCTTCTTCAGGAAGCGCGAAGCCGGGGCGACGTAGGCCTCGATGCCGATGATCGGCTTCACGCCGGTCTTGGCGGCGGCGTGGAAGAACTCGTACGCGCCGAACATGTTGCCGTGGTCACTCATCGCGATGGCCGGCATGCCCTGCCGCTCGGCCTCCGCGAAGAGCTTCCCGTTCTTCGCCGCTCCGTCCAGCATCGAGTACTCGGTGTGGACGTGCAGGTGTGCGAACGTGTCGGACACGGCGGTGGGCTCCTTGTCGGTGCGGCGCGGTGCTGCGCGCTTCGGTGCGTGCGGTGCGCTTCGCTGCGGGGCGCGAGGCGGTACGGGTGGGGCTCCGGCGGGTGCGGGCGGGGCGCGGTGCACGGGGCCGGTGGGGCTGGCGGTCCGGGGGCGTAAGCCGTCCAGGCTAGCGGGTCCCGGGCCCGGACTCGCGATCGCGGCGGCCGGTCCCGCCCGGGCGGCGTGTCGCGGGCGCGGTGCTTGACAGCGCCCTCGGCGGCGCACTGCCGACGGGGGCGGTCGGGTTCGACCCGGCGACGGGAGTGGATCTTGGACGGCTAGGCTGCTGCCCCGTCACGTCCTCGTGGAGGGCGCTTGGGAACGAGGGCGGGAGCCAGCTCATGATGGGACCGGCGCATGCGCTGTCGGGTGCGGCAGCGTGGCTGGGGGCGGGGGCGATCGCCGCGGGGCTGGGCGAGCCGATGCCCTGGCCGGTGCTGCTGGCGGGAACGCTGATCTGTGCGGGGGCCGCGCTGGCGCCGGATCTGGACCACAAGGCGGCGACGATATCCCGGGCGTTCGGGCCGGTGTCCCGGACGCTCTGCGAGGTGATCGACAAGCTCTCGTACGCGGCCTACCGGTCGACCCGGAAGAAGGGCGACCCGCGCCGCTCGGGCGGGCACCGGACGCTGACCCACACCTGGCTGTGGGCGGTGCTGTGCGGCGCCGGCGCGGCCGCGGTGGCGGTCTACGGCGGCCGCTGGGGCGTGCTGGCGGTGCTCTTCGTGCACATGGTGCTGGCGATCGAGGGGCTGCTCTGGCGCCACGCCCGGGTCTCCAGCGACGTGCTGGTCTGGCTGCTCGGGGCGACCAGCGCCTGGGTCCTGGCGGACGTCCTGGACAAGCCGGGGAACGGCTCGCAGTGGCTGTTCGACCAGCCCGGGCAGCAGTACCTGTGGATCGGCCTGCCGATCGCGCTCGGCTCGCTGGTGCACTGCCTCGGGGACGCGCTGACGGTCTCGGGCTGCCCGGTGTTCTGGCCGATCCCGATCGGGCGCAAGCGCTGGTACCCGGTGGGGCCGCCGAAGGGCATGCGGTTCCGGGCGGGCAGCTGGGTCGAGCTCAAGGTGCTCACGCCGGTGTTCATGGGCCTCGGCGGGGTCTGCGCGCTGGGGGCGCTCGGCTTCTTCGGCTGAGCCGTGCGGCCAAGGGTGCCCCTGACGTCCCGGGGTGCCCGGCCGTCAGCCGGGGCGGACGTCGCCGTGCGCCGGCCACCGGCGGTGGTACTGGTCGATGACGAAGCGGTGCCCGTGCCGCCAGCCGCCGGCGGCCGGGTGGGCGTCGCCGAGGTGGGGGTGGTCCGGCGGCAGGTCGGCGTGGACGTGGTCCAGCTCGGCGGCCTCCCGGGCGGGCCAGAGGGCGGTGGCGGCGGCCGCCGAGGCGAGCGCGACGGCGCCGAGGGCCGCGGCGGTGGCCGGGAGCCCGGCTCCGGCGGCCAGCCAGCCGGCCAGCGGGTAGGTCAGCAGCCAGCAGGAGTGGGAGAGCGAGAACTGCGCGGCGAAGGCGGCCGGCAGGTCGGCGTCGGCCGCGGAGCGGCGCAGCACCCGGCCGCCGGGGGTGAGGACCGCCGAGCAGGCCGCGCCGATCGCCGCCCAGGCGGTCAGCACGGCGCCCCAGGACCACGCGCTCGGGGCGGTGGCGGTGACGGCGGCGACGCCCGCCAGGACCACCGGCAGGGCGAAGGCGGCCGGCAGCATCACCGCCCGGTCGCCGATCCGCCCGAGCACGCGCGGCAGCAGCAGCGCGGCCAGGATGGAGCCCGCGCCGTACGCGCCGAGCGCGAGCGAGAGGGCGCCGGCCGGCCGGTGGAAGTGCTCGCGGACCAGGACGACGGTGTTGACGAAGACGATGGCGCCCGCGGCGGCGACGCCGAGGTCCAGGGCGAGCAGGGCCCGCAGTCGGGGAGTGGCCCAGAACAGCCGGGTGCCGAAGGCGGCCTTGGCGTAGACGCCGCCGGCGCGCTCGACGGGCGCCGGTTTGGGCAGGACGGCGGAGACCACCAGGGCCGCCGAGGCGAGGAAGCCGGCGGCGGTGCCCGCGAACAGCCAGCCGCTGGAGAGCAGGGTCAGCAGCCCGGCGGCGAGGGCCGGGCTGAACAGGCTCTCCAGGTCGTAGGCCAGCCGGGACAGCGACAGGGCCCGGGTGTAGTCGCGCTCGGCGGGCAGCACCTCCGGCAGGGTGGCCTGGAAGGCCGGCGTGAACGCGGCGGAGGCGGCCTGGAGGAGGAAGATCAGGGCGTAGACCTGCCAGACCTGGGTGACGAACGGCAGGGTGAGAGCGACGGCGGCCCGGGTGAGGTCCATGGCCACCATCAGGGCCCGGCGTGGGACCCGGTCCGCCAGCGCGCCGGCGAGCGGGGCGATGGTGACGTACGCCACCATCTTGATCGCCAGTGCGGTGCCGAGGACGGCCGAGGCGTGGTCGCCGGCGATGTCGTAGGCCAGCAGGCTCAGCGCCACGGTGGCCAGACCGGTGCCGGCCAGGGCGACGAGCTGGGCCGTGAACAGGTGGCGGTAGGTGCGGTCGCGCAGGATGGCCGGCATGCGGTGGTCCCGTCCCCGGTCGGCGTCGTGCGGGTACGCCCACCATCGTAGCCAACATGTGCGTACCTGTGCACATGTTACCGGCGGCGAGGGCCGTGCCGGCGGCGGTGACGGCCGCGGCGACGGCAGGGTTGGCCCGAAGCGGCGGCGACCGCACAGGTGGCGGCCCTTACGGCACTCTGATTTGCCAACCCTTTACACTCCTGTAGAGCTGGTGACCCGTTCCCCCCGGACCGGGCCGCCCGCCGACCGGCCACCCTCGTCGCAGTGAAGGAGTCGCGGACCCCGCGATGGACGAACCTCCCAGTTCTCACCGTGCTGTTCCCGTCAAGACGTGTTCGACCAACGGGGCGGGGGTGGCACGGTGACCGACGTCCTGCTGCTGCTCCTCGCCCTGGTGCTCACCGCCGCCTGCGCGGTCTTCGTCGCCGCGGAGTTCTCCCTGACCACCGTCGAGCGGGGCGCCCTCGAACGCGCCGCCGACGCCGGCGAGCGCGGCGCCCCCGTCGCGCTGAAGGCGGCCCGGCGCCTCACCTTCCAGCTCTCCGGCGCCCAGCTGGGCATCACCATCACCAGCCTGGTGATCGGCATGGTCGCCCAGCCGGCCGTGGCGGGGCTGCTGCGCGCACCGCTGGAGGCCCTGGGCCTGCCGAGCGGCGCGGTCAACACCGTGGGAATCCTGCTCGGGGTCCTGCTCTCCACCGTCGTGCTGATGGTCGCCGGCGAGCTCGTGCCCAAGAACTGGGCCATCTCGCGCCCGCTCGCCGTCGCGAAGGTGGTGGCCGGGCCGCAGTACTACTTCTCGGCCGCCTTCTCGCCGCTGATCGGGCACCTCAACAACACCGCGAACCGGGTGGTGCGGCGCCTGGGCCTGGAGCCCGCCGAGCACCTCGCCTCCGCCCGGACGCCGCAGGAGCTGGTCGCCCTCGCCCGGCACTCCGCCCGGGCCGGCGCGATAGAGCCCGACACCGCCGAACTCTTCGTCCGCTCGCTCAACCTGCGCGAGCTGACGGCGGAGAACGTGATGACCCCCCGGGTCGACGTCCGGGCCCTGGAGGAGCACGCCACGGCGGCCGACGTCGCCAACCTCACCCGGGCCACCGGGCTGTCCCGGTTCCCGGTCTACCGCGGCAACCTCGACCAGGTCGTCGGTGCCGTCCACATCAAGGACGCGCTCACCGTCCCCGCCGACCGGCGCCACCTGCACCCGGTGGCGAACCTGGTGACCGAGCCGCTGCTGGTGCCCGAGACGCTCACCGTCGACCGCCTGCTGGACCTGCTCCGCGGCGAGGAGACCATGGCGGTGGTGATCGACGAGTACGGCGGCACCGCCGGCATCGCCACCCTGGAGGACATCGTCGAGGAGGTCGTCGGCGAGGTCGTCGACGAGCACGACCCGGCCGAACTGCCCGACCTCATCGACCTCGGCGAGGGCCAGGACGGCCGCCACCGCTGGGACGCCGACGGCATCACCCGCACCGACCAGCTCGACACCGTCGGACTGCCCGACACCGAGGGGCCGTACGAGACCCTCGCCGGACTGATCGCCGACCACCTCGGCCGGATCCCCGTGCCCGGCGACGTCGTCGAGACCCACGGCTGGACCCTGCACGTCACGGCCGTCGCGCACCACGTCGCCGAACGCGTCCGGATCAGCGGCCCGGCACCCGACGCCGACCCGGACACCGGTGCCGCCGACGGCACCGGACGCCGCCCGGAGGAGAACCGATGACCGCGATCCAGCTCGTCATCGGGCTGCTCACGCTGGTGACCAACGCCTTCTTCGTCGGCGGCGAGTTCGCCCTCATCTCGGTGCGGCGCAGCCAGATCGAACCGCGCGCGGAAGCCGGCGACCGGCGCGCCCGCACGGTGATCTGGGGTCTGGAGCACGTCTCCGCGATGCTGGCCACCGCCCAGCTCGGCATCACCGTCTCCTCGCTGGTGCTCGGCGCGGTCGCGGAACCCGCGATCGCCCACCTGCTGGAGCCCCCGCTGCACAGCGTCGGCGTGCCGGACGCCCTGATCCACTCGATCGCCTTCGTCGTCGCGCTGACCGTGGCGACCTACCTCCACATGCTGCTCGGCGAGATGATCCCCAAGAACATCGCCCTGGCCGCGCCGGAGAAGGCCGCCTACCTGCTGGTGCCGCCGCTGGTCGCGGTGACCCGCGCGGTACGGCCGATCGCCTTCTCCATCAACGCCTTCGCCAACCGGATCCTGCGCCTGCTGAAGGTCGAGCCCAAGGACGAGGTCGCCTCGGTGTTCACCGAGGAGGAGCTGGCCCGCATGGTCAAGGACTCCTCCGACGCCGAACTGCTCAGCGACCGCGACACCGAGCTGTTGCGGGACGCCCTGGAGCTGGGCTCGCGCCCGGTCTCCGAGGTGGTCACCCCGCGCGAGGAGATCGTCTTCGCCGGCCCCGGCACCACGCCGGTCGAGCTGGAGCAGCTCGCCGCCCGGACGGGGTTCTCCCGCTTCCCGGTGCTGGACGCGGACCGGACGGTGCTCGGCTACCTGCACATCAAGGACGCCCTGGAGCAGGACGGCGCCCGCGACCGGCCGTTCCCGGCCCGCGCGCTGCGCCCGATCGCGCGCGTCCCCGAGTCCACCCCGCTGGACGACGTGCTGACCGCCATGCGCCGCTCCGGCACCCACCTGGCCGCCGCGATCGCCGCCGACGGCACCGCCTCCGGCCTGGTCACCATGGAGGACGTCCTCAAGGAGCTGGTCCGCCCGGCCCCCGCGCGGCCGTAGCGGCGGGCGGGACGCGCGCCCGCCGCCCGCACCCGTGACACAGCCCGCCCCGGACGCCACCGGGGCGGGCTGCGGGCTTTCCGGAGCCGCCGCGAGCCGGCGCGACCGGCGACCGCCCCTGCCGGCCCGACGACCCGCCCGCCCGGCAGGGGCGGTTTCGGCCATCCGGGGCCGGAGCGGCGCAACAGGCACCCTTGTCGCCGCGGGCTGGGCAGCTGTTCCATGGCGGCATGGTCCGAAGCGAGCTCGTTCTGATGACCGATCACAGCTCGACCGAGGGCAGCCGGGAGATCCTGTCGACCGCCGTGCGGGAACTCACCGGCCGGTCACCCGTCCTCCTCGACGCCCGGCACTTCATGACCGGCGGCACCGGCCGGATCTCCGGCTCCGGTGCTTCCGGCGCGGGCGGCGGCCTCCGGCTGGAGGTGCCCGGCGAGGGCGTCGCCGTGACGGCCGGGGCGGTGATCGTCTACGAGATCCCGCCGCACCGGCGCCGCGACTTCGAGCAGTGCCAGCGCCTGCTCGGCGCCCACGGCGCCCGCTCGCTCGGCACCGACGTCGACGCCTGGCGGGTGGCCACCGAGAAGGACCGCACCGTCGAACGTTTCACCCGGGACGGCATCGCGCACATGCCCACCGTCGCTTTCTCCCGGCCCGCCCCGGGGGCCGTCGCCGAGGCCTTCGACCGGCTCGGCGGCGACGTCTGGGCCCGGCCGACCGTCGGGATGGGCGGCAACGACGTCTTCCACCTCACCACCGCTGCCCAACTCGCCGCCGCCGCCCGCTACTACGCCGAGGCGGGGGCCGACTGGCTGATCGCCCGCGACGCCCGGAACTTCACCGCGGACGGCCGGCGCCACCAGTACCGGGTGGTGGTCCTCGACGGACGCGTGGTGCGCGCCGTCGAGCACGTCCAGCCGGACCCGGACGCGCCCTGCAACGAGAGCCGGGGCGCTCTCTCGGCCGTCCTGCCGGAAGGTGAACTACCGGCCGGTCTGGCCGAGTTGGCGATCTCCGCGACCAAGTCGCTCGGCCTCCCGCTGGCCGGCGTCGACCTCGCGGCCGAGAGCGGCGGCGTGGTCTTCGAGGTGAACGTCCACCCGCAGTTCGGCACCGTCGGCGGCCTGGAGTCGACCGCCGTCCCGTACGTGGCCGCGCACCTCTAGCCGGGGCCGGGGCGCCACTCCGGTCGGGGCCCTGGTCGGAGGCACGGGCGCGCGGGTACTAGAATCGGGACAGTTGTGCAGGCACCTCGTTCGGTGAGGCGTCGCCACGGACACAGGCCACTGACCCCACGACGTCGAGAGACGCCCAGGTTCAGGACAGGTCTCCCCGGCCTAAGGGGTGACCCCAAGTGGCTGCACCCCCGGGTGCTACGCCGTGGCGTGCCAAAGCTCTGACGAGATCAGGGGTGCCCACCCGTTCCCGCAGGGCAGCCGTGCCCTCCGCCGTACGGCGTGGCTCGCTCCCTGATGGCCCGGTAACGGCGACCCGGGGCACGGGCGCCCCGACGGCGAGGAGGTGAGAGCTGTGGATCCCAGTAGTCCGGGCCGAAGTCGGCCCTGCCCCGGCACCGCCCCCTCTTCTCCTGGCCCCCGGCACCCCTCCTCCCGTACCGCTCCCGCTCCCCGCCGCCGCACCGCCCGTCGCTGACGACGGGCCACCGCGCGGCCGGGCGCCGTGCGCGGTGGAGGCCGGCCGGGCGCCTCCCCACCCGCCCCGGCTTCCCGCGACCGACGTCCCGGGAGCGCGGCGGACACCGAACCGTGGAGGTACCCCGCCATGTCCGACTGGCGTGTGCGCGCCGTGCGCGCGAGCAAGCGTCCGTTCTCCCGCTCCGACAACACCGCCCCCGGCGGCGAGGTCCAGCCGGCGCCCGAGCACTCGATGGACCCCCGGCCCGACCAGCCGGTCGAGCCCGTGGCGCTGGAGCGCTCCGTCGTGGAGGCCGCCGTCTACCGCGACGGCCGCCGGGTCGAGCCGCCCGCCAGCCTCGCCGACATCTACCGCCAACTGCCCGCCAAGCCCGGCACGATGGCCTGGATCGGCCTGTTCCGGCCCGCCGAGGCACAGCTGCTGGAGGCCGCCGAGCGGTTCAACCTGCACGAGCTCGCGGTCGAGGACGCCATCGTCGCCCACCAGCGGCCGAAGCTGGAGCGCTACGGCGACACGCTGTTCGTCGTGCTGCGCGCCGCCCGCTACCTGGACGACGTGGAGGAGGTCGACTTCGGCGAGGTCCACCTCTTCGTCGGCCCCGACTTCGTCCTCACCGTGCGCCACTCGCAGGCGCCCGACCTCTCCGCGGTGCGCCGCCGGCTGGAGGACGACCCGGAGCTGCTCGCCCTCGGCCCCGAGGCCGTGCTGTACGCGGTGCTGGACGCGGTGGTCGACGGCTACGCGCCGGTGATCGCCGGTCTCCAGCACGACATCGACGAGATCGAGACCGAGGTGTTCGGCGGTGACCCGCAGGTCTCCCGGCGCATCTACGAACTCTCCCGCGAGGTGATCGAGCTCCAGCGGGCCACCCGGCCGCTGCTGGAGATCATGAAGAGCCTGGAGGCGGGCTTCGGCAAGTACGGCACCGACGACGAGCTCCAGCGGTACCTGCGTGACGTCGCCGACCACGCCACCTACGCCGCCGAGCGGGTGGACGGCTTCCGGCAGATGCTGCAGAACATCCTCACCGTCAACGCGACCCTGGTGTCGCAGCGGCAGAACGAGGAGATGAAGCAGCTGGCCGAGGCCGGGCACATGCAGAACGACGAGATCAAGAAGATCTCCTCCTGGGCCGCCATCCTGTTCGCGCCGACCCTGATCGGGACCGTCTACGGCATGAACTTCGAGAAGATGCCCGAGCTCAAGTGGGCCTTCGGCTATCCGTTCGCGATCGGCCTGATGGCGCTGGTCTGCGTGAGCCTCTACTTCATCTTCAAGCGGCGCGACTGGCTGTAGCGGGGGGCGGGACGGGGACCCGACCCCGGGCGTACGGGGTCGGGACGCCGGGCGTACGGGGTCGGCCGTTCCGGCGTACGGGGCCGGCACTCCGGGTGTACGGGTCCGGGACTCCCGGCGTACGGGCCGGGACCTCCGGTGTAGGGGACCGGGCCGGTGCCATCCCTGCGGGGGATCCGGTACCCCGCCGATCGGCGCGCGCCCGGTGCTTGGTGTGCGTGCTAGCTTCCGGGCCATGGGATCACGTGGGTCACGCGCGGCCGCGGCGCAGCAGGCGATCGAGGGCGTAAGGGAGTTGGCCGGTGCGGGGCTGACGGTCGAGCAGGTGTTCCGGCGGGCCGACGAACTGCTGCGCGACGTCCTGGAGTACGACGCCGTCTGCTGGCACACCGCCGACCCGGCGACCGGTCTGGTCAACTCCGTGCTGAGTGACGACCTCAGCCTGGACTCCTTCGAGAACGCCGTCCGGCTCGAGGTGTGGGCCGACGACCCGGCCACCTTCCCCAGGATCCGCCGCAGCGGCGTCCGGGCCGAGACGCTCAGCCGGGCGACCCAGGGCCGCCCCGAGCGGGCCGCCCGCTTCCGCGAGCAGATCGCCCCGGCCGGGTTCGGCGACGAGCTGCGCGCGACCTTCGACGCGCACGGCGGGATGTGGGGCTGCGCCGCGTTCATGCGGGCGGCCGACCGGGGGCACTTCCTCGGCCGCCACCGCGAGCTCGCCGACACCGCCGCCCGGCACCTGGGCCACGCGCTGCGGGCCTGCCACCTGCCGCCGGGCGGCGGGGCGGACGCCGACGCGGGACCGGCCGTCGTGGTGCTGGGCCCGTCGAACCGGCTGGTCGCCATCTCCGGTCCGGCCGAGGAACTGCTCGCCCGCCTGGCCGACCCGTCCCGCACCTCGCTGGGGCTGCCGACCGCCTTCGCGATGGCCGCCGAGCAGGCCCGCCGCACGGCGAGCGGGCTGCCGGTGCCCCAGGCGAAGATCCGCATCCAGTCCGGCGACGGCCGCTGGTACGTGCTGCACGGTTCGTCGCTGCAGGGCTCCGCGGCCGGCGAGGTGACGGTGGTGGCGACCGCGGCCACCCTGGCCGACGCGATGCCGCTCTACCTCTCCGCGTACGGGCTGACCGCGCGCGAGCAGGAGGTGGCCGTGCTGCTGGTGCGCGGCTGCGACACCCGGGACGTCTCACGGCTGTTGACGATGAAGCCCTACACCGTGCAGGACCACCTCAAGTCGGTGTTCGCCAAGGCGGGAGTGGCCAGCCGCCGCGAGCTGATAGCCCGGATCATGCTCGGCGGCGGGCACTGAGCGGGGCGGCGGGGCGGGCGACGGGACCCGGTCGGCCGATGCCCGTTTGACAAATCCCCTTGCCGGAGCGGCAGATAGGAGCCATGGCCGACCACCCCCACGACAGCGTCCACCCCACCGCAGACCCCACCGCGGACCCCCGCGGCGCCGCCGGTGACGACCTCGCCGCGGTCCTGACCACGGTGGGCCCCCGCCTGCGGGCCCTGCGGCGCGAGCGCGGCAGCACCCTGGCCGGGCTGAGCGCGGCGACCGGGATCTCCCTCAGCACGCTGTCCCGCCTGGAGTCCGGTCAGCGCAAGCCGACCCTGGAACTGCTGCTGCCGCTCGCCCGGGAGTACCGGGTGCCGCTGGACGAACTGGTCGGAGCCCCGGCCACCGGCGACCCGCGGATCCACGCCCGCCCGTTCAAGCGCTACGGCCAGACCTTCATCCCGCTCACCCGCCACCTCGGCGGGCTGCACGCCTACAAGCACATCATGCCGCCGGGCCACGGCGCCGGCCCCGAGCTCGAAACGCGGGTGCACGAGGGCCACGAGTGGGTCTACGTGCTCGCCGGGCGGCTGCGCCTGCTGCTCGGCTCGCAGGACCTCGTCCTCACCGCCGGGGAGGCCGCCGAGTTCGACACCAGGACCCCGCACGCGTTCGGCAACGCCGGGCCGAACGCGGTCGAGTTCCTCAGCCTGTTCGGCGCCCAGGGTGAACGCATCCACGTCCGGGCGAAGCCGGGAACCCCCGTGCGTTAGCTGTCCGCGGGGTTCCGATCGGGGCCCCGCGAGGCGGTGCGGAGCGGGCCGGGGCCGAGTGTCGAGGAGAGCACGGGGAGCGGCACGAGCGGCGGTCCGGCCGCGCTGCGGCCGTCCCTCCGGGCCCCGGGGGGACGGCCGCGGCGCGGGGGCACTCAGGACTTGAGGAACTCCAGGAGGTCGGCCTCGAAGGCGGTCCGGTACGCCCCGTGCAGACCGTGCGAGCCGCCCGGGTAGACCTTGAGGACGTTGTCCGGGACGAGCTTCGCCGCCTTCAGCGCGGCGGCCGCGATCGGGACGATCTGGTCGTCGTCACCGTGCGCGATCAGCGTGGGGATGTCGATGCGCCGCAGGTCCTCGGTGAAGTCCGTCTCGGAGAACTGCCGGACGCACTCGTACGCGCCGCGCGCGCCGACCTGCATGCCCCAGAGCCAGAACGCCCGGCGGATGCCCGCGGCGCCGACGAGGTCCGCGTCGGGGCGGTCGAACCCGTAGAAGGACTCGCTGAGCTCCCAGTAGAACTGCGAGCGGTTGCCGTCGACCCCGGCCCGGATGTCGTCGAAGGCGGCGAGGGGCGTGCCCTCGGGATTGCCGGGGCCCTGCAGCATCAGCGGCGGGACGGCGCCGAGCAGGACGGCCTTGGCGGCCCGGGCCGACCCGTGCCGGCCGAGGTAGCGCGCCACCTCGCCGCCGCCGGTCGAATGGCCCACCAGGACGGCGTCACGCAGGTCCAACTGCTCGATCAGCTGGGCGAGGTCGTCGGCGTAGGTGTCCATGTCGTTACCGTGCCAGGGCTGGTCGGACCGGCCGTGGCCGCGCCGGTCGTGGGCGATCGCACGGAAGCCGTTCCCGGCGACCAGCCGCAGCTGTTCGTCCCACACGTCGGCGTTCAGCGGCCAGCCGTGACTGAAGACGACGGGGCGGCCGCTGCCCCAGTCCTTGTAGTGGATCCGGGTGCCGTCGCTGGTGGTGATGGTGGGCAAGGGGGCTCCTTCGCACGGGATGCGGGACGGGGAGGAGGTGGGGACAGGGCGGGGTCGGGGCGCGGTCGGGGCTTCGGCTGTCCCCGGGGCGGGTCGGTCGTGCGGGTCGGTCGTGCGGGTCGGGCGGCCCGGTGGGGCATGACCGCGCACTCCGCCGACGCTAGGCCCGGAGCGGGCCCGCCGCCCCGCGAAGGTGACGCTCCGTCAGCGTGTCGGCCGGGAACGTCGGCCGAACGGGTGACCGACGACTGGTGCCGAGGCAGCCGGGGCCCGCCCGGCCGACGGTTCGGCGACGGCCCCCGGCCGGTGCCGGACAGCTGCCATCGCGCCTGGTGGGCAGCGGTCCGCCGGGCGTCCGGGCCGTCCTATGCTGGCGGGATGACCGAACTTCCCGGCTTCGCCGCGCTGCTGGCCCGACTGCTGGACCACCGGGGCCCGGAGCCCGCCGAGTCGGCCCGCCGGGCCGGCGTCACCGACGCCGAGCTGGCAGCGGTGCTGGACGGCGCCGCGCCGGATCCGGCGCTGCTGCGCCGACTCGCGCCCGCCCTCGGCCTGGACACCGCCGACCTGTTCGAGATCGCGGCGCTGCCGCTGCCGGCGGACCTCGCGCCGGCCGGCGGGATGGCCACCACCTCGATCGTCGGCGTGGTGCGGTTCGGCATGGCGCTGCCGGCCGACCGGCGGGCGGAACTGCGCTCCTTCGTCGCCTCGCTGCCGCCGGCCGACCGGCCGGGGCGGATCGAGGGGCTGCCCGCCTCGGCGCCGGACCCGGCCTCCGCCGGGAACCTGCTGATGCGGATGGTCGCCACCCGGAACCTCGGGTGGACCGGAACCACGAAGATCTTCCACCTGCTCACCGGCCGGTACTGGATGTCCGACGCGTACGGGCGGATCTCCTCCGGGGCGGACGCGCCCACCCCGGACCTGGTCGCCGACTTCGCGCTCGTGCTGGGCATCCCGGCGGGCGACCTGGCGGCGCTCCTCGGGATGCCGCTGCCGCCGGAACTGCCCGGGCCGGACGCCGCCGTCGCGGACGCCGCCCTCGCGGACGCCGCCCTGCTGCTCCGGGGCCTGCGGCGGCTGGGCGTCGCGCAGCTGCGCGAGGCGGAGGACCTGGCGAGGGCCCTGCAGCCGTCCTGACCGGGGCGGGCGGCCGGTGGTCCGGTCGGCGGGCGGTGCGGCCCGCTGGTGGTGCGGTCGGCCGGTGGTCCGGTCGGCGGGCGGGCGGCCGGTGGTGCGGTCGGCCGGTGGTCCGGTCGGCGGGCGGGCGGCCCACCGATGATTCGGGCGGGCTCCGGCGCGGATCCTCTACAGCGCTGTAGAGTCGTTCGGGTGGCGACTACGCCCGGTCGCGCGGCCGTCCCGTCGGGGAGCCGGCGACCGCACCGGAACGGGAGGGCGCAACCGTGGTGGAAGGTCGGGGCATGCCCGTACTCGAAGGCAGGCGCGAGGCACGGAACGGAACAGAGCCGCGCGGAACAGACCCGCGCGGAGCAGGACCGGGCGGACCGGGGTGGGGTGAACCCGGGCCGGACGGACCGGAGCGGGGTGGACCGGAGCGGGGCGCGGGCCCGGTGGACACCGAGGTGGAGTGGGTCTACCAGCCGGTCGAGGTGCACTTCGACGACGACCGATGGGCCCTCGGGCGGATCAGCGGATGGTGGCAGGACGCGGGCGGACGGCGCTGGTGCCGGCTGAGGGTGGCCCGGAGCGGTCGCCCGGCCCGCTGGGAGCCGTTCGACCCGGCGCGGGTGGTTCTGCTGCCCGTCGGCGGACTCTGAAGCCCCGTCGGGGCGGTGCCGCCCGGGCCCGGACCGGGCCGCGGCAGGCCACTTGCCCGGGATTGGCCCTGGCCCCGGCGGAGCGGACCGGTCGAGGATGAGCGGTATGAGCGATTTCGACAGCGCGCTGCGCCCCGAGAGCCGGATCGTCCACCCGCCCGTCCCGGAGGTGACCGGCAGCCGCCCGATGGGAGTGCCGCTGCACCAGAGCCACCTGTTCGCGTTCGAGGACAACGACGCCCTGACGCGCGCCTTCGCCGGACCGGACGAGGCCTTCCTCTACAACCGATACGGCAATCCGACGGTCCGCTCGCTGGAGCAGGCGGTCGCCGGGCTGGAGGGCGGCGCGGGCGCGATCGCCACCGCCTCCGGCATGGGCGCGATCAACACCGTGCTGCTCGCACTGCTGAGCTCCGGCGACCACGTGATCGCCCAGCGGAGCCTGTACGGCGGCACCTTCGCGATGCTCGCCGACCTCGCCCGGCGCTGGGGCGTGGAGGTCACCCACGTCGGGGGCGACGACCCGGAGGAGGTGCGGGCCGCACTGCGCCCCAACACCCGCCTGCTGCACCTGGAGACGATCTCCAACCCGACCACCCGCGTCACCGACCTGCCCGGGCTGATCGGGGTCGCCCGGGAGGCCGGGGTGCTCAGCGTGGTGGACAACACCTTCGCCACCCCGCTGCTCTGCCGGCCGATCGAGCACGGCGCCGACATCGTGGTCCACTCGGCCACCAAGTACCTCGGTGGGCACTCCGACGTGCTGGCCGGGATCGCCGTCTTCGCCGACCCCGAACTCCACCGCACCGTCTGGCACTACGCGGTCGAACTGGGCGCCTCGGCCGACCCGCACAGCGCCTGGTTGACGCTGCGCGGCCTGCAGACCCTGGCCCTGCGGGTGCGCCGGCACTGCGAGAGCGCCCGGGAGCTGGCCGGCCGGCTGGCCGGTCACCCGGCCGTCACCGGCGTCCACTACCCGGGCCTGCCCGCCCACCCCGACCACGAGCTCGCCCGCCGGCTGCTGCCGGAGGGCCACGGCGGGGTGCTCGCCTTCGACCTGGCGGGCGGCCGGGAGGCGGCCCGGGCCTTCACCGAGTCGGTCCGGCTGGCCTCGCTGGCCCCCTCGCTCGGGGGCGTGCACACCCTCGTCCTGCACCCGGCCAGCACCTCGCACCGCCAGCTCGACGACGCGGAACTGGCGGCGGCCGGCATCGGCCCGGGCACCGTCCGGGTCGCCGTAGGGATCGAGCATCCCGAGGACCTCTGGGCCGACCTGGACCAGGCGCTCGCCAAGCTGTGAGCCCGACGGCCGTGCGGCGGTGCGGCCGGGGCGGCCAGGACGGCGATGTCGTCCCCGGCCGCCCCGGCGGCGGCCGGGCCGAGCGCGTGCGGCGCGGCGAAGTGCAGGTCGTCCGGCGCGCCGGCGGCGCGTGCGGCGCGGTCAGGCCCCGGGTGCGGGCGGCTGCTTGAGCTTGGCCCAGACGACCTCCAGGGCCGCGATGTCCGCGTCGTCGAGCCGGTCGTCGAAGGCCTCGGCCAGGACGGCGCGCCGGGTGGCGTCGGCGGCGGCGAAGAGCCGGCGGCCCTCGGGGGTCAGGGTGATCCGCACCGAGCGGGCGTCGACGGGGGAGGGGACGCGCTCGACCAGGCCGCGGGCCTGGAGCGAGTCGGCCACCCGGGAGACCTGGCTCCGGCTGAGCAGCGTCTTGGCGCCGAGGTCGGAGGCGGCCACCGGCTCCGCCTGCCCGTGCAGCCAGAGCATCACCTCGAACCAGGAGAGCGGCAGGTCGTGGGCCTTGCCGAGGGCCTGGTCGACCTTGGCACTGAGGGTGGTGCCGGCCCAGACGAGCCCGTAGAAGGCGTGGTCGCGGGCGGTGAGCTCGCCCAGGGTGAGTTCGGTACGCGCCATGCCGACACCCTACCTGTTTGCGTGTGCGCACACACGGATCTATGGTGTGTGTGCACGCACGCAAATCCGAGCCGTCGGGAGCACCCTCATGACCACCGCCCGCATCGCCCTGATCACCGGTACGTCCTCCGGCATCGGCCTGGCCGCCGCCGTGGCCGTCGCCCGCGCCGGGCACCACGTCGTCGCCACCATGCGTGACACCGGCCGCTCCGGCGCGCTGCTCGCCGCCGCCGAGGCGGCGGGCGTCGCCGACCGGATCGAGGTGGCCCGGCTGGACGTCACCGATCCGCGGTCGGTCGAGGCCTGCGTGGCCGGTGTGGTCGCCCGGCACGGGCGCCTCGACGCCGTCGTCAACAACGCCGGAGCCGGCTACGTGGGCACCGTCGAGCAGGACGGGCTGAAGCCGGTCCGGGCCACGATGGAGGTCAACTTCTTCGGTGTCGTCGACGTCACCCGCGCCGCGCTGCCGCACCTGCGGGCCGTCGGCGGCCGGGTGGTCACCGTCACCAGCGTCGGCGGCGTGGTCGGGCAGCCCTTCAACGAGGCCTACTGCGCGGCCAAGTTCGCCGTCGAAGGCTTCATGGAGGCGCTGGCGCCGGTCGCCGCCACCGTCGGCGTCAAGGTCACCGTCGTCGAGCCGGGCGCGGTGGCCAGCGAGTTCGTCGCCAACCAGGGCCTGGACGTCCCCGCCCTGCTGGCCGCCGCCGGCCCCTACGCCCCCGCGCTGGACGCCTACGCCGCCCGCACCCGGGCGGCGTTCACCCGGGCGCAGACCCCGGAGCAGGCCGCCGAGTCGGTGGTGGAGGCGCTGACCGCCGAGCAGCCGCCGTTCCGGATGCAGACCTCCGAGACCGCCCGCGCCTTCGTCGGCGCCAAGCTCGCCGATCTGGACGGCTCCGCGGTGCAGGAGCTCACCGGTGGCTGGGTCGGCTGACCGCCGCCGGGGCCGCCCCCGCACCTCCTCTGGTTGAGGACATGCCAGGTCATCGGGGTGCGGAGCGGCACCTGCCCCCCGAGAGGTTCCAGCCGATGGACGGATTGACGACCGGTCATACTGGGCGAGGCCTGAGCGCAGGCCACAGGCGCCGACGACGGCGCCGAGCACGCCCCAGACCGGAGGAACCGATGAGCCGCCACCTGCCGACCACCGTTCCGCCGGGCGCGACGCCGGCGCAGCCGTGGAACCGGCAGCGACTGCGGAGCAACAACGAATGGCTGCTTCTCGAACTGCTGCGCACCGGTGGCCCCTCCTCACGCGCCCAGCTCGCCCGGGACACCGGGCTGTCCAAGCCCACCGTCTCCGCCGCCCTGGCCGCGCTGGAGCAGGCCGGACTGGCCCGCGAGGCGGGCCGGTTCGTCCCCGAGCGCGGCCGGACGGCGGTGCTCTACGAGCCGGACCCGACGGCCGGCCACGTACTCGGCGTGGACATCGGCCGGGGCTGGCTCCGGGTCGCGGTGGCCGACCTCGCCGGGCGGATCGTCGCCCGCCGGGACGTGCCCAACAAGGGCCGCTCGGCCAACGCGGTGGCCGACGCCGTGGTCGCGGCCGCCCGGGAGACCGCCGCCGAGGCGGGGCTGGCGGCCGGCGACATCGTGCACGCGGTGATCGGCACCCCGGGTGTCTGGGACGAGCAGCGGCGCGGCGTGCGGTACGCGACCAGCCTGCCCGGCTGGGGCAGACGCGGTCTGTTCGACCGGATCGCGGCGGGGCTGGAGACCGCCGTCACCGTCGGCAACGACGCCAACCTCGCCGCCCTCGGCGAGTTCACCCTCGGCGCCGGGCGGGGCAGCCGGATGTTCGCCTACCTGCTGATCGGCACCGGCCTCGGCGTCGGCGTCCTCAAGGACGGCGAACTGCTCTCCGGCGCGCACGGCGCGGCCGGCGAGGTCGGTCTGGTGCCGCTGCCCCCCGGAGCCGACGGCGAGCCGGGCGGGACGATCGAGCAGGAGGCCGGGGCCGACGCGGTGGTCCGCACCGCACTGGGCCTCGGCATGCGCGGCCCGCTGACGGCCAAGCAGGTCTTCGACGCGGCCCGGGCCGGCGACCCGCTCGCCGCCCGCGCGGTCGAGCGCGAGGCCGAACAGCTCGCGTACGCGATCGCCGTGCTCGCGGCCGTGCTCGATCCCGACCTGGTGGTGCTCGGCGGCGGCGTCGGCGGCAGCGCCGACCTCCTGCTGGAACCGCTGGAGCGCGAGCTGCACCGCCTCACCCCGCTGCGCCCCAAGCTCGCCCCGAGCGGGCTGGGGGAGCAGGCCGTGCTGCTCGGCGCCGTCGCCACCGCCCTGGACACCGCGCGGCCCGAGGTCTTCGAGCGCCGCTCGGCCCTGGCGGACCACGGCGTGCCGCTCTGACGGACCGCGGCCCCGCCGCTCCGGCGGACCGGCCGACCGGACCATCGCGCCGTGGCCCCGGCCGGAGCGGCCCGGACCACGGCGGTGCCTCCCGGTCAGCAGCTGATGCTGCCCCGGCGCAGCGCGTGGCCGCCGGTGTTGCTGTCGTCGGCCCAGTAGACGGGCTTGGCGCCGGCGGTGCACTCCCCGGCGCCGGCCAGGGCGAAGCCCTCGTTGTTCAGGTTGGCCAGGCCGCTCGGCCGGTTGAACACCGCGGTGGTGACGAAGGTGCCGCCCGCGCCGACCTGCATCGTCCGGTGCTGGCCGTCGCAGGTGTCGTCGCACACCACCCAGAGCCGGGAGGCCTGCGGCTCCCACTGCAGCTCCATGACCCCGGCCATGCCGCTGCCGAGGGTGGCCACCTTGGTGAACGCCCCGCTGTCCTGGAGGACGAAGCCGTAGATCTGGCCGCCCTCGACGCCGACCAGGAACACCCCGCCCCCGTGCGCGCCGTACCCGGCCGGGTTGTAGGCCGCGTGGGTCGACTCGTCGGTGAACCCGGCGCCGGTCAGATAGCCGTCGGGGATCCAGGTGATGCCTTCGAGCCCGAGGTTGGAGCCCACCGACGGCAGGGCGGAGGTCAGGTTCCACTCCTTCGCGGCGGTCAGCGTGGTGCCCGTGCCGCTCACGTCGTACCGCAGGACGGAGAGCCTGCTGGTGCCGGAGGCGTCGCCGTTGCGCTCGCTCGCGACGAACACGCCCCCCGAGGCGCCGGCGCCGGTGAGGGTGACGCCCTCGCTGTCAGGGGTGCCGGAGCCGCCCGGGAAGCGCAGCTTCTTGCCGGCCGTCCAGCCGTTCGCGGTGTCCGGCTTCCACCCGCCGGACCCGTTCGGCACCAGCCGCCACAGCTTGCCGGAGTTCTGCGCCCCCCACAGCACGCCGCCCTCCTGGTAGAGACCGCTGAGGTCCGACCCGAAGACGTTGGAGGCGTCGGCGTTCGCCACCGTCCCGCTGCCCGGCCAGGCCACGGGCGAGGTGCCGCCGGTGCTGCCGCAGGCGTTCGCCGCCCCCAGGGTGAGCGCCGCCTTGCGGAAGGCGCCGGTGCCGTCGGGGCAGCGCGACCAGGACGGGGCGGAGTGCTCGCTCCAGCTGAAGCTGTCGACCAGGGTGCTGCCGTTCGGCAGGTACAGCCGTGCCTTGTCGGAGGAGCCCAGGCCGAACGCGCCGTGGACGTCGAAGGCGCGGAACCCGCCGGGGGCCAGCGTGGTGCCGGCGGCGATCGCGTACTTCGAGCCGTTGTCGTCGTCCTTGAGGATCCAGCCGGAGACGTCCACCGCGGTGGTGCCCTTGTTGTAGAGCTCGACGGAGTCGTCGACGTCCCCGGTGGTCACCACCTCGTTGATCCGGATGTCGTCGGTCGAGGCCGCGCGGGCGGGCGAGGCGCTCAGCAGCCCCGCCGGCCCGGCGGCGGCGACGAGGAGGAAGGCGAGGCTTCGGCGCCAGCGCGGTGCGCGCGATTCGGTCACGATGTCCGTCCCGGGATCGTCCTGTCAGGGTGTCACCACCCTGCCGCCACCGACCCAACGGGTGCCCGCCGCCGGGCGAGCGCCGTATGAACAGCGGACGAACCGCCGGGCGCGGCCCGGGCGGCAGGAGACCGGGTAGGTCGTACTTCCCACTGTTCCCCTCGCCGCCCCCGTGAACCGCCCCTCCCGCGGGCCCGGGCTCCGGCGGGGGCGGGAGCACCCCCGGGGCGCCCGGGGCCGGTGGGGTCCGCCGTGCCGGGCAGCGGCGTCCGTGGGCATCCTCTCGATGTCCAAAGCCCTTACACGTCAAGGAATATGAGGTAGCGGCCCGGGAGCGTGCTTCCCCGGCCGTCCTGTCGGCGGCGTTGAGCGGCCTCGGCAGGTCCCTGCACGACGGCGGGCGACCGCTGGAGGCCGTCGACCCGCTGCACGAGGCGGTGGCGCTGGCCGCCGAGCAGGACGACGCGTCCGCCGAGGTGTGGGCGCTGGCCCTGCTCGGCTCCGCCCTCACGATGGCGGGCCGGCGCACGGAGGCCGCTGCCGCGTTCCGGCGTTCCCGGGCGGCGGTGCGGCGCGTCCAGGAGCCGGTGTCCCGGGCCGCGGTCCACCCCGCCCGGCCGGATCGGCCGGCGGCGCCGCCGGTCACGGTGGTGGAGGCGACGGTGCCCCCCGGAGCCGTCCCGCCGGGCGCCGCCGCCCGAGGTTCGCGGTCGGGCGGCGGTGCGGCGTCCGAGAAGGGTTCGCACTTCCGGCGCGCGTCCACCGCCTACGCCCAGGTGACGGTCGTGCTGGCCGTCGCGGCCTGGGCGGCCTTCGCGCCGGGCGGGCCCTGGGCCACCGCGGCCGCCGTCGTCACCGGAGTGAGTGCGGTGCTCGCCCTGGTGGCCGGGCTGGCCTTCCGGAACGCCGGCGGCGCGGACGTCGCGACGCCGGCCCAGGTGGCGCTGCGGGCCGTCTGGACGCTCCTGACGGTGCCGGTGCCGCTGCTGCACGTGATCTCGTTGATGCGCGGTGAACTGTTCCTCACCGGGCCCGTGCCGAGCCTGGCCGGCTTCGTGGCCTACCTCGGCCTGGCCGCCCTGGTCCGCCGGGTCGGACGGTTCGGCGCGGTGGCCCTCGGCGTGTAGCGGCGAGGGCCACCGCGCGCCGCCCGGGCCGCGGGCCCCGGCCCGCGCCTAGCCGACAGCCTGGTACCCACCGTCCTCGGCGCGGAAGATCTGCTTGGCCTTGGCGAGCAACTGGAGGTCACGGCGCACGGTGCGCGGGTCCGGGCGGGGCAGGTAGGTCTCGCGGGCCCGGTGCCAGTCCCAGGTGCCGCCGTCCTTCCGCATGATGTCCAGGAGCCGCTGCCGGCGCTCGATCGCCGAGGCGGGTGGGGTTTGGTCGTCGTTCATGGGTTCATTCTCTCGCATCGCGGTGCCGGGTCGGGACGGGGGCGTCCTGGGCGGCGGGAAACCGCGCGTAGTCGTCCGTGTTCCCGCCGTTCAGGGCCGGACCATGATCCTCCAGCCGGGACCGACCCGGCGGCAGAGCCTAGGCCGCTCGGCCGATCGCGACCGGGACCAGCGGCGGAGGCCGGCCGGACCGCTCGGTCCGTACCGTGGTGGAATGACTGTCGATCTGGAGAAGTACTTCGCCCGTATCGGATGGGAGGGCGAGTCCGCGCCCACCGCCGCGACCCTTCGCTCCCTGCACCGCGCGCACATCCTCGGCATCCCGTTCGAGAACCTCGACGTGGTCACCGGCTCGGTGCCGTCGCTGGATGTCGGTGAGCTCCAGGCGAAGCTCGTCGACAGCTCCCGCGGCGGCTACTGCTTCGAGCACAGCTCCCTGTTCGCTGCGGTGCTGGACGAGTTGGGCTTCGGGGTCACCCGGCTGACCGGCCGGGTGCGGGTCGGCGCGCGTGCCGGGGAGGTCCGACCGCGGACCCATATGGTGCTGGCCGTCCAGGTGCCCGGCGAATCCGGCCGCCACCTCGTCGACGTCGGATTCGGGTCCATCGGCGGGCTGCTGGAGCCGCTCCCGATGATCCCCGGTGAAGCTCGCGAGGCTGCCGGGCGCACCCACCGGCTGGTCGTCGAGGAGGCGGACGGCCCCGCGCCGATCTGGGTGCTGCAGGCGAGGACGGGCGAGGTCTGGGAGGACCAGCACGCCTTCACCCTGGACCCGGTCCCGGCGCCCGACCTCACGATGTCCAACTGGTTCGTGGCCACCTACCCGCGCTCGCCGTTCCGTCGGTTCTACCTCCAGCGCACCCGGACCGCCGATCACGTGCGGCTCGACGGGAAGACCTTCACCCACACCGACGCGGCGGGCACGACCACCGCCCGGGAGCTCGAAAGCCCCGAGGAACTGGTGGAGTTGCTGGCGTCCGAGTTCGGCATCAACCCGCCCCCGGGCGTCGCCGCGGCCTTCTGACCCCGCACCTCGGAGTTCGGGACACCGGGGTTGCGGCCTCGCGCCAATTCGGCGCGGGGCCGCCGGCTGCTCCGGAGGGTCAGCTCCCGGCGGGGAAGTCGCCGGAGCGGACTCCGGCGATGAAGGCCCGCCAGGCGTCGGCGGGGAAGTCGAGCGCGGGGCCGTGGGCGTCCTTGCTGTCCCGGACCACGATGGCGCCCTCAAGTTCCCCGCACTCGACGCAGTTGTCGTTCGGGTTGCTGGCCAGTGCCTTCTTCCATTTCACGGGAAGGGCTGAGGCGACGGGGAAGTGGGTCACTTGAGCTTGTCTCTCTTCTCTGCGATGAGGTTGAACGACTGGTCGAGATCCAGGGCGGTCGCCATGATCTCGTCGAATGCCGCTCGGTAGAGGTCGACGTGATCGGGGTCCTCCACCCAGTCGCTGCTCAGCATTCCGCTGAGCAGCACGAGATCGAGATCCCGTTGCCGGAATTCCAGGAGAGCGAAGGAGCCGGTCATTCCGGGGTGTGGCGGTGCCATGGCCGGCATGATCTGAATCTTGACGTTGGGGAGCTTGCTGAACTGCTGAAGTTTGTCCAGCTGGTCGACCATCACGCCAGGGGCCGCGGTCATGGTCAGGGCTGATTCGTGGATGACGGCCCACAGCTTGAGGGGGTTCTCGGCTCTAGTCAGGACGAACTGACGGTTGATCCGGACCTCGACGCGCTCTTCGACACTGGTCTTCGTCAGGACGCCGCTGGCGATGATGGCGTGGGCGTACTGCCGAGTCTGGAGCAATCCTGGGATATAGGCCGACTCGTATGACCTATTGCCGATCGCTGTCTCTTCGAGACGGATCAGGTCGGTGTAGAGCGGGTTCAGCTGCTCGTATCCGGCCATCCAGCCCGGTCGGCGCTTGTCCCGGAGGATCTCGACCAGGACTTCCTTCAGCTCCTCGTCGCACTCGTAGAAGTCGAGGAGCGCGCGGACCACTTCGGGCTTCAGTTGGACCCGGGCGTTCTCGTATCTGCTGAGCTTCACGAGGTTGACGCCGTCGACCTGGGCGACGACTTCCTCGGCCGAGAGGTTCTTGAGCTCCCGAAGCCTCCTGAGCTCCGCCGCGATGCGCCGGTAGCGCACAGCCGGCACTGCAACCGCCATCTGTGTAACCCCTCCAGAGCTGTCCGTGCACCAGTGTGCACGTCCCGGGTGATGGTTCGCCACTGCCAACCCGAGCTTATGGGCGCCACCTTGGCATCTGAACTGAAAGTTTTCATATTTGCTCGACATGGCTTGCGAGGGAGCTGAGCCATGCTCCATGCTGATGGTGATGGAGCGATGACGCACGGTGACATGTGTCGCCGTCTGCCTTGTCTGCCGATGCCTCCTGATCCCCCGCATGCGGAAGGTGGTTCCCCCATGTCCGGAACGCCCGAAAGCCCGGTCGCCGTCATCCATGAGCGCAGTTGCTGGCTGCTGCGCAGCGACAGATCGCCGGGTGATGCCCGGCGGCTGCTCGAAGAACTGCTCGTGGAGGTCCCGGATGGCCAATGCTTCGCGGAGGCCGGGCTGTTGATCGTCTCGGAGCTGGTGACCAATGCCGTGCTCCACGGGACGCCCGGCGGCAACCGGGTCCGGCTGGTGATGTCCGTCTGCGCCTCGTGGCTGCGGATCGAGGTGCACGATGCTCGGGCGGACAGGGAGCCTGTGCTCCGGGCCGGTGGCTCCGACGACGAGTCAGGGCGGGGGCTCTTCCTCGTCAAGTCCCTCTCGCGCCGTTGGGGTTGTGGTCCTCGCCCGGGAGTCGGGAAGATCGTGTGGGCGGAGGTCGGGCCCGAGGGGTGGGGCGCCGCGTGAGGCGGGCCCGAGGGGACCGCTGACGCGACGGCGGCCCCGAAGCTCCGGGGCCGCCGTCGCGTCAACGGACAGGTCAGGCCGTGGCGTCCGCCGTGGTGGTCGGCCTCAGGTACTCCTCGCGGATCTCGCGGGGGCCGAAGGGCCAGGTGCGTTCGGTGCGGGCCCAGAGGAGGAAGGCGCCGCATCCCGCGACGACCCAGGCCAGCGACCACTCGATGGGGTGGAAGCCGGGCGCGTTGCGGTCCGCGTAGCCGTAGATGACCAGCCAGCCGACGGCCGCGACGATGCCGGGCGCCGGGTAGAGCCACATCCTGTACGGCCGGACGAGTCCGGGCTGGCGGCGGCGCAGGACGGTGACCGCGACGATCTGGGCGAGGGCCTGGACGATCACCATCACGGTGGTGAGCAGGTTGATCAGCAGGGTCAGCGGGGGGTGGTCGGTGCTGGCGCCGAGGTGGCGGCCGAGCAGGAAGCCGGCCGCGGTGAGTACGCCCATGGCGGCCAGGCCGAGGACGGGGAAGCCGTGCCTGGGGTGCAGCCGGCCGAAGGCCCGGAAGAAGACGCCGTCGCGTGCCGCGTCGTAGGGCACCCGGGAGCCGCCGAACAGGCCGGCGAGGACGGAGGCGAAGGCGGTGACCAGGATCAGTGCGGTGACCACCTGGGCGGCGCCCTTGCCCCAGGTGCTCTCCAGGACCGCCGAGGCGACCGACTTGGAGGCCACCGACTCCGGGTCGAGCATCGCGTGCCAGTCCATCGCGCCCAGGACGCCGATCTGCAGCAGCAGGTAGATGGTCATGATGCCCACGATGGACAGCACGATGGCGCGCGGCAGGACCCGGCCCGGGTCGCGGACCTCGGCGCCGACGTAGGCGGCGGTGTTGTACCCGAGGTAGTCGTAGATGCCGATGGTGAGGCCGGCCGCGAAGCCGATCCAGAACTGGCCGTGGGTGAGTTCGACGGCGTGCGCGGGCCAGTCGAAGGCGCGGCTCGGGCTGAAGTGGGTGTAGCAGGCCACGATCACGGCGAGCACCGAGAGGATCATCACCCCCCACATCACGGTGGTGAGCCGGGCGATGTTCTCGACCCGCCGCCAGAGCAGGAGCACCACCAGCGCGCAGAACGCGATCCCGACCAGATCGCCCTGGCCGCTCGTCATGCCGGGCCAGAGGTAGCCGAGGTACTGGACGAAGCCGACCACGCCGGTGGACATGATCAGCGGGATGAAGAGCATGGCCGTCCAGACGAAGAGGAACGGCATCAGTCGCCCGGTCCGGTACTGGAAGGCCTCGCGCAGGTAGACGTACGTCCCGCCGGCTCCCGGCAAGGAGGCACCGAGTTCGGCCCAGACCAGGCCGTCGGCGAGGGCCAGGACGGCGCCGGCTATCCAGCCGATGACGGCCTGCGGCCCGCCGAAGGCCGCGACCATCAGCGGGATCGTGACGAAGGGGCCGATGCCGCACATCTGGCTCATGTTGAGCGCGGTGGCCTGGAAGAGGCCGATTCTTCGGGTAAGGCCGGGGGACACCGGGGCCTCCGAACGTGGGGGAGTGGGGCGCCGGGCGGGGTGCCGGGGGGTTCAAGTTAGGGAGCATTACTTATTTCGTCAAGCCGCTCGGCCGGCAAGGGGGTTACTCCGGTGACAGTTGGGAAACTTTCCTAACGAAAGCCATTGACCGCGCGCCGCGCCGCCCCGATTCTGTAGGCGCCCGCTGTGGTCGCCGCCGTCCGCCCCGAGTGCTCCGCTCCCCCCTCCGCCTCGCCCGTCTCCCCCTCGATCCGCCGTCGCAGGCGGTGGATCGGCGAAAGTGAGTTGGCATGCCCATATCTATCGGAGTCCGTCCGACCGCCCCGTCGGTGGCCGCCGTCCTCGGCTCGGCCGCCCTGCTGCTGGCCTCGGCGACCACCGCGACAGCCGCCCCGGCCGCGTCAGCCGCCCAGGCCGCTCCCGCCCCGGCGGCGGCCGTGCCCGCGATGGCCGCCGCGCCGTACGAGTACCTGGGCTGGGGCAGCCCGCAGAAGCCCACCGACGTGATGAAGGCGACCGGGGTGAAGTGGTTCACCCTCGCGTTCGTCCTCTCCGACGGCGGCTGCAACCCCAAGTGGGACGGCAGCCGGGCGCTGACCGGTGGGTCCGACGAAGCGGCGATCAAGTCCATCCGGGCGGCCGGCGGCGACGTAGTGATCTCGGTCGGCGGCTGGAGCGGCAACAAGCTCGGCGAGAAGTGCTCCAGCGCGAGCGCGCTCGCCGGCGCGTACCAGAAGGTGATCGACGCCTACAAGCTCAAGGCGCTGGACATCGACATCGAGGACACCGAGTTCTCCAACGCGACGGTCCGTCAGCGCGTCGTCGACGCCCTGAAGATCGTCAAGACCAAGAACCCGGGCATCGTCACCTACGTGACCATGGGCACCACCCCGAGCGGCCCGGACGCCACCGGGAAGGACCTGATCAAGCGCGGCGCGCAGGCCGGCCTCGCCAACGACGGCTGGGTGATCATGCCGTTCGACTTCGGCGGCCACACCGGCCCGATGGGCCAGGCCTCGGTCAGCGCGCTGGAGGGCCTGAAGGCGGCGGTCAAGAGCGCCTACGGCTACGGTGACGACGCCGCGTACCGGCACATCGGCGTCTCCTCGATGAACGGGAAGACCGACGAGGCGGGCGAGACGGTCACCACCGCCGACTTCCGGACCATCCTCGGCTACGCGCAGCAGCACCACCTGGCCCGGTACGCCTTCTGGTCGGTCAACCGCGACCGCGCCTGCGGCTCCGGCACGGACGCCGACGCCTGCAGCGGCGTCGCGCAGTCCCCGTACGAGTTCACCAAGATCGTCGTCCAGTACCAGGGCTGAGGGGCATTCCGATGACACGACCGAGCACCAGACACCGCGGCCGCGCCGCGGCCCTGCTCGCGGGGGCCGGCCTGGCCGCCGGGCTGCTCGCGGCCCCGCCGGCCTCGGCCGCGCCGGTCCGCTACGAGGCGGAGGGCGCGGGCCTGTCGCAGGGCGTGGTGGAGTCCAACCACAGCGGCTACTCCGGCACCGGATTCGTCAACACCGACAACGCCACAGGCAGTTGGGTCGAGTTCACGGTCGACGCGGCGAGCGCGGGCAACGCCGTGCTCGGCATCCGCTACTCCAACGGGACCACCGCGAACCGCCCGGCGGCCGTGGCCGTCAACGGCGCCACGGTCGAGCCGGCCCGGGCCTTCCCGTCCACCGGGAGCTGGGACACCTGGGCGACCTCGACGCTGACCGTCCGGCTCACCGCCGGGGCCAACCGGATCCGGCTCACCTCCACCACCACCGGCGGCACGGCCAACCTGGACTACCTGGACGCCGACCTCGGCAGCGGCCCGGCCCCGGGCGGCCCCGCGGTGCCGTTCGGCAGCCACCGCTACCCGTACCCGGCCGGCACCCTCAAGCCCTCCGGCGCGCAGTCCGTGACCGACCAGCAGGTGATCGACAAGTACAACGCCTGGAAGGCCGCCTTCGTCCGGCAGAACTGCGGCAACGGCTGGTACGAGACCATCTCGCCGGACGCCGACCACCCGTACGTCGCCGAGGGCCAGGGCTACGGCATGGTGGTCACCGCGCTGATGGCCGGTGCGGACGCCAACGCGCGGACGGTCTTCGACGGCATGGTGAAGTTCGTGCTCGCCCACCCGTCGGTGAACAACGCCAACCTCCTCGCCGCCGAGCAGGACTCCTCCTGCCGCAGCGTCAACGGCTCCGACTCGGCGACCGACGGGGACCTGGACGTCGCGTACGGGCTGCTGCTCGCCGACCGGCAGTGGGGCAGCGGCGGGACGTACGACTACAAGGGCCTGGCCGTCAAGCACATCAACGCGATCAAGGCCAGTGAGGTCAACCCCACGACCCACCTGATGCGGCTCGGCGACTGGTCCACCTCGGGCGACTCCACCTACTACATCACCCGCTCCTCGGACTGGATGATCGACCACTTCCGCGCCTTCCGGGCCGCGACCGGCGACACCACCTGGGACACCGTCCGCACCGCCCACCAGAACCTGATCACCAAGCAGCAGAGCGGCTACGCCCCGAACACCGGGCTGCTCGCCGACTTCGTGGTCAACACCAACGGCACCGCCAAGCCCGCCGCCGGCGAGGTGCTGGAGAGCCCCAACGACGGGGACTACAGCTGGAACGCCTGCCGCGACCCGTGGCGGATCGGCGCGGACGCCGTCACCAGCGGGGACGCCGCCTCGCTCGCCTCGGCGCGAAAGATCAACACCTGGATCAAGGGCAAGACGGGCGGCGACCCGGCGAACATCGCCACCGGCTACAAGCTGAACGGCACGGTCTTCGAGAACGGCCGAGACATGGCCTTCACCGCGCCGTTCGTGGTCACCGCGATGACCGACCCGGGCTCGCAGGCCTGGCTGGACGCGCTCTGGGCCAAGCTGGCCGGCACCGCGATCGACCCGGCCCTCTACTACGGCGGCAGCGTGCAGCTGCAGTCGATGATCGTCGCCTCCGGAAACTACTGGGTGCCGTGATGACCGACACCGGACACCCGCGCACGACAGCCGCGGCGCACCGGCGGACGGCGCTCGCCCGGGCCGGCGGAGCGGCGCTCGCCGCAGCCGCCCTGGTCCTGGGGGCCGTGGCGGCGCCGCCCGCGGCGACCGCCGCCACGGCGGCGAGCATTGATTACCAGGCCGAGGACGCCGTGCTCGCGCAGGCGAAGACGGCCACCAACCACACCGGGTACACCGGGACCGGCTTCGTCGACTACACCAACACCACCGGCTCCGCCGTCGAGTTCACGGTGAGCGCCACCGCGGCCGGGACCGCCTCGCTGACCTTCCGGTACGCCAACGCCGGTACGGCGAACCGCCCGATGGACATCGCGGTCAACGGGAAGGTCGTCGCCGCCGGTGTCGCCTTCCCGCCCACCGCCGACTGGGACACCTGGGCGGAGAAGACCGTCGGCGTCGCCCTCGCCGCCGGCGCCAACCGGATCCGGGCCACCGCCACCACCGCCGACGGCGGCCCCAACCTCGACCGCCTCCGGGTGGGCGCGGCGGCCGACACCACCCCGCCGAGCCGTCCCGGTGCGCCGAGCTGCTCCGCCGTCGGGCCGAACGCTCTGACGCTGGGCTGGGGAGCCGCCGGCGACGACGTCGGCGTCACCGCCTACGACATCTACGAGCACGGCAACAAACTCGCCGAGGCGCCGGGCACCGCGACCTCCCGGCAGCTCACCGGGCTGGCCCCGGCCACCACCTACAACCTCACCGTGATCGCCCGGGACGCCTCCGGCAACGCCTCGCCGGCCAGCGTCGCCGTCGACTGCACCACCACGGCGGGTACCGACCCGGCGCCCGGCCGGCCGGGCACCCCGACCGTCTCGGCCGTCACCGCCACCGGCGCCACTCTGACCTGGGGCGCCGCGACGGACGACAAGGGCGTGGTCGGGTACGAGATCCGCAGCGGCTCCGCCGTCGTGAAGAGCGTCACCGGCACCCCTCCGGCCACCTCGGCGGCGGTCACCGGGCTCGCCTGCGACGCGCCGTTCACGCTCTCGGTGGTCGCCCGGGACACCGCGGGCAACTACTCGGCGCCGTCCGACCCCGTCTCCTTCACCACCGGCGCCTGCCCGGCCGACGGCGGCGTCCCGGGCTCCCCGAGCGCCCTCTCCACGGGGTGGACGATTCCCTGGGGCATCGCCTGGCTGCCGGACGGCACCACCTCGCTGGTCACCGAGCGGGACAGCTTCAAGGTCTTCCGGCTCACCACGGGCGGCGCCAAGACGGCGGTCGGCACCGTGCCCAACGCCGTCACCACCGACGGGGAGGGCGGCCTGCTCGGCATCGCCGTCGACCCCGACTGGGCGGGCAACCACTACGTGTACCTCATGCACACCGCCGCCGAGGGCAACCGGATCGTGCGGATGACGTACAACGGCTCCACGTTGAGCGGCTACAAGGTGCTGCTCCAGGGCATCAAGAAGAACCGCTACCACAACGGCGGCCGGCTGGCCTTCGGCCCCGACGGGTACCTGTACGCGTCGACCGGTGACGCCCAGACGTCCTCGCTGGCCCAGGACAAGAACTCGCTCAACGGGAAGATCCTGCGGCTGACCACCGACGGCAAGCCGGCCCCCGGCAACCCGTTCGGCAACTACGTCTACAGCTACGGCCACCGCAACCCGCAGGGCCTGGCGTTCGACCGCGACGGACGGCTCTGGGAGGCGGAGTTCGGCGACTCGAAGCGGGACGAGCTCAACCTGGTCAAGCCCGGGGCCAACTACGGGTGGCCCACCTGCGAGGGCACCTGCGGGGTGGCCGGGATGACCGACCCCAAGGCGAGCTGGCCGGTCAACGAGGCCTCGCCGAGCGGGATCGCGATCGTGCGCAACGTGGTCTACATGGCGGCGCTGCGCGGTGAGCGGATGTGGCGCATCCCGATCGACGGGAACACCGAGAACGTCGGGACGCCGACCGCGTACTACGTCGGCGCCTACGGCCGGCTGCGGACGGTGTCCAAGGTGCCCGGGGCCGACCGGATCTGGCTCACCACCACCAACGCCGACAACAACGGCGGGGCGGCCGACGGGGCCGACAAGGTCTTCACGATCTCGATCGGCTAGCGGCGCGGGGCGTCCGCAACGTGACGGCCCGGGCCCGGAGGAGTCTCCGGCCCGGGCCGTCACGACGGGGCCGCCACGGCCTCCGCCCGCCGCCGACCAGTGGGCCGACCGCGACCGCCACCCCGATGGTCGCCCCGTACACGCCCATCGCGGTGCCCCGCCCGCGGCCGGGCGGGAACTCCTGGGCGACCAGGGCCAGCGACACCGCGAACATCTTCGCGCTGTCGCCAGGGAGACGTGAGGGTCCACCACTTGCGCTGCACGGCTGCCGGTCTCCTTCGCCCTGTCCTCGTACTCCCGCCCGTGGGAGAGACGACGACAGGCCCTTCCGCCCGCCGACCGGGTTCGGTCGGGACGGCACCGACCGTACGCACCGCAGGGGTTCGAAGCCGGGCAAGCGTGGCAGGGCGGGTGGATACCGGACCTGTCCGGCGGAGACGGCGGCGCGCGGGCCGGACGGGCGTGGGGCCGGTCGACCGTGGGTGATCGGCGCCGGGCGGCCCGGTTGCTCTCCGTGGTCGCAAGGTCTCGATCTGCCAACGAAGTGTGCGGGATGTGCTTGTGGCGTGTGGTCGCCCTGATTGAATCCCGAACATCTTTTCATCGGATCGGAGCGTCTCCCCTCATGTCTCCCCTGCCCTCACGCACGTCCGCACGAATGTCGTCCCGCACGGCCGCACGCACGCGCGGCGGCCGTCGCGGCCTGGCCGCCGTCGCCGGACTCGTCCTCACCGTCGGTCTCGCGCTGACCGGGTGTGACCCGACGCCGGCCGACGGCGCCACGACTGCCGCCTCCCCGCCCGCCGTCACGGCCCCGGCCGCACCCGTCGCCACCGTCCCGCCGGCCACCCCCGCACCGGTGGTCACCGCGCCCGAGCCCGCGCCGGTGGTGACCCCGTCGGCGGTGACCACGCCGGTGCCGCCCGCGGAGCCCGCATCCGCGCCGACCACGGCCAGGCCCCAGTCGGCCGCGCCCAAGACGCAGCCGCCCGTCACCAAGGCCGCGCCGGAGCCCAAGGCGACCACCGCGAAGCCGCCGACGGACCCGGAACCGACCGCGCAGCCCAAGGCGGCCGCCGACGACTGCGAGATCCGCTCCAATGCCGGCAACTGCTACAAGGCGGGCCAGTTCTGCCGCGACGCCGACCTGGGCAAGAGCACCCACGAGGCCGGCGGCCGGGTGATCTACTGCCGCATGGTCAGCGGCAAGCCGCACTGGCAGGCCTGATCCGCCGGTCCGCACCGATGAGGCCCCCGCCCCGCCGGCTCCCTCATCGGTGCGGCGGTGCCTCGAACCCCGCGCCCGGTACCAGCTCCCGAGCCCGCTGGACCTGGACACCGCTGATGTCGACGCCCGTGACGCGGTGCCCTGCCGCGGCGAGCGACCGGGCCACGGGGACTCCGGTCCCGCACCCCACATCCAGTACCGCGCCCGCATCCGGAAGCCGACCGAGCAGATCCTCGATCCATGATCCGTACTTCGTCTCGCTGCCGAACGCGCGCTCGTACTGAACGGAGAGCAAGTCGTACCCGCGCCGGACCGAGTCCTTCGGATCTTCAGGATTCACAAGGGTGCACGGTAACGGCCCCCGGCACGCGGAGCGGCGACACCAGTTCCGCTGCCTCCGGGCTGGAGCCGGAGGCCACCGCAGGCCCCGCAGAGACCAACCCCGAGGAGCACGACACGGGAGGAATATCGGCTCTCCGCCAACCTCGACCTCCCACCACCCGAGGCCTTGAAGTGCCGAGGTCAGTGACGTCCTCCGGACACGCGCCGGGGCAGTTCACTGACCCAATGAGTGCCCACCTCGTCGGGCGGTCGGGGCCTTACTCCCGGAAGAAGGCGACCGAGCGGATCCGCAGCCTGTCCGACACCTGTCCGACACGGGCCTGCCATGAGGCCCGAGAGTGAAGGAGCGGCCGCCCCGCATCACTCCGACAGCGGTGAGCAGCGAACCCGTGGGGGTCTGGATGCCGCGGGCGGGTAGCCCGGAAACCGGTTGGTGGGCGCCGCGGAGCCGCCCGTAGACTCCGGTGCTCGTGACCGAGACCAGCGCCACCGCAACCGCCCATGACGCCCATGCCGCCGCCGACGCTGCCGACGCCGAGCTGATCGGGCACGCCGTGGCCGCCGCCGGGCAGGGCATGATCGACCGCGAGACCGTGGCCGAAGTGGTGGTCCTGTGCGCGGTGGCCGGCGAGCACCTGCTGGTCGTCGGCGCGCCGGGCACGGCCAAGTCCGAGGCGGTCCGCCGGATCGCGGGCCAGCTCGGCGGCCGCTACTTCGAGTACCTGCTCGGCCGGTTCACCGAGCCCAACGAGCTGTTCGGCCCGGTCGACCTGCGTCGACTGCGCGAGGGCCGGATCGAGTTCGAGACCGCCGGGATGCTTCCCGAGGCCGAGATCGCCTTCCTCGACGAGGTGTTCCTCGGCTCCACCGCCGTCCTCAACACCCTGCTCGGCCTGCTCAACGAGCGGGTCTTCCGGCGCGGCGGCACCGTGCTGCACAGCCCGCTGCGGGTCTGCGTGGGCGCGGCCAACCACCTGCCGGACGACCCGGCGCTCGCCGCCTTCGCGGACCGCTTCCTGGCCCGGGTCTTCGTCGAGCCGGTGGCGGACGCGCGGCTGGAGGAACTGCTGGAGGCCGGCCGCCGGCCGGCGGCGTCCCCACTCCACCCGCGCGACCTCGCCGGTTCGGGCGATCCGATGGGCCCGACCGGCCTCGCGGCCGCGGCCGACCGGCTCGGCGCGCTCGACCGGCTGGCCGCCGCCGCCCGGGCCTGCGACCTCGACGAGGTCACCCCGCTGGTCGCCGCCGCGCTGCGCCGGCTGCGCGCCGCGGGCGTGCCGATCAGCGACCGGCGGGCGGTCCGGTCGCAGAAGCTCGTCGCCGCGGCCGCCGTGCTCGACGGCCGGACGGCGGCCTCGGCCCGCGACCTGTGGGTGCTGCCGCTGGTCGCCCCCACCGCCGACGCCCAGGCGCAGGCCCGCGACACCCTCGCCGACCTGGTCGAGAAGGCCGCCAACCGCAGCCTGGCGCACGCCGCCGAGGAGCTGTCGCGCAGCTCTGCGGCCCGGGCCGAGCGGCTCGTCCGCACCGGTACGCAGCTGCTGGCCGCGCACCGCACCCTCCCCGAGGGGCGGGACTCCCGGCTGCGGCTGGAGGCCGCGCTGCGGGAGATCGACGCCGGGTTCGACCCGGCCGACCTGTCCGGGGCCCTGGCCGGGATACGTGCCGAGCTGGTCGCGGCGGTCGCGCCCGCATGACCGGTACCGTCACCGCCCCGCCGTCCGGTTCGCTGCCCGGCTCGCCGTCCGTCCCGCTGTCCGTTCCGCTGTCCGTTCCGCTGTCCGTCCCGCCGTCCGTCCCGCCGTCCGTCGCACTGCGCTGGGAGCGCCGCGAGCCGCCGTTGCCCGCCGCCGCCGTACTCGCCCTGGGCGATGCCGTGGCCGCCCTGGCCGTGGCCGCGCGCGAACGGCTCGCCGGCGGTGCCCGGCTCGGCGTGGTCGCCGGCGACGGCGCGCTGCTGGTGCTCGGCGCCGAGGCCGACCTGCCCTGGGCGGACGGCGCCCGCTACCTGGGCCTCGACGCCGGCGTCCTGGTACCCACCACCGCGCGCCCCCGGCCCGCCGCGGCGCTCTGGCGCCGGGCCGTCGGTGCCGAGGGCGACCGGCTCTGCGTCCTGCTCCCCGGGCACGCCCTGGTCGCCGACCCGCCGCCCCCGACCACCGACCCCGCCGCACTGGACCCCTACACGGGCTCCACCGAGGACGCGTCCACCCCGGCGGCGCCGGAACCGGCCGCCGGGGGTGGCCCGCGATGACCGCCCGACCCACGGCCGTCCCGCCGGGCCACCCCGGGCCGGCCGCGCGAACCCGCCGTCGGCGTCCGGTCGCCGCCGCGCCAGGGTGCGGCTGCCTGTTCCCCGGTGTCGGGGCCGTGCCCGCTCCCGCGCCCACTCCCGCCGTCCGTCGCGCCCCGAGCGCCCCGGGCCCGTCCTGCGGGAGTGTCCTGCGATGACCGCCCGACTCCCCGCCGCGCTGGCCCCCTGGGCCGCCGGTCTGTCCGCGCTGACGCCGGAACTCGCCGTCGCGCTGGGCCCGTTGCTCCGCCGCCTGGATGCCCTGATCGGCGAGCGTGAGCCCGTCGTCGACGACCGCGGCACCCCGGACGGGCACGGCGGCCTCGCCCGGTCCGGTCGGCCCGACCAACTGCTGCCCTCCGAGTGGCTGCTGGCCGACGAAGCCCCCGACGAGTTCCTGCGCCGCCTGGCCGAGGGTGAACTCCTGCACCTGGCACCCGAGTTCCGCGCCCCGACGGTACGCGGCCGGATCGTCGCGCTGGCCGACACCGGCCCCGCCCAGGCGGGCGCCGGGCGGCTCGTCCAGCTCGCCGCCCTGCTGGTCCTGCACCGCCGGGCAGCCGCGCGCGGCACCGAACTGGTCGTCGGCATCCTGGGTGACCCGCCCGGCCAGTGGCTCACCGGGGACCTCCCGGAGCTGCTGCCGCGCTGGCTCGCCGCCCGCCGGCACACCGACCCGACGCCCGAGGACGTCCGGCGGGCCCGGCAGGGGCTGGACGACGCCGACCGGTCCTGGCTGCTCACCTCGCCCCGGCTGGCCGACCGGCTCGCCTCCCCGCAGCACGTGCTGGCGAGCGAGCCGAGCGGCTGGAGCGCCGACGGCGCCGTCCGCGTCACCGTGCGCCTCGCGCGGACGTCCGTCGAGCTGCCGCTGCCCCCGGCGCCGATCGCCGTCCGGGCGCTGCGCGGCGCCGAGTTCCGCCGGGCCGCGCCGGCGGTGGTCGCCGTTCCGGTCGGGGCGACCGGGCGGGCGCAGCCGGTCTTCACCACCGACGCCCGCACACTCCTGCTGAGGGGCCGGAACACCGCCACCCTGCTCGCGGCCAACCTGCCCGGTGCCGGGCCGGAGCACGACGGCGCGATCCGGACCCGCCGCCACCACCTGCACGGGCCGGTGGTCGCGGCGGGCCGGATCGGCCGGCGCCTGATCGCCCTCCACCTCAGGGGGGAGCGGCTCCTCCCGTACGTCAGTGGCCGCCCGCTCGGGGCGAGCGGCGAGTTCACCGTCGAGCTGGCCGCCCTCGGGCTCGACCGGGCCGTCCTGGAACCCGTGTGCACCGGCCCGCTCCGGCCGGTGCTGCGCGACGGCGACGACCTGCTCTGCCCGCTGGGCGGCCGGTGGTGGCGGATCGAGCGAGGCGGGAGCGCCCGCGACGACGGGCCGTTGGCCCCCGGCGCGGAGGAGCGCGGCTTCCAGCGGGTCCGCGAGCGGCGGCTGTTCCCGCACCCGCTGCTGCCCGAGGCGGAGCGGGCCCGGCACGTCGTGCACGGCGGCACCACCCAGGCCTGGTCCGAGGACGGCAGGAACTGGGTGGTGCAGCCCCGGCAGGGCGGTCGGGTACGGCTCTCGTTCCGGGAGCGGGCCGAGGTGGTCGGCCTGGTCCACCAGGGCGCGGTGCCGGCGCTGATCACCTGCACCCTCGACGGCCGGCAGGTGCGCAGCATCCGGCCGGACGGCACCCGCACGCTCGGCCGCTTCTCCGGTGGCGTCAGTCCGGCCGCCGTCCACCCGACCCTGCCCCTGCTCGCCGCCGAACCGCGCCCGGGCCGGATCGTCATCGGCGACGCCAACACCGGCCGCGTCCTCTACCACCTCGGGAGCGACCAGTGAGCGCCACCGCCGCCGCGTTCCGCGCCACCGTGGCCGCGGCCGGCTTCGTCCTGGACGTCCCGGTGATCGGCGCGGCCGAGGCCGCCGAGCGCGTCCTGGCCCACTGGGCGGACGGCGCCGAGCTGCGCGCGCTCCCGGACGGCCGCTGGCTGCTCGTCCTCGCCGAGCCGGTCGAGGCCCGGGCGGACCGCGCACCCGGACTGCCCGTGCGGCGCCTGCCCGGCGGCGGGCTGGCCGCCGTCGGCGCCGAGGGCGCCCCGGTGCCGACGGGCCGGCTCGTCCTCCCCGTGGCGGGGGCGGTGACGACGCTCCCGATCGCCGAACTGCCGCCGCTGGACCCCTCGGACTGGCTCGACCCGGCCGGACTCACCCTCCACCGGCTCGCGCCGGTCGGTGCGGTGGCCGAGCCCGCGCCCGTCGTCGAGGACCTGCCCCGGCCCGCCCGGCCCGACCTGCGGGCGGCGGCCGGCGTCGGGGCCCGCTCCGAGCGCGCCCGCCGTCTGACCGAGGCGGCTCCGCCCGGCGGCGGTCGGCGGGTCCGCCTCCCGGGCCTGTCCCGGGCCGCCCGGTGGTTCGGCCGGCTTCGGCTGCCCCGCTGGGGGGACGGGTCCGGCCCGGTGGCGTTCACGGCGGCGGCCGTCCTCATCGTCGTCGTCGCCGTGTTCCTGGTCGTCCGGTTCGCCCAGCTGATCGTGGACCGCGGCTTCCACCCCGGTGGGGTCCTGCTCGCGGTGGCCGTCACCGCCCTCCTCGCCCGGGGCAGTTGGGCCGCCCGGGGCACGTCCGCCGGAACCGCCGGAACTGGCGGTTCCGCCGCGCGCCCGGCGGGCGGGCGGCCGGTCCGCACCCGGCGGCCGCTGCTGCGGGGGCTGCTCGCCCGGCTCGTCGTGCGCAGCCCCGCCGGCCGGCTGGTCCACGGCCGCCACGCCCGCTACCTGCGGGAGCTGACCCGCGCCTTCGAGCAGCGCCGCTGGGACGACGCGCTGCGCGACGCGCTCCGGCTCGCCGGCGAATCCCGCCCCACCGAGCAGGGGTGGCTCTCGCTCGGCCTGCCCCGGCGCTTCGCGGGCGCGCTGCGGCCGACCCCGGTCACCGGCGGCCCGGCGGGCGTCTCGCCGATGTCCGGGCCGACCGTGCAGCAGCACCTGGCCGGTCTCTACCGGCAGGCCGCCACCGCGCTGGAGCGGGAGGGGCGGATCGACGAGGCGGCATTCGTGCTCGCCGACCTGCTGGACGCCCCGGCCGAGGCGGTCGCCCTGCTGGACCGGCACGGCCGGACCGCTCAGGCCGCCGAACTCGCCGAGGGCCGTGGGCTGGCCGCCGATCTGGTGGTGCGGCTCTGGTGGCGGGCGGGTGAGCGCGCGCGGGCGGTCCGGACGGCGCACCGGCGGGCCGCCTTCGCCGACGCCGTCGAGCGGCTGAGCGCCGACGACCCGGGGGCCGGGCGTGAGCTGCGGGCCGCCTGGGTCGAGCACTGCCGCGCGGGCGGCGACCGACTGGGCGCGGTCGAAGCCGCCTGGCCGGACGAGGAGTTGCGCCCCTCGGTGGCCGCCGACCTGCGGGACGCGGTCGCGCTCGGCGGCCCGGCGCGCGGCCGGGCACTCGCCCACCTGCTGGCCCTCGGCGCGGGGGAGGCGACCCGGGCGCTCGCGCTGGCCGTCCTGGAGGACGCCGGCGACGACACCGGCACCACCGATGACACCGGCACCACCGATGACACCGATGACGCCGGCGCCACCGACGCCGGCCGCGGCCGGGCGACCGGCCGGTCCGCGCTGGCCGGTGCGCTGGCCGGACTGCCGGGCGCGGACCCGGCGAACGACCGCGAACTCGCCACGGCGGCGCTCCGCGCCGTGGTCCGCGACGGCGGCTTCGGCGGTGCCGGCGGCTCCGGCGCCCCGCTCGACCAGCGCACCGAGACCGCCCTGTTCGAGCAGCTGGCGAGGCGTGCCGACCCGCTGGTCGCGGCGGATCTGCCGCGACCGCGCCGGCCCGCCCGTCCCACGGCCGACGCCGGGCACGAGTGGGCCTTCGTGGACCGGCCCGGGACGCTCCCGGTCCTGGACGCGGCGCGGCTGGAGTCGGGCCTGCTGCTGGTGGCCTGCGGCCAGGCGGGGGTGCGACTGCTCGGGCCCGACGGCCGGGTGAAGGCCCGCTGGGACGTCCCGGCGGACGAACTCGTCCTGGCCGACCACGGCGGCGCCGCCCTGCTGGTGGCCCGGTACGGGCAGGTCCGCGAGATCTCCCGGCTGGACCTCGGCACCCGCGCCGTCCGGTACTGGGGCACGCTGCGGGTGCGCGGGCTCGTGCCGTCCTTCGACGGCCGACAGCTGCTGACCCGGGACGAGGAGGGCATCGCCGTCCTCGACACCCTGGCCGCGCGCCCGACCGTGGTGTGGCGGGAGCTCGGTGGCGAGCAGCGGCCCGTCGGCCCGCTGGTGCGCACGCCCACGTCCTGCGCGTCCGTCGTCGCCTCCCGGCTGCCCGGGGGTGGCGTGCTGACGGAGCTGTGGCGCTGGGACCAGCCCGGCTGGGAGCTGCGCTCGCGCACCGCGCTGGACGCCGACCTCCTCGGCGAGGGCACGGCGCTGCTGGCGACCGGCCGGCTGCTGACCGGCCAACCCGATCCGGCCCGGGGCGGCACCACACTGCGCTGGTCGACCGACCGGGAGCCGGTGGAACGACTCGTCGACGGCGTGGCGCCGGCCGGGCCGGTCGTCGACGGCGAGCACTGGGCCCTGACGCTCGCCCCGGCCGCTGACGGCACCGTCCGCGTCCACACCGGCACCGCGAGCGAGGCGGAGCCGCCGCGGACCCTGCTGCTCCCGAACGCGACGGCGGCGGGGCAGCCGGGTGCCGGTCTGCCGGCGGTGGGCCTGCGCCACCACGGCGGGGCACTGACGTTCTGGCACCGCTCCGGCCGGGTGCTCGCCACCACCGCCGACGGCTCGGCCGTCCTCGCCAACCTGCGGGTCACCACCGGGTGACCGCTGCTCGGCCGCCGAGCGGCGCGCGGTGGACCCCCACCGGGCGGGGCGGGCCGCTGGGCCGTCCGCGGGGGGCGCCGCCACGGGGCTCGTCGCCCCGGCGGGGACGGCCTCCCGGCCGCCGACACCGGCGGGGCGCCGGTGGAGCGCCGGTGGAGCGCCGTAGGAGCCCGGTGCCGCCTGCCGGGCGGCGGGGCGGGGCCTCGGCGGGCGGTCAGTCCACCTTGGCCAGGGCCCGGGAGAGCCGTTCGCCCGCCGCGCGGTCGAAGCCGTCGGGGCAGTCGATGCCCTGGGACTGTGCCAGTTCCCGGACGTGCAGGTCGGCGAGTGCCTCGGTGAGGTCGGCGAACGCCACCGCGGCGTCCCGCCCCCGGCGCAGGCCGAGGCCGACGGCGGCCGCGCCCGCCGGTGCGGCCGGCCACCACCAGAGGCCCAGCAGCAGGTACCCGATGCCCCAGGCGCAGAGCCGGGCGGCGGCGCCCAGCTGGAGGCGGGCGGTGTGCAGCTCCGCGCGGGTGCCGTCGGCGGCGAGCAGCCACAGATGGGGCCAGGCGGCCGCGAGGTCCAGGCGGTAGGCGCGCCAGAGGCGTTGGCCGGGGGCGGCCAGCCGGTCCCCGGTGCGGAACGGATGGCGCGGGCGGGCCGCCGCGACGCGGTTGCGTTCGGCGTAGCGGAGCTCCGCGGTGTCGGCCAGGTCGTCGGCGTCGGCCGCGCCGGCGATCCGGGCGCGGCCCGCCGCCAGCAGGGCCGACCGGTAGGCCTCGTCCGCCGTGCGCCAGCGGCGCAGCCGCCGGTCGGCGAGGCGACGCAGCAGCGGGCCGCGCGCCTCGGCGCACCAGAGCAGTTCCACCCCGGTGCCCAGCGCCTGGGCGGCCGCCCCGATCGCGGCCGCGCCGACCAGGACGGCCAGGGCGACGACGGCGATCACGGCGGCGCTGTGCGAGCCGGGCGCGGCGGCCAGATCGTCGAGTCGTGAGCGGAGCCGGCCGAGGTCGCCCCAGTGGCGCTGGCCGAGGACGCCGGCGGTGGTCAGGGCGGCGAGGTAGAGCAGGCCGGGGAGGGCGAGCAGCGCGACCCAGCGCTCGGCGATCCGGCCGCCCAGCGCGCCGAGGAAGGCGCTGGTCACCGGAGCCCGACCGCCCGCAGCGGCTGTCCGAACACCCGGCACTGCGACGCCTGCGCGGCGTCCGGCACCTCCACCCGGCCGCAGTGGCCGTGCGGGCAGGCCAGGACGTGCAGCGGCGGGTGGCCCGGGCCGGAGACCGGCAGGGCGCGGTAGGCGGGGCCGGGGACGGGGGTCGTGCGGAAGGAGCCGAGCCCGGCGCTGTGCCCGGCCATCAGCAGCAGCTCCTCCAACTCGTCGAACACGTCGTCGAGTTCCGCCGCCGGCCGGCCGGCCCGCAGCTCGGCGGTGAGGTGTTCCACCAAGCGGTGCCCCGCCGGGCCGAGGTCGAGCGAGTCGGGTGCGGAGGTCAGCCGCCGGCAGAACTCCCCCAACCGCGCGTGCCCGGCCGTCGGACCGTCCGGCTCGCCGCTCGCCGTCTCGACCACCCGGCCCCCTTCATGGCGTCGTCCGCGGATCGTGGATCGTCGTCGCGGATCGTGGATCAGTATAACGACGGCCTCCTGACGGTACGTTCGCTAGGATATGGAGCGATTCCACCCGCCGAGGCGGGGAGTTGGAGCAGACCGGCCGATCGGCGCGACGGAGCGCCCGGGGGTGATCGTCTCGCAGGCGCGGCTTTCGGTGACGGGAGGCGGGGCGGATCCGGCCGCCGAACTCCTGCTGCACCACCTCAGAACGGGCGACCGGGCGGCGCTGGACCGGGCGGTCCGGACGACCCGGAAGTACCTGCGCACGGCGCCGCCGGGCGACCCGGGCCGGCCCGTCCGGGCGGGCAACCTCCTGGTGGCGCTCCTGGTGCGCTGGCAACTGCTCGGCGACCGGCGGGACCTGGACGCCCTGATCGAGCTCGGGGTCGAACGCGCGGCGGCCGAGCCGCCCGCGGCCCAGGACGTCCGGCTGCTCGCCCTCGGGTACCGGACCAGGTTCGACCTCGACCACCGGCCGGCGGATCTGGACGGCGCGGTGGCGATGTTCGCCCGCGCGGCCGGCCTGCCGCAGCAGCCGCCCACCGTGGGGGAGGCGCTGGCCGGCCTCGGCGCGGCACTGTCCGAGCGCTACCGGGCCGCCGGCCGCGAGCAGGACCTGACCCGGGCCGAGAGTGCCTACCGGCGGGCGCTGGACGGGCTGCCGTCCGACCCCGACGACCTCGTCGCCCTGCTGCTCGGTCTCGCCGAGGTGCTGCACTCCGGCTACGAACTCACCGGCGACACCGAGGCGCTGGAGGAGGCGCTGGGGCTGTGGCGCGAGGTGCCGGCCGTGGTCCCGGCGGGCCACGAAGCCCGGCTGCCGGCGCTGCACAACCTGGCCCAGGGCCTGCGGACCTGGTACGCCCTCACCGGCGACCCGGGCGACCGCGAGGAGATGCTCCGGGTGAACCGGGCCTCGGTGGCCGCGACGCCGGCCGGGCAGCCGGGCCACGGCGGCTGCCTGGCCGGGCTCGGGGTGGCCCTGCGGCTGGCCGCCGAGGCCACCGGCGACCTGGCGGTGCTGCGGGAGTCCGTCGACCTGCTGCGCCGCGCCGCGGCCGTGCCGGAGCGCGACGCCACCCGGCGCCCGCACCGGCTGAACAGCCTCGGCAACGCGCTGCACCGGCTGGCGCAGTGGACCGGTGACGTGGAACTCCTCGACGAGGCCGTCGAGGTGCTGCGCGAGGCGCTGGCCGGGGAGCGGCCCGGCACGAAGACCTTCGGCGAGATCCTCGCCAACCTCGCCGTCACCCTGCGGGAGCGCGGGTTCCAGACCGACGACCCGCAGGCCTTCCGGGAGGCGGCCGAGCTGGCCCGCCGGGCCGTCGACGAGGGACCGGTCCGGCCCGCCGACCGGGTCGACCGGCTGGCCAACCTCGGTGTGGTGCTGCAGAGCCGGCACGGTGCGACCGGCGAGCCGGCGGTGGCCGACGAGGCGATCGCGACGGCCCGCGAGGCCCTCGCGCTGACCCGGTCCGGCAGCCCGGCCCTGGGCGACCGGCTGAACCACCTCGCCAACGCGCTGCGGGCCCGGTTCGACGCGACCGGCGACCTGGCGGACCTGGACGAGGCCGTCGCCCTGCTGGAACGCGCCGTCGAGGAGAGCCCGTACGGCGACCCCCGGCTCGCCCTGGTGCTCTCCAATCTCGGCAACGCCCGGCTCGACCAGTACCGCACGACCGGGGACGGGGCGGCGCTGGAAGCGGCGGTGAGCGACCTCGGCCGGGCCGTCTGGGCCGACGCCGAGGGCACCGCGGCGCACGGCGGCTACCTGCGGTACTACGCCGACACCCTGCTGATCCTCCACCACCGGGACGGCGACCCGGGCGTGCTGCGGGCCGCCGAGGACGCCTACCGGCGGGCCGCGCGGACCGAGGCGATGCCGGCCCACGGCCGGGTCCTGGCCGCCTGGGAGTGGGGCGCCGCGGCGGCGACCGGCGAACGGTGGGAGGAGGCCCTGCACGGCTACGAACTGGCCGTACGGCTGCTGCCGTTCGCCGCCTCGGGCCGGCTGGCCCGCGGTGACCAGGAGCGCAGCCTCTCCCGGGTGCACGGGCTGGCCGCCGAGGCCGCCGCCTGCGCCGTTCAGGCCGGGGACCTCGTCCTCGCCGTCCAGCTGCTGGAACAGGGCCGGGGCGTCCTGCTGGGCCGCACCATCGCCACCCGCGACGGCCTGGGCCGGCTGCGCCGCGCCCATCCGGCGGCCGCCGAGCGGTTCCGCGAGCTGAGCGAGCGGATCGACGCCGCCGACGCCGACGCCGCCGACGCCGACGCCGCCGACGCCGACGCCCCCGACGCCCCCGACACCCCCGACGCACGGGACGCACGGGACGCCGCCGACCCGGCCGACGGGGCGCCGGGGCTGTCCGGCACCACCGGCAGCCACCTGCGGCACACCCTGGCGGCGCGGTTCGAGCAGCTGGTGACGGAGATCCGCGCCCTGCCGGGCTTCGCGGACTTCTTCTCCCCGCCCTCCCCGGACCTCCTGGCGGCGGTCTCCCGGCGCGGGCCGGTGGTGCTCGCCTACTGCAGCGGGTACCGCAGCGACGCACTGGTCCTGTGGTCGGGTCAGGTCCTGCTGGTCCCACTGCCCGGGGCCACTCCGGAGGCGGTGGACGAGCAGGTCCGCCGGCTGGAGGCGGCGCTGGCGGCGGCGGCCGACCCGGCGACCGACCGGGCGGCCCAGGTGGCGATCGGCGAGGTGCTCCGCTGGACCTGGGACCACGTCACCGGACCGGTGCTCGACCGGCTCGGCCTGTCCGGGGCGGCGGCGGACGGCCGGTGGCCCCGGGTCTGGTGGTCGCCGGGCGGCGCGCTCTCCGCCCTGCCGCTGCACGCGGCGGGCCACCACGGGGACGCGACGGGCCACGACGGCGGAGCGGGCCGGCCCGAGGCGGCGCCCGGCGGGAGGCCCCGCACCGTGCTCGACCGGGTGGTCTCCTCCTACACCCCGACCGTCCGCGCGCTCGCGTACGCCCGCACCCGGGAGACCGGACCGGAACCGAGCGGACCGGGCCCGGCCGGACCGTCGGCGGGCGGGTCCGCGCCCGGCCGCCCCCCGGCCGCCGACGGCCTGCTCGCTGTGGCGCTGCCCGAGACCCCGGGTGCCCGCCCGCTCACCGGCGCCCGGCGCGAGGTCGAGCTGCTCCGCGGGCTGCTGCCCACCGAGCTGCTGATCGGCGAGGAGGCCACCCTGGCACGCGTCCTCGAAGCGCTGCCCCGCCACTCCCACGTGCACTTCGCCTGCCACGGCGTCAGCGAGCCGCGGGACCCGTCCAACGCCCGCCTCCTCGTCCACGACCACCGGACGGCGGCGCTGACGGTCCGCCGGATCGCCCGGCTGGACCTGCCCGCGGCCCGGCTCGCCGTCCTCTCGGCCTGCGAGACGGCACGGGGCGCCGCGGACCTGGCCGACGAGGCGATCCACATCACCTCCGCCTTCCAGCTCGCCGGGTACGCCCATGCCGTCGGCACCCTCTGGCCGGTGCACGACCTGCTGGCGCTGCGGATGACCAGGCTGCTCTACCAGGGCCTGCGGGCCGGCCGGCCCGCCGGGGCGCCGGGGCTGGACACCGACCGGACGGCCGAGGCGCTCCACCACGCCGTCCGGCAGTGCCGGACGGCGTTCGCCACCAGTCCCGGCCTCTGGGCCGCCCATGTGCACGCCGGCGCCTGACCGGCCGGGCCGCGACGACGAGACGACGAGACGACGAGACGACGAGACGACGAGACGACGAGACGACGAGACGACGAAGGAGGACCACCGATGAGCGGATGGTGGCGCAGGCGGGCCGAGCGTGCCGCGCGGGCCGACGGCACGGGCGGCCCCGCGCCGTCGGGACCGCCCGGCGAGGGCGCCGAGGACGGGCCGGCCGCCGCCGACGGGCTCCGGGAGCCGCGCTGGCAGCCGCCCGGGGCCACCATCACCGTCACCGAGGTGACGGAGGGCCGGCCGGAGCAGGAGATCGCCCGGGTCCGCGTCCAGCCGGTGGAGGTGGCCGAGTGGCGGGCGAACGCGGCCATCGAGAAGCTGGGCGCCGACCACCCCGAGACCCTGATCCTCCTGCGGGAGTACGCCCGGGTCCTGGCGCACACCCCAGGCGGCGACGACCGCGCGGTCGAGCTCTACGAGTACGTCGCGGGCACCCAGCGCGCGGTGCTCGGCGCCCGCCACGAGGAGACCCTGCGGACCGACGCGGAGCTGGCGGACCTGCTGCACCACCTCGGCCGGGTCCAGCAGGCCGAGTCGCTCTGGCAGGCGAACTTCCGCGCCAGGGCAAAGACACTCGGCCGGGACCACCCGGACACCCTGCACAGCGCCGACGGGCTGGCCGCCGCCCTGGAGTCCCTGCGCCGCTCCGCGGAGGCCGAACCGCTGCTGCGCGACACGCTGGACCGCCGGACCAGGCTGCTGGGCGCGGACCACCCCGAGGTGCTGTCCGCCGTCAACCGGCACGCGGCCGCCCTGATCAACAGCGGCCGCCACCGGGCGGCCGAGCGGTCCCTGCGGGCCCTGGTACCCCGGCTCGAACAGCGCTACGGGCGTGACCACGAGCGCACCGTGGCGGCCCGCAGCAACCTCGCCGCCGCCCTGGTGCGGCTGGGCCGCCATGCCGAGGCGGAGCCGCAGCTGCGGGCGGTGGCGGCCTCCTGGGAGTCGCTCGCCGGGCCGAACGCCGACGACACCCTCTCCGCCCGCAACAACCTGGCCGCCGTTCTGCACGGCATGGCGCGCTACCAGGAGGCCGTCCCCCTCCTGCGGGACATCCTGGCCCGGCGGATCGCCCTGCACGGGGACGGTCACCCCGTCACGGTGAGCTCCCGGGAGAACCTGGCCAACGTCCTGATCGACGCCGGCCTCCTCGCCGAGGCGGCCGGCCTGCTGACGCGCTGCGCCGCCGACTACAGCCGGATCCACGGCCCGGGCCACCCCCGTGTGCAGGTCGTCCGGGAGCAGCTGGACTGGTTGCGCGAGAACCTGCGCTGACCGCTGACCGCTGACCGCTGACCGCCGGTCACCGGTCACCGTCGGCGGCGCCGCGGGATCGTCCCGTCCCCGTCATGGTGTTGTTGTGTCCCCTTCACATGAGGGATGCTCAGCCGCGGCATCCTTCCGAACGGCGGAAGCGACCGCCGACCGCGTTCTGACAAGGGGACAAGTCATCGTGACCGCACGCCGCGCCCTCGCCGGCACCATCGCCACCGGTCTGCTCGCCGCGGCCGCCGCCCTCCTTCCGGTGCAGTCGGCCGCCGCGAGCGGCCCCGGTGAGCTCCCGTTCGGCTCGGCCACCACCGTCGGGCTGCACAACACCTACGACCCGGCCGCGTTCGGCTACCTCGCCCAGGGCCTGGACACCGGCACCGGCATGATCGAGCTGGACGCCTGGACGGACACCGTGACCAAGGAGTGGAAGGTCAGCCACTCCAACCCGCTCGGCAACGCCAACAACTGCGTCAGCGCGAGCACGCCCGCCCAGCTCTACACCGGCGGCGCCAACAAGAACCTGGAGACCTGCCTGGACGACGTCCGGGTCTGGCTCGGCGCCCACCCCGGCGCCGGCCCGCTGGTGGTCAAGCTGGAGCTCAAGGCCGGGTTCGCCGCCAACCGCGGCATGGGCCCCGCCCAGCTCGACTCCCTGATCGCCGGCCACCTGGGCTCCGCCGTGCTGCGCCCGGCCGACCTGCTCGCCAGGCCGGGCGGCGGCTCGTACGCCACGGCGGACGACGCGGTCCGGGCCGGCAACTGGCCGACCAGGGCCTCGCTCGCCGGGCGGGTGCTGGTGTACGTGATCCCCGGATCGCTGGAGGAGGGCAACCCCTTCGACACCCTGCACACCGACGTCGAGTACGGGCGTCACCTGCGCGACCTGGCCGCGGCCGGGCGGATCGGCGACGCCCAGGTGTTCCCGGCCGTGCACGGCGCCGCGGCCGGCGATCCCCGCGCCAAGTACCCGGAGACGGCGATCCGCCCCTGGTTCGTGGTCTTCGACGGTGACGCCGCCGCCTACCTGGGCGGCATCGACACCGCCTGGTACGACAGCCGGCACTACCTGCTGACGATGACCGACGCGCAGAACGTCGCACCCGCGATCAGCGCCACCGACCCCACCGCCGACCAGGCCCGCGGCCGTACCGAGCAGCTCGCCCGGGCGCACGCGAGCATCGTCTCCAGCGACTGGCGCAAGCTCCCCGCCGTGCAGTCGCTCGCCCTGACGCGGGGCTGACGGCCCGTCCCGCCACCGCCGTCCCGCCCGCCGTCCCGACCCGCGCGTTCCGCCGGGAGGGGCGGCGGTGGCTTATCGTGTAATGCATGACTAGCGCGAGTGACCATTACGAGCTGCGGGCCGGTGTGCCGGACGTGGACACCTTCCGACGGCTGCGGACCGGCGCGGGGATGAGCGACCGGCCCGCCGCGGCGGTGGCGGCCGGGCTTCCCCACACCTGGCACGGGGTGACGGTGCACCTGGACGGCCGGGTGGTCGGGATGGGCCGGATCGTGGGCGACGGCGGGTCCGTCTTCCAGATCGCCGACGTCTGCGTCCTGCCCGAGCACCAGGGCCGCGGCCTCGGCGGGCGGATCATGGCCCTGCTGACCGCCGAACTGGAGAGCCGGGCCCCGGCGGGCGCCTACGTCTCGCTGATCGCCGACGGTGACGCCCACCGGCTCTACGCCCGGTACGGCTTCCGGGAGACCGCCCCGCACTCGGTGGGCATGCACCGCCTGGTCTGAGCCCGTTCCCGGGGTCGGCGGCCGCCCGGGTGCGGAGGCCTCGGTGGCCCGCGACGCGGGGTGACAATACGACAGTTGGTGTGCGACGCTGCATCCTCGCGCGGAGCCGACCGCGCTGCGGGGGAACCGGGGGACGGCCGCGTGGACGACGAACTGCAGCCGAGCGGGCCCCGCCACGGCGGGCGAAGCGGCCCGGACGACCGCGCGGACGACACCGACCGCGCGGGCGGGTCGGCCGGCCGGACCGTGGGCGTCCTGGTCGCCCTCGTGGGCCTGCTCCTCGCGGCCTCGGCCCTGCGGCCGGACGGCGGTCTGCTCGGTGCGCCCGCCGCCACGGTGCCGGTGGAGGCCCTCGGACTCGTCCTGCTGCTCGTGCTCGGCTGGCTGTTCGTCATCGGCCGCTTCGCGCTGCGCTTCCGCGCCGAGGTCCGCCACCTCGACGGGCCGACGCCGTGGGCGGAGCGCCTGCGGGAGGCCACCGCGGTCCTGCTGCCCGGGGCCGCCGCCGCGGTGCCGGTGCTGCTGTTCGTCTTCCACGGGCGGGCGGTCAAGGACTCGGTCGACCCGCCGTCGCTGCCGCCGGTGCCGGACTTCACCCCGCCCCCGGCGTCGCCGCCGCCGGTCTGGCCCGACCCGGTGTCCGGCAAGAGCTGGCTCTCGACGGTGATCCCCGTGGTGTTCGGCGCGCTCGCCGTCGCCCTGGTGGTCGTCGTGGTGGTGGTCGCCGTCCTGCTGCTGCGGCGGCTGCGGATCGCCCGGCGGCCGCCGCCGGCGCGACTGCCCGCCGCGCCGGCCCGAGGTGAGGACGCCCTGGCCGCCGCGGTCGACACCGCCCGGCGCGCCCTCACCGGCGCCGACGCGCGGGCGGCGGTGATCGCCTGCTACGCCGCGATGGAGGCCTCGCTGGCGGCCTCCGGACTGTCCCGCCGGGCTCCCGAGAGCCCGACCGAACTGCTGGAGCGTGCGGTGACCGACGACCGCGTCGACCCCGTCCACGCGCGGGCGCTCACCGCGCTGTTCCGGGAGGCCCGGTACTCCACCCACCCGATGGACGAGACCCATGTGCGCCGGGCGCGGAAGGCCCTCGACGCGCTCGCCGAGCGACTGGCGGACCGGGCCGGGCCACCGCCGGAGCCCGCGACGGCGGGGGCAGCCGGGTCGGCCGGTACCGGAGGCCACCGATGAGCGCCCGCCGGCACGGGCGACAGGCCGACCCTGCCGTCTCCTCCGCCGCCCCCGCCCCCGCAGCCGTGGACCCGAAGGTCCGGGCCGGTGGCGAGCTCGCCGCACCCGGCTCGGTCCGGCACAGCCTGATCGAGCTGACGGTGGCGGCCGTACTGGCCGAGGTCCTGTTCGCGCTGGTCGGCGGCGCGCCCGCGGCCGCCGCCGGAGCCGTCCTGCTGACCGCCACCGGACTGGTCGCCGGCCGGTACGTGGCCGGTGCGGGCTTCCTCGACATCGGCCTGCGCGACCGGCAGCGCGTGATGGACTCCCGGGAGCCGGGCCTCGGCGACTGGCGCTGGACCGTCCGTCAGGGCCTCGACCCGAACGGCGACGCCCGGCCGTTGCGCGGCCGGCTCCGGCGGCTCTTCGCGGCGCGCCTGTCCGAGACCCACGGCGTCTCGCTCGACACCGACCGCGCCCGGGCCGCCGAACTGATCGGTCCCCGGCTGTGGCCGTGGATCGACCCGGACGCCGCGGACCCGGACGCGGCCCTCCCGGGCCCCGTCCTGCTCGCCCTCGTCGACCGGCTCGAATCCCTCCAGCCGCCCGGCCCCAGGCCGCCGAAGTCCGGGTAGCCGGCGCCGTCCCCGAGGGACGCCCAGCACCCGCCGTTTCCCCGCACCCCCGCCGGACCCGGTAGTTGGCCGGCCGACGCCGCCCTTCAGGAGAGCCATGACCGCCGTTCCCCAGGCCCCCGTCCCGGACACCGAGCACGCCCCGGTGGCCGAGCAGTCCCCGGGGCGTCCGGCCGAGGCCCAGGTGCTGACGCCGCAGGAGGCCGGCCGCCGCGCCCGCGCGGTGGTCGAGGAGATCGAACGCGCCGTGGTCGGCAAGCCCGAGGCCCTCCGACTGGTGATGCTGGGGGTGCTGGCCGGCGGCCACGTGCTGATCGAGGACCTGCCCGGGCTCGGCAAGACCCTGCTGGCCCGCTCGTTCGCCACCACCCTCGGCCTGGACTTCCGCCGGATCCAGTTCACGCCCGACCTGCTGCCCTCGGACGTCACCGGCGCGCCGTTCTACGACCGGCGCAGCGGCGAGATGGTCTTCCGCCCCGGGCCGCTCTTCACCCAGCTCCTGCTGGCCGACGAGATCAACCGCACCCCGCCGAAGACCCAGGCCGCGCTGCTGGAGGCGATGGCCGAGGGCCAGGTCTCCGTCGACGGTGCCACCCGCCGGCTGCCGCAGCCGTTCGTGGTGATCGCCACCGCCAACCCGATCGAGTACGAGGGCACCTACTCGCTGCCGGAGGCGCAGCTCGACCGCTTCCTGCTCCGGGTGCGGATGGGCTACCTCACCACCGGTCTGGAGGCCTCGATGCTCCGGGCCCGGCTGGACCGGGCGGTGCCCGAGCCGGTCCTGGAGACGGTCAGTAGTCCGGCCGAACTCCTCGCCATGCGGGCGGCGTTGGAGCGGGTCGAGGTCGACGACGACCTGGTCGACTATGTGATCGCGCTGGTCCACGCCACCCGCAACGACCCGCAGATCCAGGTCGGCGCCTCGCCCCGGGGCGGTCTCGCGCTGGTCCAGCTGGCCCGGGCCCGCGCGATGCTGGAGGGCCGCGACTACCTGACCCCGGAGGACGTCAAGGCGCTCGCCGTTCCGGCCCTGGCCCACCGCATCACCCTGACCCCGGAGTTGTGGGTGCGCCAGGTCGAGGCGGACGACGTGCTGGCGCGCCTGGTCGCCGCCGTCCCGGCGCCGCAGACCCTGCCGCGCGCGGCCGGCGGGCCGGGGAGCGGCCCGATGGACGCCCCGGACGCCGCCCGGTGAACCCCGAGCCCTCCGCCGCCGACCGGCCCGGGCAGCAGGCCCGCCGGCTCGCCGCCCAGAGCGCGGGACCCGGCGGGCGCCCGGTACGGCGGCTCGCC
>NZ_JBEXYD010000006.1:0-223744 GCF_040630735.1 Kitasatospora sp. NPDC005748
ACCAGCGCGTTCAGCAGCGCGTTGATCCCCATGATCAGGTGGTAGGCCATGACCGGGTCGTCGGCGATCCGGAACGCCGGGGAGATCAGCAGCGGGTAGCCGCCCGGGATCACCACGCCGACCGGCATCTCGGTGGTCGGCCGACCGGCCAGCACGCGGGCCAGTACCAGGTACCCGTCCTCGTCCGCGTGGACGGAGGGGTAGCTCATGTGCCGGACGAGGACGAGCCGGAAGAGCACCTCCGCGGCGTACCCGGCCACCAGCGCGGCCGGCCAGAACCAGCGCCGCCCGCGGGCCTCCTCGAACCGCCGCACCGCCCGGGCCGCCAGACCCGCCGAGCGCGAGGCGCCGACCCGTCTCGTCCCCTGGACACCGTCCAGCTGCTCGTCGACGGTCTCTGCTGAAGTCTGCACTGAACTCCGACTCTTCCCCTGGTAGCCCGGCTCTGAGGTGGATCCGGCAGGCCGCCCGGCCCGTTCGATGGTGGAGGTCACGCTAACAACTCGCGGAGGGCCCGTGCCCGGGCGCCCCGGCCCGCGGCACGTGCCGGGACCTCACCGCTACGGTGGACCCGGCACCCATAGCACACTCCGCGCAGCGCTCAGCCTAGCGGCACGCGGCGGAGGTGCCCCGACGACCGCCGGCGGCCGGCCCGTGGGGCCGACCGCCGGAGTCGTGTCGATCGCGGTACCGCTAGGCCTTGCCGACCAGCTCGCGCCGGCTCGCCGCCGCCGTGCGGGTGGCGGGCTCGATGGTCTTCAGGTGCTTGGGCATCCGGCGGATCATCGCGAGCAGGAGCACCAGGCCGGCGCGGGCCAGGTAGATCGTCGCCTTGATCGGGGAGGCGCTGGGCGTACCGGTGGTCCGCTCGCGCATCGCCACCGGGACCTGCCGGATGACGAAGCCGCAGCGGGCGGCGCCGACCATGCTCTCGATGGTGTCGCCCAGGTACTCGACCGGGTACCACTGCGAGAAGAACTCGATCATCGGCTTGTTGCAGGCCTTGAAGCCCGAGGTGGTGTCGGTGAGGCGGGTCCGGGTGACCCTCGACAGCACCACCGAGAGCAGCTTCATCGCCCAGCTGCGCGGGCCGCGCACCTTGTAGCTGCCCTGGCCGGCGAACCGGGCGCCGATGACCAGGTCGGCCTCCTGGAGCTTCTCCAGCAGCGCCGGCACGTACGCGGGGTCGTGCTGGCCGTCGGCGTCGCACTGGATGGCGACGTCGTAGCCGTGCAGGTGCGCGTAGCGGTAGCCGAACCGCATGGCGCCGCCGACACCGAGGTTGTACGGCAGCTGCGCGACCCGGGAGCCGGCCGCGGCGGCCACGGCGGCGGTGTTGTCCACGGAGCCGTCGTCGACCACCAGGGTGTCCACGCCGGGGAGCTTCTGCTGGATCTCGTGGAGGATCTTGGGCAGACCCTCCGCCTCGTTCCAGGCGGGGAGGATGATCAGAACCCGCTTGCCGTCGATCATGCCGTCACCCCGGAGTCCGTCGCCTTGCCGGCGTCGTTGCTGCTGCGTGCGATCGGGTACCCGTGGTGCTCGGCCAGGTGGGCCCGCATCATGGCGACGTCCTCGGCCAGGGTCCGGGTCTCCGCCTCCAGCCGGGAGGCCTCCCAGCTCAGGTGCAGCGAGACCATCAGGACCAGGACGAAGCCCGCGAAGAGCACGAGGCTCACGCCGGAGGCGATGCCGAGCCGGCGGGCGGTCGAGTCGAGGATCGTCGGGAAGAACCCGAGCGGCGCCACGACGACGCCGATCGCGAGCCAGATAGCCGCGTACTTCTCCCGGAGCTGCTGTCGGCGCAGCAACTCCAGGATGTAGACGAGCACCAGCACGCCGGTGATCGAAGTGATGACGGTGAGATGCACGACTGGAGGCGCCTTTCAGCGGCAGTGGCGTGGCCAAGGGTAATCACATATTAAAGGCGCGGCGTGAACGTCCCGCCGCCGCCGGCTGTGGGCCCGGCGAACGGGCGTCATACCTCCGACGACTGGTGCGCCGCCAGTGGTGCCCGGTGTTCCGCCACGGGCCGGGCCGGGGCGGACAGCGAGCGGGCCAGCGCCCACAGCATGGCAGCAGCGCTGACCGCCGCACCAGCCAGGTAGGCGAGTTCGACCCTGGTGGCGATCGCCCCGGGTACCAGGGTGACGGCCACCAGCACCACGGAACCGGCCAGCCAGGAGAGCAGCTGGCGCTGGTGGCGCCCGAGCGCGAGCAGGGCCTGGCCGAAGACGGTCGCCAGCATGTAGCAGAGCGTGCCGAGGGCCAGCCAGAGGAAGTCCACCGAACCCAGCACGTCCTGCGCCTTGAAGAACAGCCGGATCGCCCAGGGGCCGAGGATCACCGTCGGCAGGCCCGCCGCGGCGCTCATCAGCACCACGATGCCGCCGGTGCGCAGCAGGACCTTGCGGAACTCCCCGTGGTTGCCGGCCGCGGCGGCGCCGGAGAGCGAGGAGACCAGGGAGGCCTGGATCGCCGCGTAGGCGAAGAGCGGCACCCGGGCCAGCACCACGGCGTTCAGCAGGGCGGCGATCAGCGCCTTGGAGGACGGCGAGAGCACGCCGACGCTGACCACGGCCGCGTTGACCATCAGCTGGGCCAGCAGCGTCGAACCGGTCAGCAGGCCGAGCCCGGTGACGACGTCGCGCCAGACCGGGGCCGGACCGCCGCGCCGGTCCGCGAGGACCGAACGCATCCCGATCGCCGAGGCGGCGAGCGGTGCGGCGACCAGGATCAGCGCGAACGCGAACGCGGAGTGCGCGCCGAACACCGGGATCAGCGCGGCGAGCCCGATCCGCAGCCCGCCGTCGACGGCGAGCTGCATGCCGTACGCGCCGAAGTTGCCCAGGCCGGCCAGTGCCCCGCGGGCCACCGAGCTCACGGCCAGGCCGACCAGGGCGCCGCCCAGGCCGGCCACCAGGCCGAGGTCGCCGGAGAAGAAGCGGTCCGCGATCGGCCGGGCGGCGGCCGCGATCACGGCCAGCACCGCCACCAGGACCCCGGCGGTGACCAGCAGGACCCGCCGGATCGCCGGTCCGGGGCCCTGTCCCGCCACGTCACGGGCGGCCACCAGGCGGGTCAGCTCCAGCTCGACCGGCGAGAACAGCCCGTACCCGACGGACATGACCACGGTCCAGAGCATCGAGACGCCGGCGACCTGGGTGGTGTCCAAGCTGTGCCCGGCCAGGGCCAGGAAGATGTACGAGGAGACACCGAGGACCACGGTTCCCCCCGCGACGAGCCGCACACCGGGGGGCAGCGCCCCCAGCAGCTTGGCCACCGGGTTCGTCATCGCAGGGTGGCCTTGGCCTTCAGCGGCTCCCACCAGGCGCGGTTCTCGCGGTACCAGGCGATGGTGGCGGCGAGGCCGTCCTCGAAGCGGACCTGCGGGGCGTAGCCGAGCTCCTCGCTGATCTTGGTGATGTCCAGCGAGTAGCGCAGGTCGTGGCCCTTGCGGTCGGCGACCGGCTCGACCATCGACCAGTCCGCGCCGGCGGCCTGGAGCAGCAGCTCGGTGAGCTCCTTGTTGGTGATCTCGGTGCCGCCGCCGATGTTGTAGACCTCGCCGGAGCGGCCCTTGCGCATGGCCAGCTCGATGCCGCGGCAGTGGTCGGAGACGTGCAGCCAGTCCCGGATGTTGCCGCCGGTGCCGTAGAGCGGCACCTTCCTGCCGTCCAGCAGGTTGGTGGTGAACAGCGGGATGACCTTCTCCGGGAACTGGTAGTGCCCGTAGTTGTTGGAGCAGCGGGTGACCACCACGTCCATGCCGTGGGTGCGGTGGTAGGCGAGCGCCAGCAGGTCCGAGCCGGCCTTCGACGCCGAGTACGGGGAGTTGGGCGCCAGCGGCCACTCCTCGGTCCACGAGCCCTCGGAGATGGAGCCGTAGACCTCGTCGGTGGAGACGTGGACGAAGCGGCCGACGCCGTGCTTCTTGGCCGAGTCCAGCAGCACCTGGGTGCCCAGGACGTTGGTGACCACGAACGGGCCGGCGCCCTCGATGGAGCGGTCCACGTGCGACTCGGCCGCGAAGTGGACGACCACGTCGTGGCCGGGCATGACCTGGTCGACGGCCTCCGCGTCACAGATGTCGCCACGCACGAAGGAGTAGCCGCTGTGACCGGCGACGGGCGCCAGGTTGGCCTCGACGCCCGAGTAGGTGAGCTTGTCGAAGACGGTGATCTGATCCGTTGCGTCGGCGCCGAGCAGCTGGCGGACGAACTCTGAACCGATGAAGCCGGCGCCGCCGGTGACGAGGATGCGCATAGTGCGGGCAGTCTACCGGTGTGCCCCGGGGCCCTCGCCCCGGGTCAGCGGCGGGCTCCGAACCTCACATAAGCTGCGCGCATGCGTGGAATCCTCTTGGCGGGCGGCACCGGGTCACGACTGTGGCCGCTGACCCGAGCAGTCTCGAAGCAGCTCCTCCCCGTCTTCGACAAGCCGATGATCTACTACCCGCTGTCGACCCTGGTCATGGCGGGCATCAGCGAGATCCTGATCATTACCACCCCGCAGGACCAGGAGCAGTTCCAGCGGCTGCTCGGCGACGGCTCCCAGTTCGGCCTCAAGCTGGAGTACGCCGTCCAGGAGAAGCCGGAGGGCATCGCCCAGGCCTTCGTGCTCGGCGCCGACTTCATCGGTGACGAGCCCGTCGCGCTGATCCTCGGCGACAACATCTTCCACGGCAGCGGCCTCGGCACCCGGCTCGCGCAGCGCACCGCGCCGCAGGGCGGCATGGTGTTCGCCTACCCGGTCGCCGACCCGACCGCGTACGGCGTGGTGGAGTTCGACGACAACGGCCAGGTCATCTCCATCGAGGAGAAGCCCACCCAGCCCAAGTCCCGCTACGCGGTGCCCGGCCTGTACTTCTACGACAACCGCGTGGTCAAGATCGCGGCCGGCCTGCGCCCGAGCGCGCGCGGCGAGCTGGAGATCACCGCGGTCAACGAGGAGTACCTCAAGACCGGTGAGCTGCACGTCACCATCCTCGACCGCGGTACCGCCTGGCTCGACACCGGCACGTTCGTGTCGATGGTGCAGGCCTCCGAGTTCGTCCGGGTCATCGAGGAGCGCCAGGGCTTCAAGATCGGCTGCATCGAGGAGGCGGCCTGGCGGGCCGGCCTGATCGACGACGCGCAGCTGCGCGAGCTGGCCGAGCCGCTGTGCAAGAGCGGCTACGGCGACTACCTGATCGCGCTGCTCGAAGAGGAGGCGGCCCGGTGAAGTTCCGTGAGCTCTCGATCCCCGGCGCCTTCGAGGTCACCCCGCAGCAGCACGGCGACCCGCGCGGCCTGTTCATGGAGTGGTACCGCTTCGACCGGCTCGAAGAGGTGGTCGGCCACCCGCTGAAGTTCGCCCAGGGCAACCTGTCGGTGTCCGCCAAGGACGTCGTGCGCGGCATCCACTTCGCCGACGTCCCGCCCGGCCAGGCCAAGTACGTCAGCTGCGTGCGCGGCGCCGTGCTCGACGTGATCGTGGACCTGCGGGTGGGCTCCCCCGCCTTCGGCCGCTGGGAGTTCGTCCGGCTGGACGACGCCGAGCGCAGGTCGGTCTACATCCCCGAGGGCCTCGGCCACGGTTTCTGCGCGCTGACCGACGACGCCACGCTGTCCTACGTCTGCTCCGAGACCTACAACCCGACCGGTGAGCACGCGGTGCACCCGCTGGACCCGGACCTCGGGATCGAGTGGCCCACCGACGCCCCGCAGCTGTCCGCCCGGGACGACGCCGCGCCCTCGCTGGCCGAGGCGCTCGCCACCGGCCTGCTGCCGGACTACGAGAAGTGCCTCGCCTTCACCGAGAGCCTGCGCACCCGCTGAACCGCCCGATGCCCGGGCCCGCCGCCCTCCGGCGCGGGCCCGGGCATCGTCGTCCGCCCCGGCGGGAGCCGCCGACCGGCTCAGTATGATGGGCCCGCCGCGGGGTCCTCGCCTCGCACCCGGCCCCGACTCAGACCAGCGGATGTGCCCTCCACCATGACCACTCTGGAAATCCTGCTTCCGTACTACGGCGACGTCGCACTGATGCAGGCCGCGGTCCGCAGCGTGCTGGCGCAGAGCGATCCCGACTGGCGGCTGACCGTCGTCGACGACGGCCGGGAGCCCGGCGTCCCGGAGTGGTTCGCCGAGCTCGGCGACCCGCGGGTGCGGTACTTCCGGAACGAGCAGAACCTCGGCGTCACCGGCAACTACCGCAAGTGCCTGGGCATGGCCGAGTACGAGTACATGATGTTCATGGGCACCGACGACATCATGCTGCCCAACTACGTCGCCACCATCCGCTCGATCCTGGCCCAGTACCCCGGCGTCGCGATGATCCAGCCGGGCGTCCAGGTGATCGACGGCGACGGGAAGCCGACCAGCTCGCTGGCCGACGAGGCCAAGCGCCGGATCTACGCGCCCAAGCAGCAGGGCCGCACCCTGCGGGGCGGCGAGGAGCTCGCGGTCAGCCTGCTCAAGGGCAACTGGTTGTACTTCCCGTCGATCTGCTGGCGCACCGAGGCCGTGCGGACCACCGGTTTCCGCGACAACCTGGAGATCATCCAGGACCTCGCGCTCGTCATCGACCTGCTCCAGGCCGGCGAGCACATGGTCGTCGACGACGTCCGGGCGTTCCAGTACCGCCGGCACACCGTCAGCATCTCCTCGACGTCCGCCTACAGCGGCACCCGGTTCACCGAGGCCCGCCGGTACTTCCTGGACGCCGCCGACCGCCTGGACGCGCACGGCTGGCCGCGGGCCGCCAAGGCCTCCCGGATGCACCTCTCGGCCCGGATCCACGCCCTCACCCTGGTCCCGGGCGCGATGCGCGCCGGCCAGTGGGACGGGGCGAAGGCCCTGCTGCGCAACGCCACCAGCACCGCCGCCCGCCCCCGCTGACCCAGCCGCCACCGTCCCGGGCCCGTCACCGTCCCGGGCCCATCACCGCCCCAGGGAGTCACCGCACATGACCGCACCGCACCCGGCCCCCTCCCGGGTCGCCGTCCTCGGCGGCACCGGCTTCATCGGCCGCGTGGTCGGCGCCCGCCTGCTGGAGCAGGGCGCCGAGGTCGTCAGCCTCGCCCGCAAGGCCCCGGCCGTGCCGGCGCCCGGCCGGTTCGTCGCCTTCGACATCTCCTCCGACGCCGCCGCCGACCTCACCGCGCTGCTCGACCGCGAGCGGATCGACACCGTCGTCAACGCGGCCGGCGGCATGTGGGGCCTGAACGACGAGCAGATGTACCAGGCCAACGTGGTCCTGGTGGACCGGCTGATCGAGGCCGTCTGCGCGATGGCCTCCCCCGCCCGCCTGGTCCACCTCGGCACCGTGCACGAGTACGGCATGGCGCCGGTCGGCACCAGCCAGCGCGAGAGCGACCCCGCCGCGCCGGTGATGGAGTACGGCAAGCTCAAGCTCACCGCCACCGAGGCCGTCGTCCGCGCCGTCGAGGCCGGCCGGCTGGACGCGGTGTCGCTGCGGCTCGGCAACGTGGTCGGCGCCGGCCAGCCCGGTCACAGCCTGCTCGGTGTGATGGCCGCCAAGCTGGACGCCGCCCGCCGGGCCGGCGAGACCGCTCAGCTCTCGCTGCAGCCGCTCACCGCCCAGCGCGACTTCGTCGACCTCGGCGACACCCTGGACGCCGTGCTGCTCGCCGCCGTCCGCCCGGACGTGCCGCCGGTGGTCAACATCGGCACCGGCGCCGCGTCCTCCGCCCGGCTGCTGGTCGAGCTGCTGATCGAGGAGAGCGGGGTGCCCACCGAGATCACCGAGGTCCCCGCGCCGGACGGCACCGGCCCGGAGACGGAGTGGCAGCAGCTCGACATCACCGTCGCCCGCGAGCGGCTCGGCTGGGAGCCCCGGCGCACCCTGCGCGAGGCCGTCCGCGACCTCTGGGAGGCCCAGATCGCCGCTCCGCAGGCGTAGGGCCCCGGCCCCCTCGTCCGACGAGCACCGCACGCCACCACGGGGCGGCGTCCGCGACGACCGCGGGCGCCGCCCGGCCGATCCGCCGGGGGGAGCCATCAGCCGACCAGCAGTGCTCCGCCCGCGCGGCACCCTCGAGCGGATCCTCGACGACCGGGCGAACGGGCTCGGCGCGCTCCGCCTCCTACTGGCCGCCACCGTCGTCGTCTCGCACGTCTTCCCGCTCGGCTGGGGACGCCCCGATCCGCTCTGGCTCTGGAGCGGCCGGCAGACCGACCTCGGCAAGGCCGCCGTCCTCGGGTTCTTCGCACTCTCCGGATTCGTGATCACCGAGAGCGCCCGGCGGCTCCCGCCCGGCCGCTACCTCTGGCACCGGGCCCTGCGCATCGGGCCCGGCCTCGGCGGCTCGCTGCTGTTCTCGGCCGCCGTCCTGATGCCCGCCCTGTACTGGTGGCAGCACGGCACCCTGGGCGGCTTCTGGACCCGCCCGGACGGTCCGCTGAGCTATCTGACCAGCCTCGGCAGTGCCGCGCCCACCACCGGCTGGGACGTCTCGGGCGTGATCGCCGAGGGCGTCCGCAGCGGGACCAACTTCGACCGGAGCCTCAACGGCGCCCTCTGGTCGCTCAAGTACGAGCTGCTCTGCTACCTGGCGGCGGGGCTGCTGGCCGCCCTGGGGCTACTGCGCCGGCGGGCGTTCGTCGCCTCGGCGGCGCTCGCGCTCTGGCTCCTGGTCGCGAGCGGCGCCGTGGACCTCCCGGCCGAGGTGCCCCCGGCGGGCGGGCCCGGGGTGGCGCTCCCGCTGCTGGGCCTGGTCACCTTCCACCTCGCCGCCACCCTCGGCCTGGCCTTCCTGCTCGGCGGCGTGCTGCGGCTCTACGCCGAGCGGATCCCGCTCCACGACGCCCTGGCGCTGACCGCCGCGCTCGTCCTGACCGGCTCGGCCCGCTGGGGCGGCTTCGCGGTGCTCGGCGTCCCCGCGCTGGTCTATCTGCTGTTCTGGGCCGCGTCGGCGCTCCCCCGCCGCTGGCGGGCGATCGGCGTGCGCGGCGACTACTCGTACGGCGTGTACGTCTTCGGCTTCCCGGTCGAGCAGGCGCTGGCGCTGACCGGCGCGGCCCGCTTCGGTCCGCTCGGCTTCCTGGCCGGCGCGCTGGCCGTGACCGGTCTGCTGGCGGCGCTCTCCTGGCACCTCGTCGAGGCGCCCGCGCTGCGGTTGCGGTCCTGGACCCCGGGGCAACAGCGGCGGGCCGCCGGGCGCGGGCCCCGGCCCCCGGCACCGCCGCGGCAGCCCCGGACGCCGTCCCAGCCGCCACCGAAGCCGCCCGGGGTCACTTCTCCCTGAAGACCCAGACCTTCATCAGCAGGAACCGGACCACCGTCGCCAGACCGTTCGCGGCGATCAGCCCGGCCACCTCGACCGCCTTCGAGGCGTTCGGCGCGGCCAGGTCGAGCAGCGCCAGCGCCCCGGAGCTCAGACCGAGGCCGATCAGGAAGGCCACCGCGCCCTGGAGCTGGTGACGCAGCGCGCCCTCTTTGCCGGTGATCCCGAAGGTGAACCGGCGGTTGGCCGCGGTGTTGGCGACCGCACTCACCGCGAGCGCGATGAGGTTGGCCGCCTGGGGGTCGACGAAGCGCCGGGCCACCACGTAGAGGAGCAGGTAGAAGAGGGTGCTCAGGACCCCGATCACCAGGAAGGACGGGACCTGGCGCTTGGCCGTCCCGGTGTCGGAGGGCCGCGGGCCCTGGCCGGCCGGCGGCACCTCGGCCGCTTCGGTCGGCTGGTCGGTGGAAACCATGTGAGCACCCATGCGATCGGTTCGGCGGTTCAGGAAATCTCGTACACGGCCATCCGGCCGTTGTCGAAGACCGGCTTGGCGAAGGTCTTCAGGTCCGGCGACTCCGGCGCCACCTTGCGGTTCACCACCACGTAGCGGACGTGGTGCCGCTCGCTCAGCCGGTCGAGGATAGCGGCCGTCGGCCGGTAGACGGAGTCCTCGTTGAGCTTGAGCAGCTCCTGGTCCCAGAAGGACGCGGACTTCGCCGACATCAGCCGCGGCGAGTAGGCCCAGCCCTCCACCAGCACCGAGCGTTCGGAGTAGGCGCTCAGGTAGAAGGACAGGGAGTTCCAGCAGTTCTCCCCGGGGACGGTGTAGTCGCTCTCCGACCGGCAGTGGCCGTTGGTCACCAGGACGTCGGTCGGGTCGCTGTGCGCGCGGACCCAGCGCGCGGCCTCCACCTGACTGGCCGGGAGCGGCCACGCGCCGTCCCACGGGACCTGGCGGGACTGCTGGACGTCGAGTAGCAGCGAGGGGGCGCCGGCCGCCAGCGCCGCGGTGAGCAGCACCACGGCGCCGCGGCCGCGCAGCGCCGGCAGCGCCCGGCCGGCCGCCCACCAGAGCAGGCCGCAGACCGTCGCGGCCCCGGCCAGCGCCGCCGCCGCGGCCAGCGCCGGCACCAGCGCCGTGTAGGACTCGGTGCCGTCGGCGTCGCCGACCGCCTTGAGCGCGAAGGCCGCCCAGTCGTCCGCGTAGTGGTAGATGCCGAGGGTGAGCAGGAGGACGAAGGCCACCGTGCCGGCGCCGAGCGCGAACTTGACCCGGGTGGGCAGCGCGGCCCGCTCGAAGACCTCGCAGTAGCCCCAGGCCGAGAGCAGCACGCCGAAGGAGAGGCCGGCGAGGGTGAAGTAGCTGGCGTTGAAGCCGTTGACCACCAGGTAGACGGCCGGGCCGGCGATGGCCCCGCCGAGCAGGAACCACTGGGTCTGCTCCAGGCGGAGCCGGCGGCGCCACAGGAGCGGGATCATGCCGACCATCCGCAGCTGGTGGTTGAGCAGGAACGCGATCAGCGTGGCGGCGACGACCACGCTCTGGGTCACCGCCGTCCGGGTCTGCTGCGGATCGGCCCAGTACTTCTCGATGTTGCCGAAGGGCACCACTTCGAGGCCGTAGCTCTCGAAGCGGAACAGCACCGCGGTGGCGAACACCTGGGCGCCGGCGATGACCGCGCCGAGGCCGACGATGGTCCACGGGATGCGCCGCGTGCCGATCAGCACCATCAGACCGGCGAAGGCCAGCGCGGCCAGCGTCACCGGCAGGGAGCTCGCCTTCGCCGCGCTGGAGGCCACCGCGAACAGCGCGGTGAGGACGAACGCGCCCCGGCCGAGCGCCGGGATCCGGACGGGCCCGTCCTCCTCGGCCCGCGCCTCGCCGCCGCGCCCGCGCAGGGCGTCACCGACCACCCCGATCAGGGCCATCAGCAGCGGCTGGCTGTACGTCAGCGAGAGGCTCGCCCAGGACATCAGCGGTACCGCCGGAGCCCCGAAGGTCCAGTGGCCGACGTTGTTGGGGTAGATCGCGTTGAACTCGCCGACCGCGAAGATCAGCAGGGCGGCGACCGGCCCGGCCCACGGCCGCCCGGTCAGCCGGTGCGCCACCACGGCGGTGATCACCATGGCCAGGGCGGCGAGCGCCGGGACCATCAGGCGCATCTGGACCACGGTCAGGTCGATGTGCCCGACCAGGTCGGTCATCGCCATGTGGACGAAGGTGAACCAGTGGTAGTGCAGCGGCTCCCCGGCGGCCTGCGGGAAGGTCAGCGGGAAGTTGTGCTTGGCGTTCCCGGCCAGCGACAGCAGGTAGGGCAGGTCGATGTACTGCCGGGTGGTCTCGCTGTCCGGCACGACCGGGTTCCGGCTGAGCACCGCCCCGTACATGTAGGCACTGGTGAACGCGACGGTGCCGGCGACCGACCAGGACCAGCCCGGCGAGGGGCGGCGGTAGCCGCGCGGCCGCCAGTGCCGCCGCAGCCCCGGCACGGCGGCGAACGGGATCAGCACCGCCAGCGGCCAGGCCGTGGCCACCGACTGCAGGCCGAGCCCGACCAGAACGGCCCAGGCGGCCAGCTCCAGCACCAGGCCGACCACGGCGCCGAAGGCCAGGTCCTCGACCAGCGTGTGCGGACGGCGCCGCAGCAGGCGGAAGACCAGCGTGCCCGGGAGCATGACGCCCCACAGCACGTAGAAGGTGTACCGCGCGATGTCACTGACCGAGGTGTCGGCGGCCAGCAGCAGGACGACCAGGAAGAGGTAGGCCGCGAGCGCGGGCAGGAACGCCACCACCCGGTCGCGCGGGCGCAGCGGGGCACCGCCGGCGTCCGGCGCGGAACTGCCGGTCCGCCCGGCGGGCGGGGTCGGCGTGCCCAGGGCGGGCGCGGTGCTGTCGGTAGTGCCCATCGCTCTTCTTCTCCTGCGGGCTGTGCGTCGGCTTCCTGGCGGTCGGCGGCCGGTCCGTCCCGCGGCGGCCGGCGCCGCGGGACGGACCGGGGGGTCACACCGCGTACTCGGAGACCTTCGCCGCCTTCGCGCGGTCCTCGGCCGAGTCGTACCCGACGAAGTAGGCCGGGCGGGCCTGCGCCGCCGAGTAGATCCGGCCGACGTACTCGCCCAGCAGACCGATGCAGACCAGCTGGACGGCGCCGAGGAAGAGCATGCCGACGAACAGCGAGGACCAGCCCGGCACAGTCTTGCCGAGCGCGTACTCGACCGTGGTGTAGATCCCCAGGCAGAAGCAGAGCACGAAGCTCAGCAGGCCGAGCCAGGTGGCGAGCCGCAGCGGGCTGGCGGAGAAGTTGGTGATGCTGTCGATGGCGAGACGGACCATCTTGGACAGCGGGTAGTGCGTGCTGCCCGCGACCCGCTCCTCGCGGACGTAGACGACCTCGCCGCTGGGGAAGCCCAGCCACGGGACCAGCAGGCGGTAGACCGGCTGGTGCTCGGGCATCGCCTTGAGCGCGTCCACCGCGGCGCGGCTGAGCAGGCGGAAGTCACCGGCCTGGTTCGGCATGTTCTTGCCGACCAGCTTGCGCATCAGCCAGTAGTAGGCGCCGGCCGTACGCCGCTTGAAGAAGGTGTCGGTGCCGCGGTCGCCGCGCACGCCGTAGACGATGTCGAGGTTCTTCTCGCGGGCGAGCGCGAGCATCTCGGGGATCTTCTCCGGCGGGTCCTGCAGGTCGGCGTCGATGGACACCACGTAGTCGCCGTAGGCCCGGTGGATGCCCGCGGTCAGCGCCGCCTGGTGACCGGAGTTGCGCGCGAAGCGGACGATCCGGAACTCCGGCCAGTCCTGGTGGATCTTCTGCATGATCGCCGGGGTGGCGTCGGTGCTGCCGTCGTCGATACCGACGACCTCGTAGTCGATCCCCAGCTCGTCCAGGATCGGGCGCAGGCGCTGGACCGTCAACGGCAGGGCCTCCTGCTCGTTGTAGATCGGCATCACGACCGACAACAGCGGCGCCGGCGGGACGGCCTGCTCTGCCGATACTGCTGCGTTGTACATCAGTTGTCGCCTGTCCCTTATGTCTTTGAGAACGATCGATCGATCCCGGAGTGCGGCCGGGTGGCCCGGACGACCGAGCTGATGGTTGCGAAGGAGGGGTGCGCGGCCTGGGTCCACCCCGTGATGGCGGCCAGGCTAGCAGCAGGATTTTGCGATTGCATGAATGATTCTTGGGACGCCGAATTCACGCGTCCCCCTGCGTTGTCAGTGCTTCACCGGAGCGGGTTCGTCCGAGGCCCGGCGGAGGGTCGCCATCGAACGGTCCAACGCGTTCTTCATCATCTTCGAGACCGGCCGCTCGACCAACCGGTGGATCAGCCAGGCCGCCACCATCACCGCGAGCAGGGTCGTCCCCAGGGCCGCCCGGACACCGAAGTCCTTGGTGAGCAGCCAGTGGATCAGCGTCCAGCCGATCTCCTGGTGGATCAGGTAGAGCGGGTAGGTCAGCGCACCGGCGACCGTCAGCCACTTCCACTGCACCCAGTCGAACACGCCCAGCGCGGCACCCAGCACCAGGGCGAACGCGGCCGTCACCGCACCGGCCATGACGTTCCACGAAAGGGGGTGGCCGAGAACGTTGACGTACACCTCCTGGATGGAGGTCAGGCGGGTCAGCGCGAGGATCCAGGAGAATCCGACGATCCCCCAGAGCAGCAGGTTCTGACCGAAGCGGTACATCAGGAACATGCCGACGCCGGCGATGAAGAACGGCGACTCGTTCGGCATGGCGAGGGTGGTCAGCAGCGGGAGGTCCGCCTGCGGGGCGAGCACCGCGAGGATCGTCCAGATCCCGCAGAACGCCACCACCTTGCGGTAGGTGAGGCCGGTCGCCACGACGATCGCGAAGAGCAGGTAGAACCGCATCTCCACCCAGAGCGTCCAGTAGACGCCGTCGACGTGCCGCATCCCGAGCGGAGTCTGAAGCATGGTCAGGTTGCCGAGGATGGTGCCGGCGTTGAGCCCGTCACCGGCCCCCGAACGGGCGAACTGCTTGAGGTTCAGCACCACCAGGCTGGTGAGCGCTATGCCCGCCCAGTAGCCGGGGTACAGCCGGACCACCCGGGAGACGAAGAACTCCCCCGGCCGCTTCCCCCAGCAGCTCATGCAGATCACGAAGCCGCTGATGACGAAGAACAGCTCCACCCCGAGCCAGCCGTAGGCCGCCATCCGGTTCACCGTCGGCAGTACGTCCTTCGGAGTGACGCCCTGCCACACCCCGGAGATGCCGACGTAGGCGGTCCAGTGGAAGGAGAGCACGCTCAGGGCCGCGAAGAGACGCATCCCGTCGAGCGCGTACAGCCGGGGGCGCTTGGCGCGACCGTCGGGCGACTGGCCCGCGCGCGCGGCCGAACGGCGCCGGAGAAGCGAGGGCTTCGTGAGAAGGGGGGCAGAGGTCATTCCGGAGCGCTTTCAGCGAGTGGGGCGGAGAGCCTCGGTCAGCCTCGCCCTGGCGACGGCTGCGGGTGGCTCAGTCTATCCGCAGCGCGATCGCCCTACGCACAGGACCCCCGCGCGCTCCGCGCGACACGCCGAAGGGCCCCGCACACCGAGGTGTGCGGGGCCCTTCGGACTTCACCTGTGTGACACAGGCAGGTCCAGAGCCTCGATTACTTGAGGATCTTGGTGACCTGGCCGGCGCCGACGGTGCGGCCACCCTCACGGATGGCGAACTTCAGGCCCTCCTCCATGGCGATCGGCTGGATCAGCACGACCGTCATGGCGGTGTTGTCGCCCGGCATGACCATCTCGGTGCCCTCGGGGAGGGTCACGACGCCGGTCACGTCCGTGGTACGGAAGTAGAACTGCGGGCGGTAGTTGTTGAAGAAGGGGGTGTGACGGCCACCCTCGTCCTTCGACAGGATGTAGGACTGGGCCTCGAACTCGGTGTGCGGGGTGACCGAACCGGGCTTGATGATGACCTGGCCGCGCTCGACATCCTCGCGCTTGATGCCACGGAGGAGCAGACCGACGTTCTCACCGGCCTGGCCCTCGTCGAGCAGCTTGCGGAACATCTCGATACCGGTGACCGTGGTGGTGGTCTTGGTCTCCTTGATGCCGATGATGTCGACAGTCTCGTTGACCTTGAGGATGCCACGCTCGATACGACCGGTGACGACGGTGCCACGACCGGTGATCGTGAAGACGTCCTCGATCGGCATCAGGAACGGCTGGTCCACGGCGCGGGCCGGGGTCGGGATGGCCTCGTCGACCGCGTGCATCAGGCCGAGGAGCTTCTCGCCCCACTCCTTGTCGCCCTCCAGCGCCTTCAGCGCGGAGACGCGGACGACCGGCAGGTCGTCGCCCGGGAACTCGTACTCGGAGAGGAGCTCACGGACCTCGAGCTCGACGAGCTCCAGGATCTCCTCGTCGTCCACCATGTCGGCCTTGTTCAGGGCGACGACGATGTAGGGGACGCCGACCTGGCGGGCCAGGAGGACGTGCTCCTTGGTCTGCGGCATCGGGCCGTCGGTGGCGGCGACGACGAGGATCGCACCGTCCATCTGGGCCGCACCGGTGATCATGTTCTTGATGTAGTCCGCGTGACCCGGGCAGTCGACGTGGGCGTAGTGACGCGCCTCGGTCTGGTACTCGACGTGCGCGATCGAGATGGTGATACCGCGCTGCCGCTCCTCCGGCGCCTTGTCGATCTGGTCGAACGGCGTGAAGGGGTTGATCTCCGGGTACGCGTCGTGCAGCACCTTGGTGATGGCCGCGGTAAGGGTCGTCTTACCGTGGTCGATGTGACCGATGGTGCCGATGTTGACGTGGGGCTTCGTCCGCTCGAACTTCGCCTTCGCCACTGCAGTCCTCCTGAGGACAGTTCTGTACGCCGTGCTGACGTCAGTTGGTCTTTGATCGGGTTGGGTATGTGGCGCTGGAGTGCGCCCCATGCCGTCCCGCGGGTGGGGGCGGAGGCCCCCGGGGGAATCCGAGTGGGTTCCCCCGGGTTCGCCTCCTAATAGCCTAAGGGTTCGCAATCGTCCCGAATGTCGGGATGTCCTGCGAGCTCGGGCAAGGACTCGGCTCGCGCCGGTCCTTACTCGCCCTTGGCCTTGGCGATGATGTCGTCCGCCACGTTCCGCGGAACCTCGGCGTACGAGTCGAACTGCATCGAGTAGCTTGCGCGACCAGAGGTCTTGCTGCGCAGGTCACCGACGTAGCCGAACATCTCGGAGAGGGGCACCAGCGCCGAAACGACGCGGGCACCGTAACGCTCGTCCATGGACCGGATCTGGCCACGGCGAGAGTTGATGTCGCCGATCACATCGCCCATGTAGTCCTCGGGCGTGGTGACCTCGACGGCCATCATCGGCTCCAGCAGAGTCGGAGAGGCCTTGCGGGCGCCCTCCTTGAATGCCATCGAGCCGGCGATCTTGAACGCGAGCTCGGAGGAGTCGACGTCGTGCGAGGCACCGTCGAGCAGCGTCACGCGGACACCCTGGAGCGGGTAGCCGGCGAGCACGCCGAACTCCATGGCCTCCTGGCAACCGGCGTCGACCGAAGGGATGTACTCCTTCGGCACGCGGCCACCGGTGACCTTGTTGACGAACTCGTAGCCCTCGCCGGACTCGATCGGCTCGATCGCGATCTGGATCTTCGCGAACTGGCCGGAGCCACCGGTCTGCTTCTTGTGCGTGAAGTCGATGCGCTCGACGGCCTTGCGGATCGTCTCGCGGTACGCGACCTGCGGCTTGCCGACGTTGGCCTCGACCTTGAACTCACGCTTCATACGGTCGACCAGCACCTCGAGGTGCAGCTCGCCCATACCCGCGATGATGGTCTGGCCGGTCTCCTCGTCCGTGTTGACCTGGAAGGACGGGTCCTCCTCGGCCAGGCGCTGGATGGCGGTACCGAGCCGCTCCTGGTCGCCCTTGGACTTCGGCTCGATCGCGACGCGGATGACCGGGGCCGGGAAGTCCATGGACTCCAGGATGACCGGGTGCTTCTCGTCGGACAGGGTCTCACCGGTGGTGGTCTGCTTGAGACCCATGACGGCGACGATGTCGCCGGCGCCCACCGACTCGATCTCCTCACGCTTGTTCGCGTGCATGCGGTAGATCTTGCCGATGCGCTCCTTGCGGCCCTTCACCGCGTTGAGGACGGCGGTGCCGGCCTCAAGGCGCCCGGAGTAGATCCGGACGAAGGTGAGCTTGCCCAGGTGCGGGTCGGACATGATCTTGAACGCCAGAGCCGCGAGCGGCTCGTCGTCCGACGCCTTGCGGGAGATCTTGACCGTGTCGTCGCCGGGCTTGGTGCCCTCGATGGACTCGATGTCCAGCGGCGACGGCAGGTAGTTGACGACCGCGTCGAGCAGGGGCTGAACGCCCTTGTTCTTGAAGGCGGTGCCGCAGAAGATCGGCGTGAAGTCCGAGTTCAGCGTGCCCTTGCGGATCGCGGCGATCAGGAGCTCCTCGGGGACGGCCTCGCCCTCCATGGCGAGCTCCATCACCTCGTCGCTGACGGTCGACACGGTGTCCAGCAGCTGCTCGCGGTACTCCTCGGCCTGGTCCACCAGGTCGGCCGGGATGTCGACGATGTCGTACATCTCGCCCTTGGCGGCCTCGGCCGTCCAGACCAGCGCCTTCATGCGGACCAGGTCGACAACGCCCTGGAAGTCCGCCTCGGCACCGATCGGGAGCTGCATCACCAGCGGGGTGGCGCCGAGGCGCTCCACGATGGTGTCGACGCAGAAGAAGAAGTTCGCGCCCGTGCGGTCCAGCTTGTTGATGAAGCAGATGCGCGGGACGCCGTAGCGGTCAGCCTGCCGCCACACGGTCTCGGACTGGGGCTCCACGCCGGCGACACCGTCGAACACCGTGACGGCACCGTCGAGGACGCGCAGCGAACGCTCCACCTCGACGGTGAAGTCGACGTGACCCGGGGTGTCGATGATGTTGATGGTGTTGTCGACGCCGTCGAGCGTCCAGTGACAGGTCGTCGCGGCCGACGTGATCGTGATGCCGCGCTCCTGCTCCTGCTCCATCCAGTCCATGGTGGCAGCGCCATCGTGGACCTCACCGATCTTGTACGAGACACCGGTGTAGAACAGGATCCGCTCGGTGGTGGTGGTCTTGCCCGCGTCGATGTGCGCCATGATCCCGATGTTGCGGACCCTGGCGAGGTCAAGGGAGGTTGCAGCCATGGTGGCTCGTTCTCTCTCTGTCTAGTGACGGGGTTCGGACTACCAGCGGTAGTGCGCGAAGGCCTTGTTGGACTCGGCCATCTTGTGGGTGTCCTCGCGACGCTTCACGGAAGCGCCCAGGCCGTTGCTGGCGTCGAGGATCTCGTTCATCAGGCGCTCGGTCATGGTCTTCTCGCGACGGGCGCGGGAGTAACCGACCATCCAGCGCAGCGCCAGGGTGCTGGCGCGGCCCGGACGGACCTCGACCGGAACCTGGTAGGTCGCGCCACCGACACGGCGGGACTTGACCTCAAGAGCCGGCTTGACGTTCTCCAGCGCGCGCTTCAGCGCCACGACGGGGTCGGAGCCGGTCTTCTCGCGGACGCCCTCAAGGGCGCCGTAGACGATCCGCTCGGCGGTGGAGCGCTTGCCGTGCAGCAGGATCTTGTTGACCAGCTGGGTGACGACCGGGGAGCCGTAAACCGGGTCGATGATGACCGGGCGCTTCGGGGCGGGGCCCTTACGAGGCATTCTTACTTCTCCTTCTTGGCGCCGTAGCGGCTGCGAGCCTGCTTGCGGTTCTTGACACCCTGGGTGTCGAGCGAACCGCGGATGATCTTGTAGCGGACACCAGGAAGGTCCTTCACACGACCACCGCGCACCAGCACGATGGAGTGCTCCTGCAGGTTGTGGCCCTCGCCCGGGATGTAAGCGGTGACCTCGATCCCGCTGGTGAGGCGCACACGGGCGACCTTACGAAGCGCCGAGTTCGGCTTCTTCGGGGTGGTCGTGTACACACGCGTGCAGACGCCGCGACGCTGGGGCGAGCCCTTCAGCGCGGGAGTCTTGTTCTTCTCGACCTTGTCCTGCCGGCCCTTTCGGACCAGCTGCTGGATCGTAGGCACCGTTTCTCCGTTTTCTGTGTGCCAAGGCTTGGTAAAACTAACCTGCGGTGTCTCCATCGCACACGACCCCGTGGTCGACCCACGCGGTCGGGTGTGTTGGGCTTATTCCGACACGGAATCCCATGAGCTGATGTACAGCGACGGCGCTCAACGCGCGGAGCGCTGGGAGGCGCTCCGGCTCGGCGCGGCGGCCGGTGTGCATGCACGCACAAGGACCCGGGGACACCCCAGGCACAAGGTCAGAGCGTACCTAGCGCATCGGGCTCGGTCAAAACAAATGCAACGCCGCAGGTCGCGGCGGTGGCCGGGCGGCGCCGGGGTGTCGCGGGCACGACTTCCCGGTGACGAACCGCTCTTCTGCCGCTCTACCACACCCCGGCGGGCGCCGCCACCGGGGCGGGCACCGGCCGGGGGGCCGGGCGGGCGAGGGCGATCGGCCGGTCAGGCACTCAGACGCTCAGGCACTCAGATGCTCAGGCGATCAGGCGATCAGGCGATCAGGGCCAGCATCAGCAGGGTGTAGACGGCGCTGGCCAGGTAGCCGAAGACCAGGCCGACCGTGGCCATGGTGTCGCCCTCCTCGTTGCGCTCCCGGATCTGGGCCTTGGCGATGTGCCCGGTGATCACGGCCGGCAGCCCGAGCCCCATCAGGCCGAGCACCATCGACGCCACGGCCGTGCTGTTGGTCGGGCGGGTCGGCACCGGCGGGGGCGGCAGCAGGAAGGTCTGCGGCACCGGCTGGCCGACCGCCGTCATCGGCGGCATCGGCGTCACCATCGGGCCGGAGGGCAGATCGGCCACCAGCCGGGCCAGCTCGCCGTACGTCTGCGCGGCGCTCGCCGCGTCGAAGCGCTGGCCGTACTCGTCGGCGGAGAGCCGGCCCTCGGCGTACGCGGCCTTCAGCACGTCGACGGTGCGGTCCCGGTCGGTGTGGGCCGCCCGCATCGCCGACTGCGGCATCGGCGCCGGCTGCGCGTAGGACTGGGCGTACGGCTGCGGTTGCGCGTACGGCTTGGCCGGTACCTGGGGCGGCCGTCCTCCGTACCCGGGGCCCTGCTCGCCCCACGGTTGAACGGCCATCCGCCACCTCCGACACCCCGGCGCGCCGTGCGCGCTCACTGGCCTTCATAGTGCAGGACGAACAGGGGGCCTGAGTAGTTGCCACTTTCCGCGACCTGCCTCGGCGGCCCCCGAGGGGCGCCTCACACTCACCCGTTCGGCCCAGCCCAGCCCAAGATCATCGATCCGGACGACAGCCGGCCCCGGGCGATGGCAGGCTGGCCTGGACATTCACCCGTTTCCCAGCAGAGAAGGCCGCCATGCAGGCGTCAGCACCGCCGTCCCCGGTCCCCGCGTCCCCGGTCCCCGCCGCCGTCAGCATCCAGGGGCTGTGGAAGCACTTCGGCAGCCAGGCGGCGGTCGCCGGACTGAGCCTGGAGCTGCCGGCCGGCGCGTTCATCGGGCTGGTCGGCCCGAACGGCGCCGGCAAGACCACCACGCTCTCCATGGTCACCGGCCTGCTCCGGCCCGACCAGGGCACCGTCCTGGTGCACGGCGCCGACGTCTGGGCCGACCCGGTCACCGCCAAGGCCCGGATCGGCATCCTGCCCGAGGGCCTGCGGATGTTCGAACGGCTCAGCGGCCGCGAACTGCTGCAGTACAACGGCCGGCTGCGCGGCCTGCCCGGGGCCGAGGTGGACCGCCGCGCCGAGGAGCTGCTGGCCGTCCTGGACCTCGCCGGTGACGCCGACAAGCTGGTCGCCGACTACTCCACCGGGATGCGCAAGAAGATCGGCCTGGCCGCCGCGCTGCTGCACAACCCCGACGTGCTCTTCCTGGACGAGCCCTTCGAGGGCGTCGACCCGGTCTCCGCCCAGACCATCCGCGGCGTGCTCAAGCGCTACGCCGCGGCCGGCTCCACCGTCATCTTCTCCAGCCATGTCATGGAACTCGTCGAGCAGCTCTGCGACTGGGTCGCCGTGGTCAACGCCGGCCGGGTGATCGCCCAGGGCCCGCTGGACACCGTGCGCGGCGACCGCAGCCTGCACGAGGCGTTCCTGGACCTGATCGGCGTCCGCGAGGACGACGGCCAGGCCCTCGGCTGGCTCGGGGGCGAGCGGTGAGCTCCACCCGCGCCGACACCGGGGTCCGCACCGCCCGCGCGACCGTGCCCGACGGGCGCGTGGTCGTCCGCACCCTGGTGTCGCTCAAGCTGCGACTGCTCCGCAACGGCCTGCGGCGCAGCCGCGGACGCGCCGTGCTCTACGTCGTCGGCACGGTGGCCGGCCTGCTGTTCGCCTCGCTGATCGCGTTCCTGCTGGCCCTGCTGAACGGGCACGCCGGCGCCGGCGACGCGGGCGTGATGCTGGTCGGCGCCCTCACCATCAGCTGGGCCGCGCTGCCGCTGTTCCTCTTCGCCAGCGACGAGAGCGCCGACCCGACCCGGCTCACCATGCTGCCGCTGCGCCCCGGCCCGCTGCTGCGCGGCTCGGCGCTGGCCGCGCTGCTCGGGCCCGGCCCGCTGGTCGCCCTGGTGCTGGTCACCGGCGCGGCGCTGTCCGGCGCGGACGGCGCCGCCTCGGCGGCGGCCGCGGTGGTCGGCGTCCCGCTGACGGTGCTCACCCTGGTGACGCTCTCCCGCGCGGTCGCGGCGGGCAACGCCCGGCTGCTCTCCAGCCGGCGCGGCAAGGACTTCGCGATCTTCGGCGGTCTGCTCTTCGCGCTGCTGATCCAGGTCGCCAACGTCGGTTCGCAGAGCGTCTTCGGCAAGCCGGGGAAGGGCGGCCTCGACCTCAGCCCGCTGGCACCGATCGCCTCGGTGCTGCGCTGGGTGCCGCCGGTCGGCGCGGCGGACGCCGGACGCACCGCCGGTGAGGGGCGGTACGGGCTGGCGCTGCTCCAGCTGGCCTCCACGGCCGTCGTGCTGGCCCTGCTGCTGCGCTGGTGGCGGGCCAGCCTCCAGCAACTGATGGTCACCGCCGACGCCTCCACCCTGGAGGTGGCGCGCGGCGTGCAGGCCTCGCGCGGCTGGGGCTTCCTGCCCGCCGGCCGGACCGGCGCGGTGATGCAGCGCCACCTGCGCTACGCCTGGCGGGAGCCGCGCGCCAAGGCCGCCGTCTTCACCAGCATCGGGATGACGGTGGTGATCTGCGTGCTCTCGGTGGTCCAGGGCTGGTCGACCGTCTACCTGGTGGCCGCCACCGGGATGTTCCTCGGTCTGCAGATGCTCAACCTGTTCGGCATGGACGGCTCGGCGTTCTGGATGGTCGCCGCGACCCTGCTGACCCCCGCCGACGCCCGCGAGGAGCTGCGCGGGCGGGCGTTCGCGATCCTCTCCTACGCGGTGCCGGTCACCCTGGTGCTGGCGCTGCTGCTGGCCGCCGTCACCGGTGACTGGGCCGGTCTGGCGCCGGCGTTCGGCCTGGCGCTCGGCCTGCTCGGCTGCGGCATCGCGATCGGCGCGGTGCTCAGCGTGCTGGCCCCGTACACCATGCCGTCCGACAACAACCCGATGCGCAACGCCGCCCCCGGCCAGGGCGGGCTGGTGATGCTCAACAGCTTCGGCTCGATGTTCGGCGCCGCGCTGCTCAGCCTGCCGGTCTCCGGCTACCTCGGCTGGGCACTGCTCTCCGACGGCCCGGCCTGGCCGGTGCTGGCGCTCGGCCCGCTGTACGGCGCGCTGGTCGCCTTCCTCGGCATCCGGCTGGCCGCCGGCCGCCTGCTGGAGCGTGCCCCGGAGATCCTGGCCAAGGCCGTCGAACGCTGACGGCCAGCCCGTCGGGCACCCCCGTGAGCGCCCGGTCCCCGTCCTCGGGGCCGGGCGCTCCGGCATCATGGGCGGAGGCCGCCCCGACCGCGGGACGGGCACGACGAGAGCAGGCGACACCGTGGGCAAGCGCAGGCAGCAGGGCGGGACCGGGGCGGACGGGAGCGCCGGACCGCTACTGGAGCAGGCGGTGCGAGCGGTGCTGACCGCACCGGACGAGGGGCTGGACCTCGCCCTGGACACCGGCGCCTCGCTGCTGGCCGCCTCCCCCGCCCAGTGGCCGGCGGTGAGCCGGGCACTGCTCGGGTACGCGGACACGGCGGTCGGGCGCTGCTGGTCGGCGGGCTGGCGGCCGGCCGACCTGGCCCGGGTGGTGCGGCGGGAGCTGAAGCCGGTGCACCTGGCCCTCGCGGTGGACCTCATCGCCGCCGAGAACCGCCGCCACCCGGCGGCCACCACCGACCGGCGCTGGCAGGAGCAGCTGCGCGAGCTGGAGACCGCGGTGTGGTGGCCGGGCGACGAGGCGTATCTGGGTGCCTTCGCCGACCGCCACCGGCTGGACCGGTTCGCGCTGGCCACCCACGTGCTGGAGCTGTTGCGCAGCTGGGGCCGGCTGCCCCCGATCGCCCCGGTCGGCCCGGCTCCCGGGCCGGGCGGGCAGGCCCCCCGGACGGAGCGGCGGGCCGCGGGCCCGGTGCCGGGCGAGCCGCGGATGCTGTCCCGGATCCGGGCGCTGCTGGCGAAGGCCGAGTCGACCGAGTACCCGGAGGAGGCCGAGGCGCTGACCGCCAAGGCCCAGCAGCTGATGGCCCAGCACAGCATCGACGACGCGCTGCTGGCGGTCGGCGGCGAGGACCGCGACGCCCCGGCGGCGCTGCGGATCGGCGTGGACAACCCCTACGAGGTCCCGAAGACGATGCTGCTGGACGCGGTGGCGGCGGCGAACCGGTGCCGGGTGGTCTGGGCGAAGGAGTTCGGCTTCTGCACCATCATCGGCTTCGACGGCGACCTGGACGGCGTCGAGCTGCTCTACACCTCGCTGCTGGTGCAGGCGACGCACGCGATGAACAAGGCCGGTTCGCGCCAGCACCTGGACGGCGCCTCCCGCACCAAGGCGTTCCGGCACTCCTTCCTGGTCGCGTACGCGGCGCGGATCCGTGAGCGGCTGACCGCCGCGACCGAGCAGGCCACCAGCGACGCGGCGGCCGGCCGGCACCTGCGCGAGGACGGCACCGAGGAGCAGCTGGTGCCGGACGAGCGGCTGCTGCCGGCGCTGGCGGCCCGGACCGAGGCGGTCGACCAGCAGGTCGGGCGGATGTTCCCGAAGCTGGTCTCGCAGCGGGTCCGGGTGAGCGACGGCGAGGGCTGGGTGGCGGGCCGGGCGGCGGCCGACCGGGCCGCCCTGCACGGCCGGGCCGGGGAGATCCGGCGGTAGCGGTCGGGCCTGATAGAACGGACGTCGGCAGGGCCGGTCCGGCCGGTCCGGCCTCGGCCCGACCGGCCGGGCGGGCCCCGGGAGCAAGGGGGAGCGACGGTGGCGGTGACGGAGTCGGGGTATGCCGACCGGGTACGCGGGGCGCTGCTCGGCGGGGGCGTCGGCGACGCCCTGGGCTGGCCGGTGGAGTTCCAGCAGCTGCAGCAGATCCGGGAGCAGTACGGCCGGGCCGGGGTGACCGGGCTGCCCGGTGGCGGCCGGATCGCCGAGGTCACCGACGACACCCAGATGACGCTGTTCACCGCCGAGGGGCTGATCCGCGGCTTCGTCCGGGGCTGGTCGGGCGGCGGCGGATCGGTGCCGGAGGCCGTCCACGGCGCCTACCGGCGCTGGCTGCTGACGCAGCAGCAGGGCGCTCCGGACCAGGGCCCGCTCCCCCGCCCGTACGACGGCTGGCTGCTGCGGCAGCCGTTCCTGTACGCGCGGCGGGCGCCGGGCAACGCCTGTCTGAGCGGGGTGTCGTACCACCCGGAGTTCCGGGCACCGGCGCCGTTCGGGCAGCCGGGGCCGATCAACGCGCACTCCAAGGGGTGCGGCACGGTGATGCGCTCGGCGCCGTTCGGGCTGGCCCGGCTGGGCGTCGAGCAGTCCTTCGGGCTGGCCGCGCAGTGCGCACAGCTCACCCACGGGCACCCGACCGGCTACCTGGCGGCGGGCGCGTTCGCGTCGCTGGTCGAGCGGCTGGTGGACGGGGTCGAGCCGTGGACGGCGGTCGGGCAGGTCGTCGAGCAGACCCGGGACTGGCCGGGCTCCAAGGAGACCGTCCTGGCGCTGCACCGGGCGGTGCGGGTGGCCGAGGAGGCCGAGCCCTCGGCGGAGGCGGTGGAGCGGGTCGGGCTCGGCTGGATCGCCGAGGAGTGCCTGGCGATCGCGGTGTACTGCCTGCTGGCCGCCGCGTCCGGGCCGGACCCGGCCAGGACCGCGCTGCTGCTGTCGGTGAACCACTCCGGGGACAGCGACTCCACCGGCGCGGTCTGCGGCAACCTGGTGGGCGCGGCGTACGGCGCGGCGGCCCTGCCGACGGCCTGGACCGAGGCGGTCGAGGGCACGGAGACGCTGCTGCGGGTGGCGGACGACCTGCTGGTGCTGTTCGGCAGCCGCGAGCCGACCCACCCGGCCCTGGACGGGCGCTACCCGGCCTGGTGACCGGGCGGGCCGCCGGGGCGGGCCGCCGCACGGCCCCGGCGGCGCCGGTCACCCGGCCTGCGGGTCGGTGACCTGGCCGAGGAAGAGCGGGCGGCCGGTCGTGGTGTCCCTGATCAGGAACAGGAACGGCCGGTCGATGTGCAGTTCCTCGGCCCTCTTGGGGACCGCCCCGGCCGCCGCCTCGATCCCGACGCCGCTTCCGGCGGCGGCCACCGTGCCGTCCTCGTCCACCTGCACGGTGGCCTTCTGCACCACCGTGCCGACCTTCAGCCGCTCGTCCGTCCCCGGTCCGGGAATGCCGCCGAGGTCCGCGGCGTCGAAGGCCGCGGCGACCCCGAGCGCCCGCAGGGTCGGCGTCAGCTCGTTGGCGGTCTCGAAGAGGAAGCGCGGCAGGGTGAGGTCGACCGAGCGCTCGGTGAGCGAGTCGAGGATCATCGTGAGCTGGGCCTGGTCCAGGCCCTTGCGGAAGGCCTCGAACCCGCCCTGGGCGGGCACCAGCAGGTCCATCGCCATCCCGCCGCCCGCGTAGGGCAGTTCGACGGCCTGCCAGGGCTGGCCGAGGATCCCGCCGGAGCCGTCGGCGTAGCGCAGGGTGCCGGTCCGGGCCATCGTGGCGACGGACGGGGTCGAGCCGTCCGGCCGGTGGAACGGCCGGTCGGAGGTCTGCGAGGCCTTGAACGGGGTGGCCCACCTCGCCTTCAGGTAGAGCGCGTCGGTGAGCGCCAGGCGGGTGTCCTGGTTGATCGTCCGCTCGGCGAAGAGGTCCTTGATCCGGCCCTCGGTCGCCTTCTCCACCGTCGCGTTGACGGTCCTGCGGGCGCTCTCCGGGTCCTTGCGGAAGTCGGCGGTGTGCACGCCGGTGCCGAAGGCGGCGGCGAGGGTGGCCAGGTAGCCCTGGTCGAGCGGGAAGCCCTGCTGGACCCAGAGGTCGTCCGCCTGGCGCAGGGTCAGGCCGTCGGTGGGCGGGCCGGTCCGGTTCAGGGCGCCGGTGGCGAGGGCGTACTGCTGCGGGGTGAGCCCGGTGTGCAGGGCCTTGGCGAGCTCGTCGGCGGTGGCGCCGCGGGCACCGGGCAGCACCATGGCGAGCACGGTGGCCAGGCCGGACGGCGAGAGCACGAGGTTGCGGCCGGTCCCGTCGGGCGTGGCGGTGAGGGTGTGCAGCAGGTCCAGGCCGAAGGCGTTGGTGGCGGCGGCGGTCGCCGCGACCTGAGCCGGGTCGGTCGGCGGGGCGGAGGTGGGTGCGGGGGCCCGGACGACCTGGTCCGCGACGCCGGTGCTGCCGCAGCCGGTGAGCAGCGGTGCGGCGAGCGCGGCGACGAGGACCGGGGCGAGGAGCGGGGCCGCCGGGCGGCGGCGGGTGCGACTGCGGGTGCTGCGCGTGCGACTCGTCATGGCGGTTCGACGCGGCGCCCGCCGGACCGGTTCCCCCGCCCGACCGGCTCCCTCGCCCTCAGGCGGCCCGGCGCACGGCGGCCACCGGGTCGTCGGGCAGCAGCCAGTCGGGGTCGTGGGCGGCGATCAGCTCGATCGTGCGGAATTCGGTCATCCGCCCCAGGGCGTCGCCGAGCGCCAGGCCCAGCAGTGTTCCGGTCGCCTTGTCCACGGCTCCCCCTCAGATCTCGACCAGCAGTTCCTCCAGCCCCCGGATCACGTAGCCCGGGCGCCACCGCGGCTCGCGGACCAGCCGCAGGCCGGGCGCCCGGCGCAGCAGTGCGCCGTAGGACTCGGTGAGCTCCAGTCTGGCGAGCGGGGCGCCGAGACAGAAGTGGATTCCGGCGCCGAAGGTGACGTGCGGGTTGTCGGCACGGCCGAGGTCGAGCCGGTCCGGGTCGGCGAACCGGGCCGGGTCCCGGTTGGCGGAGCCGAAGAGCAGCGCGACCTCGGAGCCGCGCGGGACGGTGACGCCGCGGACCTCGATGTCCTCCAGCACCCAGCGTTCGAACATCTGGAGCGGCGTGTCCCAGCGCATCAGTTCCTCGACCGCGGTGGGGAGCAGCTCGTCCACCGACCCGCGCAGCCGGGCGAGTTCACCGGGGTTGCGGAACAGCGCCCACCAGCCGTTGCCGGTGGTGTTGACGGTCGCCTCGTGGCCGGCGTTCAGCAGCAGCACGCAGGTGGAGACCATCTCCTGCTCGCTGAGCGCGTCGGCGCCCTCCTGGGCCTGGATCAGCGCGCTGATCAGGTCGCCGCCGGGCTCGGTCCGGCGCTCGCGGATCAGGGCGCGCAGGTAGTCCGAGAACTCGGTGCTCGCGGTGACGGCCCGGCGGGCGGCCTCCTCGGTCGGGTTGAGCTCGAACATGCCGGTGATGTCGGCCGACCACGGCCGCAGCAGGTGCCGGTCGCCCTCCGGTACGCCCAGCATCTCGGCGATCACCGCGACCGGCAGCGGCTCGGCGACGGCGGCGACCAGGTCGCCGCCGCCGGCCGCGAGCAGCCCGTCCACGAGCTCCGCGGCGAGCCGCCGGACGGTCGGGCGCAGCCCCTCGACCATGCGCGGGGTGAAGGCCTTGGAGACCAGCCGCCGGATCCGGGTGTGGTCCGGCGCCTCCAGGTCGAGCAGCCCGTGGTCGTTGAGGGTGTGGAACGGCTCGTGCGCCGGGTCGGGCGCGGGCCGGCCGAACTCCTCGTGGGTGAAGCGGTGGGTGTACGTCCGCCCCAGCCGCCGGTCCCGCAGCAGCGCGCTGACGTCCTCGTGGCGGGACACCAGCCACTGTCCGGTCGGCTCGTAGTACGTCACCGGGGCGTGCTCGCGCAGCTCGGTGTACGCGTCGTAGGGGTGGGCCACGAACGCCGCCGACCAGGGGTCGAACTTCGCCGTCGTCGTCATCGGTCGATCACTCCTGGCCGTGAGGGGGAGCCGGGGTGATCATCGTACGCAGGCGGCCGGTCCGGTCCACTAGGCCTGCTCGGCCACCAGCCGGCGGACCAGGGCCGGGAGCGCGGTGGAGATCGGCTCCCGGATCACCTCGTCCGCCGCCTCGTCGAACGGCGTGGGCTCGCCGTTGACGACGACCAGCCGGGCACCGGACTCCAGCGCGATCTGCGGGAGGGCGGCCACCGGGTACACCTGGAGGCTGGTCCCGACGGCGACGAACAGGTCGCAGGCCCGGGCCACGGCGTCGGCCCGCTGGAGCACCACCGGGTCCAGCGCCTCGCCGAACATCACCGTGCGGGGCTTGAGCACCCCGCCGCACGCCCGGCAGGCCGGGTCCGGCTCACCGGCGGCGACGCGTTCCAGCGCCTCGGCCGTCGGGCCGACGACGTGGCAGCGCACGCACTCCACCTCCCGCGCGGTGCCGTGCAGTTCGAGCACCTTGCGGGCGGGCAGCCCGGCCCGCTGGTGCAGGCCGTCCACGTTCTGGGTGAGCACCCGCACCGGCAGACCGCTGCGCTCCAGCTCGACCAGCGCGAGGTGGCCGGCGTTCGGCTCGGCGGCCAGTGCGCCGGTGTCCCGGCGCAGCAGCCAGGCCCGGCGGCGGACGTCCGGATCGGCCAGGTAGGGGCCGATGGTGACGAGTTCCTGGGCCCGCGGATCGCGCTGCCAGAGGCCGTTCGGGCCGCGGTAGTCGGGGATGCCGGAGTCGGTGGAGACGCCGGCGCCGGTGAGAACGGCGATCAGCGGGCGCTTGGCGGTCATGCCCGGGACGTTACGGGCCCGCCGCCGCGCGCCGCCACCGGAATTCCCCGGGCACGGCGGGCCGGCCGCCCCACCCCCGTGCGAACGGCCCGCCCGCTCAGGCCGCGACCGGGCGGCGCACCCCGCCGAACCCCGCCAGCGGCGCCAGCGCCGCCAGGTAGAGCGCGGCGGCCGGCGGGATCAGCGCCAGGTCGGCGGCCGTCATCGCCGTCCCGACCAGCACCAGCACCGGGCTCCACCACCGCAGCGCCCGGGTCGCCCCGGCCGAGGCGGCGACCAGCAGCGCCAGCAGGCCGACGTAGAACAGCAGCGGACCGACCGAGTAGAAGGCCGGCAGCACGCCCGGCCTGCTCTGGATGCCGTCGAACAGCCGGTGCTGGTCGGCCTTGTCCACGGCGACCGCCCCCACGTACAGGTCGATCCCGATCTGGACCACCGAGGCCGCCAGTCCCGCGAAGGCCACCGCCGTGGCCGCGTTCGCGGCGATCCGGCCGGCCGGACGGCGCGGCACGAGCAGCCCGCGCAGCGCGGCGAGCAGCGGACCGAACAGCAGCAGCCCCGCCAGCATCAGGGCGTGGCCCACCGTCCAGCCGGGGCCGGGCTCCCGGGAGCCCTCCAGCAGCCGGACACCGCCGTACAGCGCCATCAGGACGGGGGCGCCGACGGCGGCGATCGGGGTGAGGCGGTCGAGCCTGGTGACGGTCATGGGTGTTCTCCGCTCCGCGAGTGCGTTTCCGACACTCCGGATGCTGTCCGCCGGGCCCCTCGTCGCGGATCACCCGCACCGGCGATCCCGCCGGCTCCCCCGCGCGGGGGACTCCCCCGGGCCGGGGCGCCGTCAGCCCTCCCCCGCGACGACCGCTCCCGCCTCGTACGCGAACACCACCGCGTGCACCCGGTCCCGCAGCCCCAGCTTGCTCAGCACATTGCTGACGTGCGTCTTCACGGTGTGCTCGCTGACCACCAGCTCGGCGGCGATCTCCGCGTTGGAGAGCCCCCGGGCCAGCAGCCGCAGCGTCTCCCGCTCCCGCAGCGTCAGCTGCTCCAGCAGCCGGGACGGCGCCCGGACGCCCTGCGCGGGCGGCCTGGCCCCGCCCGGCCGGCGGGCGGCGAACTCGCCGATCAGCCGGCGGGTCACCGACGGCGCCAGCAGCGCCTCGCCCGAGGCCACCATCCGCACGCCGTGCGCCAGGTCGTCCCGGCGGACGTCCTTGAGCAGGAACCCGCTCGCCCCGGCGTAGAGCGCGTCGAAGACGTAGTCGTCGATGTCGAAGGTGGTCAGCATGATCACCTTGGTCTCCGGGTGGTCCGCGCAGACCCGGCGGGCCGCCTCCAGGCCGTCCATCACCGGCATCCGGACGTCCAGCAGCAGGACGTCCGGGCCGTGCTCGCGCACCGCCTCGACCGCCTCGGCGCCGTCGCGCGCCTCCGCGACCACCTCGATGTCCGGCTGTGCGTCCAGGATCATCCCGAACCCGGCCCGCACCAGCTCCTGGTCGTCCGCGACGACCACCCGGATCGGCTTCACCGGCCCACCCTCTCCCTCGACGCACCCTCGCCCAGCGGCAGCCTGGCACTCACCAGGAAGCCGTTCCCCTCCGGTCCCGGCCCGGCCTCGGCCCGCCCGCCGCAGGCCGCGGCCCGCTCCCGGATGCCGACCAGCCCGCGCCCGCCGGACCAGTCCGCCGCACGGTCCGCCGGCCGGCGCACCCCGCGCCCGTTGTCGGACACCACGACCTCCAGCACCCCGCCCGAGCGGACCACCCGCACGGCCGCCCGGTCCGCCCCGGCGTGCTTGACCGTGTTGGTCAGCGCCTCCTGCACGATCCGGTAGGCGGCCGCCTCCACGTCCGCGGGCAGCGGGCCCGGCGAGCCTTCCGGGTCCAGCTCCAGCTCCACCCGCAGTCCCGCCCCGCGGACCCGCTCGACCAGGCCCGCGAGCTCGGCCAGCCGCGGCTGCGGCGCCAGCTCCGGAGCCGCGCCGTCCTCCTTCAGCACCCCGAGCACCCGCCGCAGCTGCACCATGGCGTCCCGGCCGGAGTCGGCGATGGTGTCGAAGGTCCTGATCGCCCGCTCCGGGTCCTTGTGCACCACCAGCGGGCCGGCCTCCGCCTGGATCACCATCAGCGACACGGCGTGCGCCAGGATGTCGTGCATCTCCCGGGCGATCCGGCCGCGCTCCTGCGCCACCGCGCGCGCCGCGTCGCTGGCCGCCCGCCGACCGGCCTCCCGGGCCCGCTCCGCCTCCACCTGCGCCAGCCGGCGCAGTTCGCGCACCAGCGAGCCGAAGACGAAGGCACCGACCGAGGTCAGCAGCGAGAACAGCATGCCGTTGAGCGAGTGGGTCCCCACCACGTTGGCCGCCACCACCACGGCCAGCACCGCCCAGCGCTGCCGGTCCGGCGCGCGCTCGGCCACCGTGTACACGGTGATCACCGCGTACAGCGGCAGCTGCGGCATCACCGGGTGCGCCACCACCGAGAGCACCGCCGACACCCCGCCGCTGACGGCCATCACGGCGAGCGGGGCCCGCCGCCGCCAGGGCAGCGGAAGCGCGGTGCCGAGCGCCAGCAGATAGACCCACCAGGGCCGGGTGACGTCGTCGTGGTACACCGCCCAGAACGAGACCCCGGCCGATCCGACGGCCAGCAGGGTGTCCAGCACGTAGGGGCTCACCCCGGCGAACCGCGCCCGCCAGGCCCGCCCCGGCGCGAACCGGTCCTCGTCCACGTACCCCCCGTACCCGGGGACCCCGCCCCCGCGGAGAAGATCATGCCCTACCGGCAGCACCGTGGGCACCGGCCCGTCAGGCACCGCCGACCGTCACGCCGCCGGTCTCGGCCCGCGCCGTGATGCTGCGCGCCGCCCCCGCCGCGCGGGGCACCTCCACCGAGACGTCGCCCGTCCCGGCGCTCGCGTCCACCGCGTACGCCTGCCCCGCCGGCACCCGGACCCGGACCCCGCCCGTCCGCGCCCGGGCCTCCACGGTGGTCGGGCTCCCCGCGAAGGAGGCCTCGATCCCGCCCGTCCCGGTGCTCAGCCGCACCACCGGCGAGGTCAGTCCGCTCGCCTCCACACCGCCGGTGCCGGCCTTCACCTCCACCTCGGCGGCCAGCCCGGTCAGCCGCACCCCGCCGGTCTCCGTGCCGACCCGCACCCGGGTGCCGGCCGGCACGTCCACCTCGTACCCGACCCCGCAGTTGTCGCAGTCGTAGCGCAGCGTCAGGGTGCCGTCCCGGACCTCGTGGCTGCTCGTCGGCGCCGCGCCCCGGTAGTTCTGGTGCTCGGTGACCCGCACCGCCTCCCCGCCGCCGCGGATCGTGACCCCGCCGGTGCGCCCCTCGACCACCAGGTCCCGCACCGGCCCGTCCACGCCGTAGCCGACGTCCCGCCGCTGCTCGTCGCCCCGCAGACAGCCCGACACCCCGGCCAGCACCGCCCCGGTGACCGCCATCGCACCCAGTACCCGCTTCATCGCCGGCTCCCCTCCACGTCCGCCGTTCCGACGCCGCCCAGCCTCTCCCGCCGCCCCCGGCCGGCGCCTCGCCCTCCCGAGCGGTTCCCCCGGCTCCCCCGCGCGAGGGAGGCGGGCGACCCGGGAACGCCGAAGGGCCCGGAGGCTGAATGCCTCCGGGCCCTTCACTGTGTAGCGGGGACAGGATTTGAACCTGCGACCTCTGGGTTATGAGCCCAGCGAGCTACCGAGCTGCTCCACCCCGCGTCGGTAAACACGACTCTACGCGACTTCGTCCGGGGAACCTAATCGGTTTGATATTCGCCCCCGCCAACGGCCCCGCGGAGCCGGTGCGGAGCCCCCGCCGCGTCCTCTCCGATCCCGCCGGCCCCCGGGAAGGCCCCGGGAAACGCCGCCGGGCGGCCACCCCCGTGAGGGGTGACCGCCCGGCGGTTCAGGGACCGTCGACTCAGCCGGTGTAGGGGCCGTAGTCGTAGTCGTCCAGCGGCACCGCCTGGCCGGAGCCGGCGCCGAAGGGCGACAGGTCGTAGTCGTCGTAGCCAACGGCCGAGTACATCGCGGCCTTGGCCTCCTCGGTCGGCTCGACCCGGATGTTGCGGTACCGGGGCAGACCCGTACCGGCCGGGATGAGCTTACCGAGGATGACGTTCTCCTTGAGGCCCAGCAGCGGGTCCGACTTGGCGTGGATCGCCGCGTCGGTGAGGACCCGGGTCGTCTCCTGGAAGGAGGCGGCCGACAGCCAGGACTCGGTGGCCAGCGAGGCCTTGGTGATACCCATCAGCTGCGGACGGCCGGAGGCGGGGTGACCGCCCTCGGAGACCACACGACGGTTCTCGGTCTCGAAGCGGCCGCGCTCGACGAGCTCGCCCGGGAGCAGCTCGGCGTCGCCCGACTCGATGATCGTCACGCGGCGCAGCATCTGCCGGATGATGATCTCGATGTGCTTGTCGTGGATCGACACGCCCTGCGAGTTGTAGACCTTCTGGACCTCGGCGACCAGGTGGATCTGGACGGCACGCTGGCCCATGATCCGCAGCACGTCGTGCGGGTTGGTGGCACCCATGGTCAGCTTCTGGCCGACCTCGACCGCCTCGCCCTCGCTGACGAGCAGCTTCACACGCTTCGAGACCGGGTAGGCGATCTCGTCGGTGCCGTCGTCCGGCGTGACGACCAGCTTGCGGGTCTTCTCGGTGTCCTCGATGCGGACCCGGCCCTGCGCCTCCGAGATCGGGGCCACACCCTTGGGGGTACGGGCCTCGAAGAGCTCGACGACACGGGGCAGACCCTGCGTGATGTCGTCACCGGCCACACCACCGGTGTGGAAGGTACGCATGGTCAGCTGGGTACCGGGCTCACCGATGGACTGGGCGGCGATGATGCCGACCGCCTCACCGATGTCGACCAGCTTGCCGGTGGCCAGCGAGCGGCCGTAGCAGAAGGCACAGGTGCCGACGGCCGACTCACAGGTCAGGATCGAGCGGGTCTTGACCTCGCTGATGCCGTGGCGGATCAGCTCGTCGATCAGCACGTCACCGAGGTCGGTGTTGGCGGTGGCGAGGAGCTTGCCGTCCACCGTGATGTCCTCGGCCAGCATGCGGGCGTAGACGCTGGTCTCGACGTCGTCCGTCTTGCGCAGGACGCCGTTCTCGACCGTGCCGATCGCCAGCTTGAGGCCGCGCTCGGTGCCGCAGTCCTCCTCGCGGATGATGACGTCCTGGGAGACGTCGACCAGACGACGGGTGAGGTAGCCGGAGTCGGCGGTGCGCAGCGCGGTGTCGGCCAGACCCTTACGGGCACCGTGGGTCGAGATGAAGTACTCGAGAACGGTGAGGCCCTCACGGAACGACGCCTTGATGGGACGCGGGATCGTCTCGTTCTTGGCGTTGGACACCAGACCACGCATACCGGCGATCTGACGCATCTGCATCATGTTTCCACGAGCACCCGAGTCGACCATCATGAAGATGGGGTTCGTCTTCGGGAAGTTCGCGTTCATGGCCTCGGCGACCTCGTTGGTCGCCTGGGTCCAGATGCCGATGAGCTCCTGCTTGCGCTCGTCGTTGGTGATCAGGCCGCGCTCGTACTGACGCTGGACCTTCTCCGCCTTCGCCTCGTAGCCCTCGAGGATCTGGGGCTTGCTCGGCGGGACGACGACGTCGGAGATCGAGACCGTGACACCCGAGCGGGTGGCCCAGTGGAAGCCGGCCGCCTTCAGGTTGTCCAGGGTCGCCGCGACGACGACCTTGGGGTAGCGCTCCGCCAGGTCGTTGACGATCGCGGAGAGCTGCTTCTTGCCCACCTCGTAGTCGACGAACGGGTAGTCCTCGGGCAGCAGCTCGTTGAAGAGCGCGCGGCCCAGGGTGGTCTTCAGGCGGAAGGACTCGCCCTCGAACCAGTTCGACTGGCCGTCCTCGTCGACCGGCGGGGTCCAGCCACGGGGCGGGACGGTGCCGATCGGCAGGCGGATGTCGATGACGGCCTGGACGTCCAGCTCCTTGGCGTCGAAGGCCATGACGGCCTCGGCGGTCGAGGAGAAGGAGCGGCCGGCGCCCTTGACGTTGTCGCGGTCCGAGGTCAGGAAGAACAGACCCAGCACCATGTCCTGGGTCGGCATGGTGACGGGGCGACCGTCGGCCGGCTTCAGGATGTTGTTCGAGGACAGCATCAGGATGCGGGCCTCGGCCTGCGCCTCCGCGGAGAGCGGCAGGTGGACGGCCATCTGGTCACCGTCGAAGTCCGCGTTGAACGCGGTGCAGACGAGCGGGTGGATCTGGATGGCCTTGCCCTCGACCAGCTGGGGCTCGAAGGCCTGGATGCCGAGGCGGTGCAGGGTGGGCGCGCGGTTCAGCAGCACCGGGTGCTCGGCGATGACCTCTTCGAGGACGTCCCACACGACCGGACGGGCACGCTCGACCATGCGCTTGGCCGACTTGATGTTCTGCGCGTGGTTCAGGTCCACCAGGCGCTTCATCACGAACGGCTTGAAGAGCTCCAGCGCCATGGCCTTGGGCAGACCGCACTGGTGCAGCTTGAGCTGCGGGCCGACGACGATGACCGAACGGGCCGAGTAGTCGACTCGCTTGCCGAGCAGGTTCTGACGGAAACGACCCTGCTTGCCCTTCAGCATGTCGCTGAGGGACTTCAGCGGGCGGTTGCCGGGGCCCGTGACCGGGCGACCACGACGGCCGTTGTCGAACAGCGCGTCGACGGCCTCCTGGAGCATGCGCTTCTCGTTGTTCACGATGATCTCGGGGGCACCGAGGTCGAGAAGGCGCTTCAGGCGGTTGTTGCGGTTGATCACGCGGCGGTACAGGTCGTTCAGGTCGGAGGTCGCGAAGCGGCCACCGTCCAGCTGCACCATCGGACGCAGGTCCGGCGGGATGACCGGGACGCAGTCCAGCACCATGCCGTTGGGCTTGTTGGTGGTCTGCAGGAACGCGGAGACGACCTTGAGGCGCTTCAGCGCACGGGTCTTCTTCTGGCCCTTGCCGGTGCGGATGATCTCGCGCAGGCGCTCGGACTCCTCCGCCAGGTCGAAGGTCTCGAGGCGGTCCTTGAGGGCCGCCGCGCCCATCGAGCCGGAGAAGTAGGTGCCGAAGCGGTCGCGCAGCTCGCGGTAGAGCAGCTCGTCGCCCTCCAGGTCCTGGACCTTGAGGTTCTTGAAGCGGGCCCACACCTCGTCGAGGCGGTCGAGCTCGCGCTGCGCGCGGTCGCGCAGCTGCTTCATCTCGCGCTCGGCACCCTCGCGCACCTTGCGGCGCACGTCGGCCTTGGCGCCCTCGGCCTCCAGCTCGGCCAGGTCGGTCTCGGCCTTCTTGGCGCGGGCTTCGAGGTCGGAGTCGCGGCGGTTCTCGATCTGCTGGCGCTCGACCGAGACGTGCGCCTCCAGGGACGGGAGGTCGCGCTGGCGACGCTCGTCGTCCACCCAGGTGATCATGTAGGCGGCGAAGTAGATGACCTTCTCGAGGTCCTTCGGCGCCAGGTCGAGCAGGTAGCCCAGGCGGGACGGGACACCCTTGAAGTACCAGATGTGGGTGACCGGGGCGGCCAGCTCGATGTGGCCCATCCGCTCACGGCGCACCTTGGCGCGGGTCACCTCGACGCCGCAGCGCTCACAGATGATGCCCTTGAAGCGGACGCGCTTGTACTTACCGCAGTAGCACTCCCAGTCCCGGGTCGGACCGAAGATCTTCTCGCAGAAGAGTCCGTCCTTTTCGGGCTTCAGGGTGCGGTAGTTGATGGTCTCCGGCTTCTTGACCTCGCCGTGCGACCACTGGCGGATGTCGTCGGCGGTGGCCAGGCCGATGCGGAGCTCGTCGAAGAAGTTGACGTCAAGCACTGGTCGTCAAGCCCTCTTTCGTAAGTCGAGAGTCGTTCATGTGGTCTGAGGGGGGCCTGGGGGCGGGCCGGCTCCCAGTGGTGAAGAGCCGGCCCTGCCTCCGTCAGACCTCTTCGACGCTGCTCGGCTCGCGCCGGGACAGGTCGATGCCGAGCTCCTCGGCGGCGCGGAACACGTCCTCGTCGGAGTCCCGCATCTCGATGGACTGGCCGTCCGAGGACAGCACCTCCACGTTGAGGCAGAGCGACTGCATTTCCTTGATGAGCACCTTGAAGGACTCGGGAATGCCGGGCTCGGGGATGTTCTCGCCCTTGACGATGGCCTCGTAGACCTTCACGCGGCCGAGAACGTCGTCGGACTTGATGGTGAGGAGTTCCTGCAGCGCGTAGGCGGCGCCGTACGCCTCAAGGGCCCACACCTCCATCTCACCGAAGCGCTGACCACCGAACTGCGCCTTACCACCCAGCGGCTGCTGGGTGATCATCGAGTACGGGCCGGTCGAACGGGCGTGCAGCTTGTCGTCGACCAGGTGGTGCAGCTTGAGGATGTACATGTAGCCGACCGAGACCGGCATCGGGAACGGCTCGCCGGAGCGGCCGTCGAACAGCCGGGCCTTACCGGTGGAGTTCACCAGGCGCTCACCGTCACGGGTGAGGGTGGTGTTGTCCAGCAGGCCGGTGATCTCGTCCTCGCGGGCACCGTCGAAGACCGGGGTGGCGAGGTTGGTGCCGCCCTGGACGGTGTCGGCGCCGATCGCCTGGAGGCGCTGGGCCCACTCGTCGGCGAGGCCGGAGACGTCCCAGCCCTGCTTGGCGAGCCACCCGAGGTGGATCTCCAGGACCTGTCCCGGGTTCATTCGGGACGGGACACCCAGCGGGTTGAGGATGATGTCGACCGGGGTGCCGTCCTCCAGGAACGGCATGTCCTCGACCGGCAGGATCTTCGAGATGACGCCCTTGTTGCCGTGACGGCCGGCGAGCTTGTCACCGTTGGTGATCTTGCGCTTCTGGGCCACGTAGACGCGGACCAGCTGGTTGACGCCCGGGGGCAGCTCGTCGCCCTCTTCGCGGTCGAAGACGCGGACGCCGATGACCTTGCCGGACTCACCGTGCGGCACCTTCAGCGAGGTGTCGCGGACCTCACGGGCCTTCTCGCCGAAGATCGCGCGGAGCAGGCGCTCCTCCGGGGTCAGCTCGGTCTCACCCTTGGGCGTGACCTTGCCGACCAGGATGTCACCGGTGACGACGTCGGCGCCGATCCGGATGATGCCGCGCTCGTCGAGGTCGGCGAGGACCTCCTCGGAGACGTTCGGGATGTCCCGGGTGATCTCCTCGGGGCCGAGCTTGGTGTCACGGGCGTCGACCTCGTGCTCCTCGATGTGGATCGAGGAGAGGACGTCGTCCTGCACGAGGCGCTGCGACAGGATGATCGCGTCCTCGTAGTTGTGACCCTCCCACGACATGAACGCCACGAGCAGGTTCTTGCCGAGGGCCATCTCGCCCTCGTCGGTGCACGGGCCGTCGGCCAGCACCTGGTTGACCTCGACCCGGGCGCCCTCGTCCACGAGCACCTTCTGGTTGAAGGCGGTGCCCTGGTTGGAGCGGGTGAACTTGGCGGCGCGGTACGTGGTGTACGTGCCGTCGTCGTTGGCCACGGTGACGTAGTCGGCCGAGACCTCCTGGACGACACCGGCCTTCTCGGCGGTGATGACGTCCGCGGCGTCGACGGCGCAGCGGTACTCCATGCCGGTGCCGACCAGCGGAGCCTCGCTCTTCAGCAGCGGCACCGCCTGGCGCATCATGTTCGAGCCCATGAGCGCGCGGTTGGCGTCGTCGTGCTCGAGGAACGGGATCATGGCGGTCGCGACCGACACCATCTGGCGCGGCGAGACGTCCATGTAGTCGATCTCGGTGCCCGGGATGTAGTCGATCTCGCCGCCACGGCGGCGGACCAGGACACGCGGCTCGGCGAAGGTCAGCTCCGCCGTCAGCGGGGCGTTGGCCTGCGCGATGACGTAGCGGTCCTCCTCGTCGGCCGTGAGGTAGTCGACCTGCTCGGTGACGACACCCTCGATGACCTTGCGGTACGGGGTCTCGATGAAGCCGAACGCGTTGACCCGGCCGTACGAGGCCAGCGACCCGATCAGACCGATGTTCGGGCCTTCCGGGGTCTCGATCGGACACATCCGCCCGTAGTGCGAGGGGTGCACGTCACGGACCTCGAAGCCGGCGCGCTCACGGGAGAGACCACCGGGGCCGAGGGCGGACAGACGGCGCTTGTGGGTCAGGCCCGACAGCGGGTTCGTCTGGTCCATGAACTGCGACAGCTGGCTGGTGCCGAAGAACTCCTTGATGGAGGCGACGACCGGCCGGATGTTGATCAGGGTCTGCGGCGTGATCGCCTCGACGTCCTGGGTGGTCATGCGCTCGCGCACGACGCGCTCCATACGGGCGAGACCCGTACGGACCTGGTTCTGGATGAGCTCGCCGACGTTGCGCAGACGACGGTTGCCGAAGTGGTCGATGTCGTCGACCTCGACCACGATGTCGCGGCCCTCGGTGTCACGCCACTCGGTCTCGCCCGCGTGCAGCTTCACCAGGTACTTGATCGCACCGATGATGTCGGGCTCGGTGAGCACGCCGGAGTCCAGCGACTCGGCGTTGCCCAGCTTGCGGTTGACCTTGTAACGGCCGACCTTGGCGAGGTCGTAGCGCTTCGGGTTGAAGTAGAGGTTCTCCAGAAGCGTCTGCGCGGCCTCGCGGGTGGGCGGCTCGCCCGGGCGCAGCTTGCGGTAGATGTCGAGCAGCGCGTCGTCCTGGCCCTGGGTGTGGTCCTTCTCCAGGGTGGCGCGCATCGACTCGTACTCGCCGAACTCCTCGAGAATCATCTCGTTGGTCCAGCCGAGCGCCTTGAGCAGCACGGTGACGGACTGCTTGCGCTTGCGGTCGATGCGGACGCCGACCATGTCGCGCTTGTCGATCTCCATCTCCAGCCAGGCACCACGCGAGGGGATGACCTTGCAGGAGTAGATGTCCTTGTCGGACACCTTGTCCAGGGTGGAGTCGAAGTACACACCCGGGGAGCGGACGAGCTGCGAGACGACGACACGCTCGGTGCCGTTGATCACGAACGTGCCCTTGTGGGTCATGAGCGGGAAGTCGCCCATGAAGACCGTCTGAGACTTGATCTCACCGGTCTCGTTGTTGGTGAACTCGGCCGTGACGAAGAGCGGGGCCGCGAACGTGAAGTCGCGGTCCTTGCACTCGTCAATGGAGTTCTTCGGCGGCTCGAAACGGTGGTCGCGGAAGGTCAGCGACATCGACCCACTGAAGTCCTCGATCGGCGAGATCTCTTCGAAGATCTCCTCCAGACCGGACTTGGTGGGGACGTCCTGACCACTCTCCAGGGCCGCCTCGACCCGGGCCTTCCAGGCCGCGTTGCCGAGCAGCCAGTCAAAGCTCTCGGTCTGCAGGGCCAGGAGGTTCGGGACCTCGAGGGGCTCCTTGATCTTCGCGAACGAAACGCGGAGCGGGGCGGTGGATGCGGCGGAATTGTTCGAGGCGTTGCGCGGCGCGGCCAAGAGGGGGGTCCTTCCGAGGGCTCGGAGCTCACTGCGCGCGTACCGGCCGGGCCTGGAAAGGCTTGGTCCCACCTCCCTCGCCACTGGCCTCTGCCGGGTCGTGAAACCCGAGGTCAGAGCCGTTTTGCGGAGGCGGTGCCAGACCCCTTCAGGGCAACGCAAACTCCGGGCGACGAGTCACGGAGCAGCTAACAGGCAGCGCAAAGGGACAGTGTAGCCAAACGGCACACTGCTGTCCAGCTCTGATTCGGAAACCGAATCGGAGACTCCTCCCGGTAGCCGGCGAACGCGAACGCCCGCCGGGTACTGCACTGGCCCGGACACCGCCGGGCCGCCTCGACTCACGTGGAGTCACTTCCCTCCGGAGCCGCTGGTTATGCATCCACCAGCGAACCAACCGGGGCGGACTCGCGCCACGAGAATCGCGCGCCGCGCCCGGTTCGTCAAGGGCCCGCCTCCGGCACGGACCTCGACCCGTCCATCGCCCTGGACCCGCCCGGCGTTACAGAAGCCGTGGTGAGGGCCACTCTCGATGACAGCGATCACCCTACCCGCCCGCACCGACGGTGCCGAGTGCGCTCTCGGCCACTCCGGTGCCGCCGGGTAGCGGGGGCCGCCGCGGGGCCGCCGCGGAGCCCCTCCGGCCCGTCGGCGGCCCGCTCCGGACGCTTCTGCCCGGCCCCCGGCGCCGGCGCCCGCTCCGGACCCTCCCGGGGCCCGGGAACGCGAAAAAGGCCGGGCCGACCACCCGCGAGGGTGATCGGCCCGGCCCGTGGCATCCTCCGCCCTCAGTGAGGGCGTGCGGCTGCCTCCCGGCCCTCAGGGCCGGGGAGGAGTCACTTGACGGTGACCTTGGCGCCAGCGGCCTCGAGGGCAGCCTTGGCCTTCTCGGCAACGTCCTTGGCAACCTTCTCCAGGACCTTGGCACCAGCGGTGTCAACGAGGTCCTTGGCCTCCTTCAGGCCGAGGGAGGTCAGGGTGCGCACCTCCTTGATGACCTGGATCTTCTTGTCGCCGGCACCGTCGAGGATGACGTCGAACTCGTCCTGCTCCTCAACAGCCTCGACCGGGGCAGCGCCACCGGCGGCGGCAACGGCGACCGGAGCGGCAGCGGTGACGTCGAACTTCTCCTCGAACGCCTTCACGAAGGCGGCGAGCTCGATGAGGGTGAGCTCCTCGAACTGCGCGAGCAGCTCGTCCTGGGTCAGCTTCGCCATGATTGGCGTCCTTCCACTAATTCGGCAGGTGGTGCCGTATGTACGGGTTGGCGGGCGTACGGGCCCGCAGCGAGGCGTGAGCCTGCGGAATTACTCCGCGGCCTCGTCCTCGGCGGCGGGAGCCGGCGTACCGGCACCGCCCTGCTCGACCTTGTCGCGCAGCGCGTCCACAGTGCGGACGAGCTTCGACGGCAGGGCCTGGAAGAGCGCGGCAGCCTGGGACTGCTTGCCCTTCAGCGCGCCGGCCAGCTTGGCGAGCAGCACCTCGCGGGACTCGAGGTCCGCGAGCTTCTTGATCTCATCGGCGGTCAGCGCCTTACCGTCAAGGACACCGCCCTTGATGATGAGAGCGGGGTTCTCCTTGGCGAAGTCACGCAGAGCCTTCGCCGACTCCACCGGGTCACCGGTGACGAAGGCGACAGCCGTCGGACCGGCGAACAGGTCGTCGAGCTCCGTGATCCCGGCCTCATTGGCCGCAATCTTGGTCAGCGTGTTCTTCACCACGGCGTACTGGGCGTTGTCACCCAGCGAGCGACGCAGGGTCTTAACCTGCTTCACCGTCAGACCGCGGTACTCGGTCAGCACGGCCGCGTTCGAGGCACGGAACTGCTCCGTGATCTCGGCGACGGCGGCAGCCTTGTCGGGCCTAGCCATAGGCTTACGCCTCCTTCCGTGATGTCGAAGTCAGGCCGACCGCGAAAGTCGACCATTCGAACCTCGGACCACCGGACGGAAGGAAAGCTCCTGCGGAAAAGCAGATGAGCCCCGGTGCGCAGGCGCACGGGGCTCAGTTCGACCTCGACGGGTCCACGTGCGAACACGCGGGTCCCGGAAGTCCAAGCTCCAAACAATCCTGCGCGGGCTGCCTGCGACGAATCGCAGATCCTTCGGTCCCCGCGCCCCTTGCGAGTGCACGGCGACAACCAGCGGTCTTTGGCTTCGGTAACACTAGCCGGACTCGGCCGTCCGGGGCAAATCGCCCACCCGGGGCCCTCAGCGGGCCAGCGGGGAGATGCTTCGGGTGCCCACGTCCACGGTGTCCGCCTCGGCCGGGGCCTGCACCGAGAGGGTGCCGGCGAAGTCGCTGTAGAGCACCGCGTCGTCCGCCCGGCCGCTCGCCCCGGTGCCCGTGCGCTGCAGCCGGACCAGCTGGTCCTTGTCGTTCAGCCACAGGTCCAGGGTCAGCGAGACCGAGCCGCCGGGGGCCAGCGCGGCCCGCAGGCCGTCCCGGCGGGCCTGGCCCAGCTGGACCTGGGCGGCCGCGTAGCGCTCGGCGTCGGTGGTGACCCGGAAGTGCTCGACCGCCGAGTCCTCGAACTTCTCCTCGCCGAGGTACTGCGCCTCGATCCCGTCGGCGGTCGCGGCGGCCAGCGCCTCGACCGGGTTCAGCAGGTCGATCAGCCCGGCGTAGGGGATCTCCCGGTGGCCGTCCGCGGTCGGCGCCACGGAGAACCGCTCCCAGTGCCGGCCGGCCTGCCGGGCCGCGGTGGCCGCGTCACCGCCCTGGTACGCGACGGTGTCCACGACGATCAGCTGCTCGGCCTCGGCCGAAGTGGAACGTTTGACCTGGAGCGCGGTCTTCGGCTGCCAGAACAGCGGGCCGGAGCCGGCGTCCGCCCCCAGCCGGTAGCTGACCTTGGCCCGGCGGGCCGTCTGCATGGTGAGCTGGGCGGAGAGCAGGACGCCGTGCGGCGACCGGTCGGTGGGCTTGGCCGGCCCGGTCGCGGCGACGGTGCTCGGCGACGGGGTGCCGGACGGCACCGGCGAGGCGCCCCCGCCGCTGCCGCACGCGGTGAGACCGCTCGCCAGGAGCACCGCGGCCGTGATGGCCGCCAGTCGCTGCCGCACCGCCATGCCCCCTCTCCTTCCGTCCGGTCACCACTGCGGCGGTCCCGCTGCGGGCCGCCCCGTCCCCGGCCGCCGTGGACCGGCCGTGCTGTTCCAGCCACCTTGCCACCAGGGACCGGACCGACCTGCGGCGACCCCCTCGGCCCGTCGGGCGGTGTCGCCGGGCCCGGTGGGGTCAGCTGCGGAAGACCTTGGCGAAGTCGGCCCCCTTGCCGACGTCGCCCGCGGCCGGTGCCTCGATCTTGGGCGCGGCGCCGAGGCCCGAGTAGGTGACGGTGACGGCCGAGGACTCGCCGCCCTTGTCGCCGTACTCCCGGAGCTGGACGAGCTCCTGCTTGTCGTTGATCCAGAAGTCCACGGTCAGTGTGCTGCCGCCGGTGTCGAGCGTCTGGCGGACGGCCGCGCGCTGGTCGCCGCCGAGCGCGCTCAGGCTGTCGGCCAGCTTGGCGACCTCCTCGACGGCGCGGTAGTGGGTGGTCTGGACCCCGCCGACCGCCTCCGCGCCGACCTTGGTGAGCTTGCCGCCCTGGGCCGCCGCCGACAACTGGAGGACCGGGTTCGTCAGTTGCGCGACGGTCAGGAACATCACCGACATCGAGCCGACGATCGGGTCCTTCGGCTCGATCCTGGCCCAGTGCTTCCCGCCCAGCACGGCCGTGGTCTGCAGGCCGCCGCCGAGGTAGACCTCGTCACCGATGATCCTCGCCCTGGTGCCCGACTCGGTCTTGGCCGCGACGTCGACGACGGTCCGCTGCTGCCATTCGGCGGTACCGGCCATCGGGCCGGCCTCCGCGGTCAGCGCGAGCGAGCCGTTGCCGGCCCGCTGCATCACCACGGCCGAGGCGGCCAGCGCCGCCCGCGGGTCGAGTCCCGCCGCGGCGCCGGCCACGGCGTCACCGGCCGCCTTGGTGCCGGTCGTACCGTCGCTGCCGCAGGCCGCCAGCCCGGCGGCCAGGACGGTCGCCGCGACCGTGACGCACGCATGGCGCAGAACGCGCATAAGGAGCCCCCCAAAGACCTGATCATCAGAAAATACCCAGCGGACTCTAATGGATCACCGGGCGCCTTCCCCACCGCGTGCGGTGGCGCCGCCTAGCCCGCGGGGGCCGGGCTCTCGGTGCCCGTCCCGAGCTCGGAGACGTCCGTCGTGGTGACCACGGTTCCGGCGCTGCCCACGGCGGTGGCGCGCAGCCGCAGCAGGCGGTCGCCGGGCGCGATCCAGACGTCGTACCCGATGGCGGTCACGCCGCGCTCCCGGTAGTAGCGGAGGACCACCGCGAGCCGCTCGGGGGTGAGGCCCTGGTCCGCGGCGAAGTACTCGGCCACCGGCGCGCTCCCCTGATAGTGCGCCACGGTGGTGCCGGCGAGCTCCTCCCCGCCGAGCGAGGTGAGCCGGCCGGCCAGTGCCATGGTGTGCGCCGAGTCGCCCGGGTTGGATATCAGCCCGGTCATCCAGCCGCCCGCGTAGCCGCCCGCGCCCGGGACGGCTCGCGGGTCGAGCGACTCGGCCTCGGCCCGCTCGGCCCGCAGCGGCGCCGCCCCCTCGTACCCGAGGTCGACCGTGCCGTCCTGGCTGCGCAGCCGGCCGGTGCCCCGCTCGTCGGTGACGGTCAGCTCGGCCGCGTCCCGGGGGCCCCAGACCACGGTGCCGGCGGCGGTGCGCCGCCCGGCCGGGCCCTCCTCGACCGTCCGCACCCGCGCGCCGCCGGTGTCGTCCAGTGTCTGGGTGGCCGAGAGCAGCACCTGCTTGGGCGGGCGGACCATCGCGGGTGTGCCCAGCGGCGTGCGGTCCCCCGAGACCGCCAGCAGGCTGCACGCCGTCAGGCCGCTGGCGAGCACCAGGAGGGCCGCCCCCCAGGCGGCGGGGCGAAGGGCGGGCGGCACGGCACACTCCGGCGGTCGGCTTCGGTCGGGCATCGATCAGATGATCGGACCGGCCGAGCGTACGACGAGCCGCCCGGGAGTTCCCCACCGCCGGGATCTCGATCCGGACACGACGACGGGCCCGCACCCCCGGTGAGGGGGTACGGGCCCGTCGTGCGGACTACTGCTGCGCCCAGGACGCGGCTACCGGTCGGAGCTCAGGGCTCAGACGGAGGCCGGGTCCTCCTCGACCAGGAGGTTGCGGGTGCGGTTCGGGTCCACCAGGATGCCGGGGCCGATCGTGGTGCTGATCGCGGTCTTCTTGATGTAGCGACCCTTGGCGGCGGACGGCTTGGCGCGGAGCACCTCGTCCAGCGCGGCGGCGTAGTTCTCGACCAGCTGCTCGTCGGTGAAGGAGGCCTTACCGATGATGAAGTGCAGGTTCGAGTGCTTGTCGACGCGGAACTCGATCTTGCCGCCCTTGATCTCGTTCACGGCCTTGGCCACGTCCGGGGTCACGGTGCCGGTCTTCGGGTTCGGCATCAGGCCACGGGGACCGAGCACGCGGCCCAGGCGGCCGACCTTGCCCATGAGGTCCGGGGTGGCGACGACGGCGTCGAAGTCGAGGCGGCCCTTGGCGACCTCGTCGATGAGCTCGTCGGAGCCGACGATGTCGGCGCCCGCAGCACGCGCGGCCTCGGCACGCTCGCCGGTCGCGAAGACCAGGACCCGAGCGGTCTTACCGGTGCCGTGCGGGAGGATCACGGTGCTGCGGACCATCTGGTCGGCCTTGCGCGGGTCGACGCCCAGACGCATGGCGACCTCGACGGTGCCGTCGAACTTGCTGGTGCTGGTCGCCTTGGCGAGGCGGATGGCCTCGAGGGGGGCGTAAAGGCGCTCGCGGTCGACCTGTGCGTCCGCGGCCTTCAGAGCCTTGCTGCGCTTCACTGCTGCTCCTGAATGGGGAATGGAGTCGTGGTATGGACGGGCCGCGCAGGCCCTACCACAAGGACGAGAAGGGTGATCAGCCCTCGACCGTGATGCCCATCGACCGGGCGGTGCCGGCGATGATCTTGGACGCGGCGTCCAGGTCGTTGGCGTTCAGGTCGGGGAGCTTGACCGTGGCGATCTCGCGGACCTGGGCGGCCGTGAGCTTGGCGACCTTGGTCTTGTGCGGCTCGGCCGAGCCCTTGTCCACGCCCGCGGCCTTCAGGATGAGGCGCGCGGCCGGCGGCGTCTTCGTGATGAAGGTGAAGGAACGGTCGTCGTAGACCGTGATCTCCACCGGCACGATCATGCCGCGCTGCGACTCGGTCGCGGCGTTGTAGGCCTTGCAGAACTCCATGATGTTGACGCCGTGCTGACCCAGCGCGGGGCCGACCGGCGGCGCCGGGTTGGCCGCACCGGCGTTGATCTGGAGCTTGATAAGCCCCGTGACCTTCTTCTTCTTGGGAGGCATTTCTCTCCGGGTCCTTCCGAGAGGTGATTGCTGGTGCGTGCGGAACCGGGGCGACACCCAGCCGCCAGCACACACATCGGACCAGGCTAACGCGGATGCGCCGCTGGACCAAAACGACTTCGGGGCGGAGCCGAAGCCCCGCCCCGAAGCCGAGGACTCGTCCGAGTCCCCGCGGCCGTACTAGTTCTTCTGGATCTGGTCGAAGGAGAGCTCGACCGGGGTCTCCCGGCCGAAGATCTCGACCAGGCCCTTGACCTTCTTCGAGTCCGGGTTGATCTCGTTGATCGTCGCCTGGAGGGTGGCGAAGGGGCCGTCGGTGACGGTGACCGAGTCGCCGACCTCGAAGTCCAGGACCTGGATCTCGCTGGGCTTGACCGGCGACGGCTTGCCGGCGTCCTTGGCCGCCTGGCGCTCGACGTCGGGGGCGAGCATCTTGACGACCTCGTCCAGCGTCAGCGGGTACGGGTCGTAGGCGTTGCCGACGAAGCCGGTGACACCGGGGGTGTTGCGCACGACGCCCCAGGACTCCGGGGTGAGGTCCATGCGCACCAGCACGTAGCCGGGGAGCTTGTTCTGGCGGATGGTCTTGCGGTCGCCGTTCTTGATCTGGACGACCTCCTCCTGCGGCACCTCGGCCTGGAAGATGTACTCCTCGACGTTGAGGGAGACCGCGCGCTGCTCCAGGTTCTGCTTCACCCGGTTCTCGTAGCCGGCGTAGGTGTGGATCACGTACCACTCGCCGGGCATGAAGCGCAGGTCCTCGCGGAACTTGGCGACCGGGTCGACCTCGACGGCCTCCTCGGCGGCTTCCTCCTCGGCCTCCGCCTCGGCGCCGGCCTCGTCCGCTGCCTCGTCCTCGTCCTGGTCCTCGGCGGCCTCGGTGTCCTCGGCGGCCTCGGCGTCGAGCTCCTCGGCGGACTCCGCGTGCAGCGCGGCCTCCTCGGCGGGCTCGCCGGCCTCGGCCTCGTCGTCCGCCGCGACCTCGTCCTCGTCGCTGTCCGCGGCGTCCACGATCTGCTCGGCGGCCTCGGCTTCGTCAGCCAGCTCGGCCGCGTCCAGCTCGGCGGCGACATCCGCCTCGCGGACGGTCTCGTCGGCGTCGTACAGGGGGGACTCAGACACGGTGGCTGCTTCTTTCCTGGAGATGGTGAAGGTGGCGCGCTCCGGGACCTTTCCGGCGCCGCTCTGCTTCACACGGGCGCCAGGAGATGACTCGGAGACTTCAACAGTACCGAGTCAACGGTAGCGGCCTCGTACGTCCGGCGCCGACAGCTCGACCCGGGCCGAAGAATCGGCCCGGGTCGGGAAGCTGTTTCGAAGGTGGGACCGCTCGGTCAGCCGAAGACCCAGAGGCTGAGCTTCGAGAAGCCGTAGTCGAGGCCGGCGACGAACGCCATCACGACCACGACGAACACGACCACCACGGTGGTGTAGTTGACCAGCTCGTTGCGGGAGGGCCAGACGACCTTGCGCAGCTCCGCGATGATCTGGCGGTAGAACAGCGCGAGCCGGGCGAAGGCGCCCTTCTTGGCACGCTTGCCGGACTTCTTGTCCGCGCGGCCTGCCCGCTTGCGGTCGCGGCGCGACTGCCCCTCGTCCCCGCCCTCGGCAGGCGTGGTCTCGTCAGCGCCGTCGGCACCCTCGGGGTTGCCGCTCTCAGGCGTTGCGGTGGAGCCCGTGGTCTCCGTCACTCGTCCTCACCTGAATCCGGGTCCTGCCGAGCATCACCTGCGTGCCCGAGAGGGCACGAGCGGCCGGCTAAAGCGGTGCTGTTCGGAGCCCTCTCCGCATCAAGCCCGCTCGCTCTGTGGAGCGAACGGGCTGAATACGGATCAAGCAGCAGGGCAAGAGGGACTTGAACCCCCAACCGCCGGTTTTGGAGACCGGTGCTCTACCAATTGAGCTATTGCCCTACGGTGCCTCTCGGCCCCTGTAGCGACCACCAACCTACCGCATCTCCCGCCGCTGCATGCACAGGCGGTGGAAGCGTGGCTTCTCGGTGGCCGTCGAGGAGTGAGTGTACGTGGTCGAGAGGCGTTTGGTCGAACCTCTTCTTTCACGTCCGACCACCGAACCGACCACCGAACCGGCCGCCTGACGACCACGGACCGGCCCCGCTCCGGGCCACCATCCGGACGAGCCCGTACATATGGTGAAACCCCCATGCCCGGTCCGTCCCGGTTCTGCGACCATGCAGGCATGAGCGCTTCCACCCCGCAGCCCGACAGTTCCGTCCGCCCCGCCGACCGCCGGGTCTCCGCCCGGATCGGCGCGATCGCCGAGTCCGCGACCCTCGCCGTGGACGCCAAGGCCAAGGCCCTCAAGGCGGCCGGCCGGCCGGTCATCGGCTTCGGCGCCGGCGAGCCGGACTTCCCCACCCCGGACTACATCGTCGAAGCCGCCGTCGAGGCCTGCCGCGACCCGAAGAACCACCGCTACACCCCGGCCGGCGGCCTGCCGGAGCTGAAGGCCGCGATCGCCGCCAAGACGCTGCGCGACTCCGGCTACCAGGTGGACGCCTCCCAGGTGCTGGTGACCAACGGCGGCAAGCAGGCGATCTACGAGGCCTTCGCCGCGATCCTCGACCCGGGCGACGAGGTCATCGTCCCTGCCCCGTACTGGACCACCTACCCGGAGTCGGTGCAGCTGGCCGGCGGTGTGCCGGTGGAGGTCGTGGCCGACGAGACCACCGGCTACAAGGTCTCGGTCGAGCAGCTGGAGGCCGCCCGCACCGAGAACACCAAGGTGGTGCTCTTCGTCTCGCCGTCCAACCCGACCGGCGCGGTCTACACCGAGGCCGAGGCCCGGGCCATCGGCGAGTGGGCCCTGGAGCACGGCCTCTGGGTGCTGACCGACGAGATCTACGAGCACCTGGTCTACGGCGACGCGAAGTTCACCTCGCTGCCGGCCCTGCTGCCCGAGCTCGCGGACAAGACCATCGTGGTCAACGGCGTGGCCAAGACCTACGCCATGACCGGCTGGCGGGTGGGCTGGCTGATCGCCCCCAAGGACGTCGTCAAGGCCGCGACCAACCTGCAGTCGCACGCCACCTCGAACGTCTCCAACGTCGCGCAGCGCGCCGCGCTCGCCGCCGTCAGCGGTGACCTCGCCGCCGTGCACGAGATGCGCACCGCCTTCGACCGGCGCCGCAGGACCATCGTGAAGATGCTGAACGAGATCGAGGGCGTCCTCTGCCCCGAGCCCGAGGGCGCGTTCTACGTCTACCCGTCGGTCAAGGGCCTGCTGGGCAAGGAGATCCGCGGCACCCGTCCGCAGAGCTCCGCCGAGCTGGCCGCGCTGATCCTGGACGAGGTCGAGGTCGCGGTCGTCCCCGGCGAGGCCTTCGGCACCCCGGGCTACCTGCGGCTCTCCTACGCGCTCGGCGACGCCGACCTGGTCGAGGGCGTCGGCCGGATGCAGAAGCTGCTCGCCGAGGCCACCGCCTGACGGTCCCGACCGTCCCGCTCCACCGCGGACCGCCCCCTTTTCACCCCTTCGGGGGACGGGAAGGGGGCGGTTCCCGTATCGGGGCCCGATACGGCAGTATCGGCGAATGGAACGCCTGCTGAATCCGCGAGACGTCAGGGACCTCCCCAAGGCCCACCTGCACCTGCACTTCACCGGCTCGATGCGCCCCGCCACCCTGCTGGAGCTGGCCGACAAGCACGGCGTCCGGCTGCCGGAGGCGCTCAGCTCCGCCGAGCCGCCCAGGCTGCGGGCCACCGACGAACGCGGCTGGTTCCGCTTCCAGCGCCTCTACGACACCGCCCGCTCGGTGCTGCGCGACGAGTCCGACATCCGCCGCCTGGTGCTGGAGACCGCCGAGGACGAGCGGCGGGACGGCTCGCGCTGGCTGGAGATCCAGGTCGACCCGACCTCGTACGCGCCCCGGCTGGGCGGTCTGATCCCCGCCCTCGAACTGATCCTGGACGCGGTGGAGCAGGCCGCCGGGGCGACCGGCGTCGGGATCCGGGTGCTGGTCGCGGCCAACCGGATGAAGTCCCCGATGGACGCCCGGACGCTGGCCCGGCTGGCCGTCCGCTACACCGACCGGGGGGTGGTCGGCTTCGGCCTCTCCAACGACGAACGGCGCGGCCTCGCCCGGGACTTCGACCGGGCCTTCGACATCGCCCGCAAGGGCGGGCTGCTGGCCGCCCCGCACGGCGGCGAACTGGCCGGGCCCGAGTCGGTCCGGGACTGCCTGGACGACCTGGGCGCCGGCCGGATCGGCCACGGCGTCCGGGCCGCCGAGGACCCCCGGCTGATGCAGCGGCTGGCCGACCGGCAGGTCACCTGCGAGGTCTGCCCGTCCTCCAACGTCTCGTTGGGCGTCTACGAGCGGGCCGAGGACGTCCCGCTGCGGCGACTGTTCGACGCGGGCGTCCCGCTGGCACTGGGCGCCGACGACCCGCTGCTGTTCGGCACCCGGCTGGCCGCCCAGTACGAGCTGGCCCGCGACGTGCTCGGCTTCTCCGACGCCGAACTCGCCGAGCTGGCCCGCCAGTCGGTGCGCGGCTCACGCGCGCCGGACAGCGTCCGCAAGGAGCTGCTGGCGGACATCGACGGCTGGCTCGGGGACGGCACCACCCCGGGGGTGGCGGCCGCCCGGGGCTTCCCGGCCGCCCAGCACCCGGGCCGCGCCGCCGGCTAGAGCTCGACGCCCACCATCACCGGCTCGTTGACCAGCTCCACGCCGAACGCGGACCGGACGCCGTCGCGGATCTCGCGGGCCAGCGCCAGCAGGTCCTCGGCGGTGGCCGCGCCGCGGTTGGTCAGGGCCAGGGTGTGCTTGGTGGAGAGGGTGGCCGGGCCGCTGCCGTACCCCTTGCCGAAGCCGGCCTTGTCGATCAGCCAGGCCGCCGAGGTCTTGGTCCGGCCGTCCGGCGCCGGGTAGGCGGGGGCGGTGAGCTCGCGCGCGGCCGCCAGCGCCAGGAAGGCGGCGTACTGCTCGGCGGTCAGCACCGGGTTGGTGAAGAAGGAGCCCGCCGACCAGGTGTCGTGGTCGGCCGCGTCGAGCACCATGCCCTTGCCCGCGCGCAGCGTCAGCACGGCGTTCCAGGCGGTGGTGAGGTCGACCCGCTCACCCGGCAGCACGCCCAGGTGCCGGGCCGTCTCGGCGTAGGCGACCGGGGTGGAGAGCCCGCCGCCGTCCTCCAGGCCGAAGCGGACCCGGAGCACGACGTAGCGGTCCGGGTCGGCCTTGAAGCGGCTGTGCCGGTAGGAGAAGCCGCACTCGGCGTTGGTGAGGGTGACCACCCGGTCGCTCCGGCGGTCGTAGGCGACCACCTCGGTGATCGACTGGGCGACCTCCTGGCCGTACGCACCCACGTTCTGGACCGGGGTGGCACCGGCCGAGCCGGGGATCCCGGCCAGGAACTCGATCCCGGCCAGGCCGTGCTCCAGCACGGTCCTGGTCACCGCGTCGGCCCACACCTCACCGGCCGCGAGTTCCAGGGTGGTGCCGTCCAGCACGAAGCCGGTGGTGGCGATCCGCAGCACCGTCCCGGCGAAGCCGGCGTCGCCGATCACCAGGTTGGAGCCGCCGCCGAGGACCAGCAGCGGCTCGCCGGCCGCGTCGGCCTCCCGGACGGTGGCGATCACGTCCTCGTCGGTCTGCGCGGTCACCAGCCGGCGGGCGGGACCGCCGAGCCGCAGGGTGGTCAGCGGGGCGAGGGGGGCGTCGAGTTCTACCAGCACGCCCCCAGCGTACGGGGAGGGGCCGGTCCGCCCCTCCCCGCCGGGCGCTCGGGCTCCGGGCGCTCAGGCCAGCCGGACGACGGCGCGGGACATGCCCAGCACCTTCAGGCCGCCGAAGGTCGCCAGCAGGTCGACCTGCACCTTCCGGTCGTCCAGCAGCTTGGCGACCTTGCCGGTCACCTCGATCACGGAGCCGACGCCGTCGTTGGGCACCGTCACCGGCCGGGTGAAGCGCACGCCGTACTCGACCACCGCGCCCGGGTCGCCGACCCAGTCGGTGACCACCCGGACCGCCTCGGCCATGGTGAACATGCCGTGCGCGATGACGTCGGGCAGGCCGACCTCCAGCGCGAACTTCTCGTTCCAGTGGATCGGGTTGAAGTCCCCGGAGGCGCCCGCGTACTGCACCAGCGTGGCGCGCGTCACGGGGAAGGACCGCGCCGGCAGCTCGGTGCCGACCGCGACCTCGTCGTAGCTGATCGCCATGGTGTTACTCCCCCGCCTCGTCGGCGGCCCGGGCCACCAGGGTCATGACCGACGTCACCACGTGCTCGCCGGTCGCGTCCGTCACCTCGCCGCGCACCGTGAGCACGTCGTTGCCCGCGAGCGACTTGATGTTGTCGATGGTCACCGCGACGGAGAGCCGGTCGCCGGCCCGCACCGGGCGGGTGTAGACGAACTTCTGGTCACCGTGCACCACGCGGCTGTAGTCCAGGCCCAGCTGCGGGTCCTCCACCACCTGGCCGGCGGCCCGGTAGGTGAGCACGAACGGGAAGGTCGGCGGGGCGATGACGTCCGGGTGGCCGAACGCCTTGGCCGCCTCCGGGTCGGTGTACGCCGGGTTGGCGTCGCCCACGGCGACGGCGAACTCGCGGATCTTCTCCCGGCCGACCTCGTACGGCTCGGTGGGCGGGTACGTCCGCCCGATGAAGGAGGGGTCGAGTGCCATGGCAGCTCCTCAAGAGCGCGGTGAATGACGAAAAGACTCCGGGCCGCACCCTGTGAGGGGTACGGCCCGGAGTCGTAGACCTGTGATCACACAGGCCCGCGGACACGCGACAGGGTCAGCGGGTCTCGCGGTGCGCGGTGTGCGAGTTGCAGCGGGGGCAGTGCTTCTTCATCTCAAGACGGTCCGGGTCGTTACGCCGGTTCTTCTTGGTGATGTAGTTCCGCTCCTTGCACTCCACGCAGGCCAGCGTGATCTTCGGGCGGACATCGGTGGCAGCCACGGGAGTGCCTTCCTTGGACATTGAATAAGAACACAACAAGAGTAGCCGACCGGGAGTGCGATCTCCCGACCGACTACGCGGGGTAGCGGTGACCGGACTTGAACCGGTGACACAGCGATTATGAGCCGCTTGCTCTACCAACTGAGCTACACCGCCACAGTGATCCGGAGCACAGCCGAAGCTGACTCCTTCTCACCAGAGCCCCCATGCGGAATCGAACCGCAGACCTTCTCCTTACCATGGAGACGCTCTACCGACTGAGCTATAGGGGCGAACGAGGAAGAGATTACACGTTCCGCGCCCAGAGGTGAAATCCGTATCCCGGCGCGAAGACCGCAGGTGGGCGAGGTGCACGGGCGAGCGATCGAAGGCAGGGCGTTCGATCGGCCCCGGTGGGGCGCGGCCCGACCCGATACGACTATTGCCCGCGTCCCCGCACCCCGTGCCCCCGCGCCATAGGCTCGTCGCTCATTGATCGGGACGGGCCGGGGATCCGCACCGGCCGGCGCGAGGGAGGAACCGGGCGATGGACAGCGCACCCTCCGACGGGCCCCACCCCGGGTCCGGACCGGCCGCCAACCCGCTGGGGCACGGCCCCGTCCTGCTGCTCACCGACGCCCGGCTCGCCGACGGCCGGGTGGTGGACGTACGGATCAGCGGCGACCGGATCCAGGCCGTCGGCACCACCGGCAGCCTCGGCCCACTGCCGGCCCTGCCCGGTGCCCCCACCACGACAACCGGGGCCCGGATCGACCTCAAGGGCTATCTGCTGCTGCCGGCCCCCGCCGAGGCGCACGCCCACTACGACGTCGCCTTCTCGGCCGCGCTGCCCGCGCCGCCGCCGGAGACCTCCGGCGACCTGACCCGCCGGGTCACCGAGGCCGCGCTCACCTCGCTGGGCTACGGCGCCACCGCGCAGCGCACCCACGTCCGGATCGGCGACGTGCACGGGCTGCGCCGGCTGGAGGCGGTGCTCACCGCCCGGCAGGCGCTGCGCGGCCTGGCGGAGCTGCAGGCGGTCGCGATGCCCCGGCTGCTCACCGGTCTGGCCGGCGCGGACGGCCGGGCCCAGCTGCGCGACGCGCTCAAGCTCGGCGCCACCGCGGCCGGCGGCTGTCCGGAGCTGGACCCTGACCCGGCCGGGTACGTCCAGGTGCTGCTGGAGGCCGCCCGGGAGGCGGACTGCCCGGTGGACCTGCACACCACCGGGGCCGACGCGGCGCAGCTGGCCCGGCTGGCGAGCGCGCTCGCCCCGCTGCGGCCCCGGGTGGTGCTCGGCCCGTGCGGCGCGCTGGCGCCGGGCGGGCCGGCGGTGCTGGCCAGCAGCGGCGTCCGGGTGGTCTGCCTGCCGCAGAACGGCGGCTGCAGCGGTCTGGAGGGCCGGGCGGCCGGGATGCGGCCGGGGCTGCCGCGGGAGCTGGCGCAGGCCCGGGTACCGCTCTCGGCCGGCAGCGGCTCGCTGCGGGACCCGGCCAACCCGGTGGGCCGGGCCGATCCGCTGGAGGCCGCCTACCTGCTGGCGGCGAGCGGGGTGCTGGACGTGGAGGAGGCGTACGACGCGGTGGCCAACCAGGCCCGGGCGGCGCTCGGGCTGCCGCCGGTCCGGGTGGACGCCGGGTTCCCGGCGGAGCTGCTGGCGGTGCGCGGGGACAGCCTGGCGGGGGCGCTCGCGGGCGGACACAGCCGGCTGGTGGTGCACAGCGGGCGGATCGTCAGCCGGACCAGTGCCGTGCGGGAGTTCGCCGACACGGTGGCGCTGGCGCTGCCGCGGCAGTCGGGGAGCACGGGCGGGGGCTGAGCGGCGGGCCGGCGGCGGCCCGACCGGGACAGCTGAGCAGGGCCGAGCAGGGCAGCCGAGCAGGGCCGAGCGGGTGACAGGGGCGCGCGTCGTTGGTCGCGCGCCCCTCCCCCACCGGTCGGCCGCCGAGGCGGCGGAGCGGTCCCGGCATCCCCCACATGGAGCAGGGCCGCTCGCTCACCGACGACGCTACGCCCGCCGACCGCCCCGTCCGGCCCGTCCTGACGCCCTCCTGTCGCCCGGCGGCCCACCTTTGACGCTCCGTTGACGCGCGGTCGTCGGGGCGCCGCCGCCGTCCCGGCGTCAGGGCTCGTACCGGTAGCCGAGACCGGGCTCGGTGATCAGGTGGCGCGGCCGGGCCGGATCGCGTTCCAGCTTGCGGCGCAGCCCCGCCAGGTAGACCCGCAGGTAGTTGCCGCGCCCCTCCTGCGCCGGGCCCCAGACCTCGCGCAGGATCCGCCGGCCGGGCACCAGGCGGCCGGGGTCGGCGAGCAGCAGCGCCAGGATCCGCCACTCGGTGGGGGTGAGCCGGACCGGGCCGTCCGGGCCGGTCACGGTGGTGGCGGCGAGGTCGACGGTGTGGGCGCCGATCACCCGCGCGGCCGGGGCCGGGCCGCCCGGCGGACGGCGCAGGACGGCGCGCAGCCGGGCCAGCAGTTCCTCCATCAGGAACGGCTTGGTGAGGTAGTCGTCGGCGCCGGCGTCCAGGGCGCCCACCTTGTCGGCCGCGCCGGTGCGGCCGGAGAGCACGATGATCGGTACGGCGCTGCGGCTGCGCAGGCCCCGGATGACGTCCAGGCCGTCCAGGTCGGGCAGGCCCAGGTCGAGCAGGACGGCGTCGGGCGAGGTCCGGGCGGCGCGGTCCAGGGCCTCGCCGCCACTGGCGGCCGTCCGGACGGCGTACCGGCGGGCGCTCAGGTTGATCCGCAGGGTACGCAGCAGCGCCGGTTCGTCGTCGACGATCAGGATCTCGCTCATGCGGGCGCTCCTCCCGGGTGGGCGGCGGGCAGGGTGAGCAGCATGGTGGTGCCGCCGCCGGGGGTGTCCTCGACCTCCAGGCCGCCGCCCATGGCCTCGGCGAGGCCGCGGGAGAGGGCGAGGCCGAGGCCGACGCCGGTGGTGTTGTCGGTGTCGCCGAGGCGCTGGAAGGGCAGGAAGACGCGGTCGCGGTCCTCGGCGGCGATGCCGGGGCCGCGGTCGATCACCCTGACCTCGACCCGGTCGCCGAGGTGGCTGGCGGCGACCAGGACCGGCGTGCCGGGGGCGGTGTGGCGCAGGGCGTTGGCGATGACGTTGGCCAGGACGCGCTCCAGCAGCGGCGGGTCGACCAGGACGGCCGGAACGCCCTCCTCGATGTCGAACGTGAGGTCGAGCGGCCCTACCGGCGCGTACGGGTCGGGGAGGGTGTCCAGGGCCCGGGGCAGGATCTCGTCCAGGTGGGTCTCGGCGAGGTGGAGGGTGAGGGCCCCGGCCTGGAGGCGGCTCATGTCGAGCAGGTTGTCCACCAGCCGGGTGAGCTTGACCAGGGACTCGTCGGCGGTGGCCAGGAGTTCGGCCCGGTCCTCGGCGGAGAACTCGACGTCGGGGCTGCGCAGCGAGCCGACCGAGGCCAGGGCGGCGGCCAGCGGGGTGCGCAGGTCGTGGCTGACGGCGGCGAGCAGGGCGGTGCGCATCCGGTCGGCGGCCCTGATCGGTTCGACCTCGGCGGCCACCACGGCGAGCCGGTCGCGTTCCAGCGCGGCGGCCACGTGGGCGGCGAACGCGGTGAGGACGCGCTGGTCGGCGGCGGGCAGCCGGCGGCCGGTGAGCGCCAGCAGGGCGTCGGCGCCGACCGGGACCTCGGTGGTCCCGCCGGGCCCGGCGGGCCCGCCCTCGCCGTCGCAGCGGGCCAGCACCGCGCCGCCGGTGCGTTCCAGCAGGGCGACGGAGTCCATCCCGAAGGCCGTCCGGGACTTCTCCAGCAGGGCGGGCAGGGCGTCGGCGCCGCGCAGCACGCTGCCGGCCAGGGTGGAGAGGGTCTCGGCCTCGGCGGTGGCCCGGGCGGCCCGGGTGGTGAGCCGGCCCGCGTGGTCGACCACGGTGGAGACGGTGAGCGCGACGGCGGCGAACACCAGCAGGGCGACGAGATTGTTGGTCTCGCCGATGGTCAGGGTGTGCAGGGGCGGGATGAAGAAGTAGTTCAGCAGCAGCGAGGCGACGAGGGAGGCCAGCAGGGCCGAGGTGGCGCCGCCGAGCAGGGCGACGACGACCACGCCCAGCTGGAAGATCAGCGCGTCGGTGGTCAGGTTGACGGTGCCGTGGGACTGCGAGAGGCCGGCCGTCAGCAGCCAGGGCAGCACGAGTCCGGCGGCGTAGCCGGCGACGGTGCGGCGCCTGGAGTGGCGGCGGCCGAGCGGGGGCAGCCGGCCGCGGCCGGTGAACGCGTGGGTGACCATGTGGACGTCGATGTCCTCGGAGGCGTCCACGGTGGTCTCGCCGATGCCGGGGCCGGTGAGGAGCCGGGTGATCCGGCCGCGCCGGCTGGTGCCGAGGACGAGCTGGGTGGCGTCGTGGGCGCGGGCGAAAGCCAGCAGCGCGGTGGGGATGTCGTCGCCGACCACCACGTGGTAGCTGCCGCCCAGCGCCTCCACCAGCTGCCGCTGCTGGGCGAGCGCCCCCGAGGACGCCCCGGCCAGGCCGTCGCTGCGGGTGACGTGCACGGCGAGCAGGTCGCCGCCCGCCGTGCGGTCGGCGATCCGGGCGGCGCGGCGGATCAGCGTCTCGCCCTCGGGGCCGCCGGTGAGGGCGACCACCACCCGCTCGCGGGTCTCCCAGACGCGGTCGATGCGGTGGCTGGCCCGGTAGTCGCGCAGCCCCTCGTCGACCCGCCCGGCCACCCAGAGCAGGGCGAGCTCGCGCAGGGCGGTGAGATTGCCGACCCGGAAGTAGTTCGAGAGCGCGGCGTCCACTTTCTCCGCCCGGTAGACGTTGCCGTGGGCCATCCGGCGGCGCAGCGCCTGGGGGGCCATGTCGACGAGTTCGATCTGGTCGGCCCGGCGGACCACCTCGTCCGGGACGGTCTCGCGCTGGGGGATGCCGGTGATCTTCTGGACGACGTCGTTCAGCGATTCCAGGTGCTGGACGTTGACGGTGGTGATGACGTCGATCCCGGCGGCCAGCAGCTCCTCGACGTCCTGCCAGCGCTTGGCGTGCCGGCCGCCGGGGACGTTGGTGTGCGCGAGCTCGTCCACCAGCACCAGGGAGGGGCGGCGGGCGAGCAGCGCGTCGAGGTCCATCTCCTCGAACTCGGCGTCCCGGTAGGACCGTCGGGCCCGGGGAGCGACGTCCAGGCCGTCGAGCATGGCCTCGGTGTGGCGGCGGCCGTGGCACTCGATGTAGCCGACCACCACCTCCGCGCCGCGGTCCTGTCTGCGCCTGGCCTCGTCCAGCATCCGGTAGGTCTTGCCGACACCGGGGGCGGAACCGAGGTACACCCTCAGCCGGCCGCGGCGGGGGCCGGTGCCGGGGGCGAGGTCGCGGGCCATGGGCGCTGCTCTTTCGTCTTCGTACGGGGGTCGGGGCGTACGGCGGCCGACCCGGGCGCGGGGTGGTGCCCCGGCCCGGGTCGGCCTGTCTCACGGCGCTGCCTGCCTGGCCGTCACTTCTGGTGTGCCAGAGCCGTGTTGAGAAGGACGATGTTGACTCCCGGCTGGCCGAGGAAGCCCAGCGAGCGGCCCTCGGTGTACCTGTCGATCAGCTTCTCCACCGTCTCCACCGGCAGGTTCCGGGCCCCGGCGACCCGGGCGGCCTGCTCCTCGGCGTAGGCGACCGAGATGTGCGGGTCGAGGCCCGAGCCGGAGGCGGTGACCGCGTCCACCGGCACCTTCGCCGGGTCGACGCCGTCGAACGCGGCGACCGCGGCGCGGCGGTCCTCGATCGCCTTGGCGAGGTCCCCGCTGTTCGGGCCCAGGTTGGAGGCGCCGGAGCTCTTCGGGTCGTACCCGCCGGCGGAGGGCCGGGGCTGGAACCACTCCGGGTCCGGCCGGGCCGCCTCGTTCTCGTCGCCGGGGTTCCGCTTGGGCAGGTCGAAGGTCTGGCCCAGCAGACTGGAGCCGACCTCCTTGCCGTCGGCCCTCACGATCGAGCCGTCGGCCTTGTCGGCGAAGGCGACCTGGCCGATGCCGGTGACCAGCAGCGGGTAGGCGAGGCCGAGGATCACCGTCATCACCAGCAGCATCCGCAGTGCGGTGAGGTGCGTGCGCACGGTGGTGGGCAGGGGCTTGGACATCTGGATTCTCCTCTCTCAGCTCAGGCCGGGGACGAACTGGACGACGAGGTCGATCAGCTTGATCCCGACGAAGGGGACGACCAGACCGCCGAAGCCGTAGACCCCGAGGTTGCGACGCAGCAGGGAACTCGCTTCCGACGGGCGGTACTTGACCCCGCGCAGGGCGAGCGGGATCAGGCCGACGATGACCAGGGCGTTGAAGACGATCGCCGAGGTGATCGCGGACTGCGGGCTGTGCAGGCCCATGATGTTGAGCCTGTCCAGGCCCGGGTAGACCGCCGCGAACATCGCCGGGATGATCGCGAAGTACTTCGCGACGTCGTTGGCGATCGAGAAGGTGGTGAGCGCGCCGCGGGTGATCAGGAGCTGCTTGCCGATCTCGACGATCTCGATCAGCTTGGTGGGGTTGGAGTCCAGGTCGACCATGTTGCCGGCCTCCTTGGCCGCCATGGTCCCGGTGTTCATCGCGACGCCGACATCGGCCTGGGCGAGGGCGGGGGCGTCGTTGGTGCCGTCGCCGGTCATCGCGACCAGCTTGCCGCCCGCCTGCTCCTTCTTGATCAGGGCCATCTTGTCCTCGGGGGTGGCCTCGGCGAGGAAGTCGTCCACGCCCGCCTCCTCCGCGATCGCCCTGGCGGTCAGCGGGTTGTCGCCGGTGATCATGATGGTCCTGATGCCCATCCGGCGCAGTTCGTCGAACCGCTCCCGCATGCCCTCCTTGACGACGTCCTTGAGGTGGATGACGCCCAGCACCCGAGCCGGGGCCGAGGCCGTGCGCGTCGCCACCACCAGCGGTGTGCCGCCGGCCGCCGAGATGCCGTCGACCAGGGCGGAGACCTCGTCGGTGACCGTGCCACCGTGGCCGGTGACCCAGAGGGTGACCGCGGCGGCCGCGCCCTTGCGGATCTGGTGGACCCCGTCGGCCTCGTCCAGGTCGACGCCGGACATCCGGGTCTGCGCGGTGAACGGCACCCAGGTGGCGTGCGTCAACTCGCCCTGGGCACGCGCCCGCAGACCGTAGTCCGTCTTGGCGAGGACGACGATCGAGCGGCCCTCCGGCGTCTCGTCCGCCAGGGACGACAGCTGCGCCGCGTCCGCGAGGTCCCCGATGCCCACACCCTGGGCCGGCTGGAACTCGGCGGCCTGGCGGTTGCCGAGGGTGATGGTGCCGGTCTTGTCGAGCAGCAGCGTGTTGACGTCACCCGCCGCCTCGACGGCCCGGCCGGACATCGCCAGCACGTTGCGCTGGACCAGCCGGTCCATGCCCGCGATGCCGATCGCCGACAGCAGCGCGCCGATGGTGGTCGGGATGAGCGCCACGATCAGGGCGACCAGCACGATCATCGACTGCGGCGCACCCGCGTAGGTGGCCATCGGTTGGAGCGTGACGACCGCGATCAGGAAGACGATCGTCAGCGAGGCCAGCAGGATGTTGAGCGCGATCTCGTTCGGCGTCCTCTGCCGGGCCGCGCCCTCGACCAGGGCGATCATCCGGTCGATGAACGACTTGCCGGGCTCGGAGGCGATCTTCACCACGATCCGGTCGGAGAGCACCTTGGTGCCACCGGTGACCGCGCTGCGGTCACCGCCCGACTCGCGGATCACCGGCGCGGACTCACCCGTGATCGCCGACTCGTCCACCGAGGCGACCCCCTCGACGACGTCGCCGTCGCCGGGGATGATCTGCCCGGCCTCGACCACCACGTGGTCACCCAGGCACAGCGCCGTCCCCGGCACCTCCTCCTCGGCCCGGCTCGCCGGCCAGTCGGTGAGCCGGCGGGCCATGGTGTCCGTCTTGGTCCTGCGCAGGGTGTCCGCCTGCGCCTTCCCGCGGCCCTCGGCCACCGCCTCGGCCAGGTTGGCGAAGACGGTGGTCAGCCAGAGCCAGACGGTGATCGACCAGGCGAAGACGGACGGGTCGGCGATCACGGCGATCGTGGTCACGACCGAGCCGACCTCGACCACGAACATCACCGGGTTCCTGACCATCACCCGGGGGTCGAGCTTCTTCACCGCGTCGGGCAGCGACGCGACGATCAGCTTCGGGTCCAGCAGTCCGCCGGAGACCCTGTGCGGCGCCGCCGCGGGTGCCTGCGGCTGCGCGGCCGGCTTGTCGGTAAGGGTGGAGGACATCAGGAGAGACCTTCCGCGATCGGCCCGAGAGCCAGGGCCGGGAAGTAGGTGAGACCGACGACGATCAGGACGACGCCCGACAGCAGGCCCACGAACAGCGGCTTGTGGGTGGGCAGGGTGCCCGGGGTGGCGGGGACCGGCTGCTGGCTCGCGAGCGAGCCGGCCAGCGCCAGGACGAAGACCATCGGCAGGAACCGGCCGAACACCATCGCCAGTCCGATCGCGGTGTCGTACCAGTCGGTGTTCACCGTGATCCCGGCGAACGCCGAACCGTTGTTGTTCGCGCCCGAGGTGAACGCGTACAGCACCTCGGAGAAGCCGTGCGCACCGGAGTTGAGCATCCCGGCCCGCTCACCGGGCAGCGCCATCGCCACCCCGGTGCCGACCAGCACCAGCGTCGGCGTGGTCAGGATGTAGAGCGAGGCGAACTTCATCTCCCGCCCGCCCAGCTTCTTGCCCAGGTACTCCGGGGTCCGGCCGACCATCAGACCGGCCACGAAGACCGCGACGATCGCCAGCACCAGCATCCCGTACAGGCCCGAACCGGTGCCGCCGGGCGCGATCTCGCCCAGCATCATGTTGAACATCGTCAGCCCGCCGCCGAACGGCGAGTACGAGTCGTGGAAGGAGTTCACCGCGCCGGTCGAGGTGAGCGTCGTCGAGGCCGCGAACAGGCTGGACGCCGCGATGCCGAACCGCTGCTCCTTGCCCTCCATCGCGCCGCCGGCCGCCTGCAGCGCGGTACCGGAGTGCCGGGCCTCGGAGAGGGTGATCAGCGCGACCGAGGCCACCCAGAACAGGCCCATCACCGCGACGATCGCGTAGCCCTGCCGGTGGTCGCCCACCATCTTCCCGAAGGCGCGCGGCAGCGCGAACGGGATCAGCAGGATCAGGAAGACCTGCAGCAGGTTGGTGAACCCGGTGGGGTTCTCGAACGGGTGGGCCGAGTTGGCGTTGTAGAAGCCGCCGCCGTTGGTGCCCAGCAGCTTGATGACCTCCTGCGAGGCCACCGCCCCGCCCGGGACCGCCTGCGGGTCGCCCGCCAGAGTGGTCACCTCGTGGAACCCGTGGAAGTTCTGCACCACCCCGTTCGCCACCAGGACCAGCGCGAAGACGATCGAGACCGGCAGCAGCAGCCGCAGCGTGATCCGGGTCAGGTCGACCCAGAAGTTGCCCACCCGGTCCGTCCGGTTGCGGGTGAAGCCCCGGATCAGCGCGGCCACCACGGCGATGCCGACGGCGGCGGAGACGAAGTTCTGCACCGCCAGGCCCGCCATCTGCGCCAGGTGCCCCATCGCGGACTCGCCGCTGTAGGACTGCCAGTTGGTGTTGGCGGTGAAGGAGATCGCGGTGTTCCACGCCTGGTGCCCCGACATCTGCGGGACCCCGAGGCTCAGCAACAGGTGTCCCTGGAGCCGGATCAGGCCGTAGAGGAAGAGCACCGAGACGGCCGAGAAGGCCAGCACCGAACGCAGGTAGACCGGCCAGCGCTGGTCGGCGTCGCCGTCCACCCCGACGACCTTGTACAGGCCGCGCTCCGCTCTGAGGTGCTTGGACGTGGTCAGGATCCGGGCGACGTAGTCGCCCAGGGGCCGGTAGCACAGGGCCAGCGCGCCCACCAGGGCGACGACCTGCGACCAGCCCGCGAGAACGGAACCCATGTCAGAACTTCTCCGGGTAGATCAGCGCGACGACGAGGTAGCCGACGAGGGCGACGGCCACGATGAGACCTGCGACGTTCTCGGCGCTCACAGCTTCTCCACCCCCCGCGCGATCAGGGCGATGACGGCGAACACGGCGACCGTGACACCGACGTGGATGAGATCGGACATGGGCTCCACCACAGTGGTTCGGAGGTGGCCGCGAACCGGCCCCTGCGGGCGGTCGACGCGGCACCGGCGGTGGGCCGGCCTCGCCAGCCAACCGCGCCTACGGACCGTCACCGCCGTTCTTGACGCCCTCCATACGGCGCCCGTTCGATTGTTGACGGGCTCCATACGGTGACTCCACGCGGCGCCCCTCACGCCTCGCCCCTCGCACTGCCGGGCGTCCCTCGGGACGGCCGCGCGGATACGCCGAGAGCCCCGGACCGCGTGGTCCGGGGCTCTCGGCGTGGTCCGGGGCCCGGCCGTGACCGGGGCTCTCGGCGTGGTCCGGGGCTCCGGCGTGCTCCGGGCTCCGGCGTGCTCCGGGTTCCGGCGTGGTCCGGGGCTCTCGGCGGCGACGCCTCAGGCGTTCCCGGGCGCCGGCAGCCGCTCGTACTCCGACCGCGTCGCCGGCTCGCCGCGGCGGACCGCCCCGGGGGCCCGGCGGGACGGGTGGTGCGCCTTGCTGGAGGAGGTCAGCTGCCACGGCACGCTGATCACCATCACGCCCGGGGTGAAGAGCAGCCTGCTCTTCAGCCAGAGCGCCGACTGGTTGTGCAGCAGGTGCTCCCACCAGCGCCCGACCACGTACTCGGGGATGAAGACGGCCACCGCGTCCCGGGGGCTGGTCCGGCGGTACTCGCGCACGTACGCCACCACCGGCTTGGTGATCTCCCGGTACGGCGAGTCCAGCACCTTCAGCGGCACCCGGACGTCCAGTTCGCCCCACTGCCGCTCCAGTTCGCCGGTGGCCTCCCGCTCCACCGCCACGGTCAGCGCCTCCAGCGAGTCCGGCCGGAACGCCTCGGCGTAGCCGAGCGCCCGCAGGGTGGGCTTGTGCAGCTTGGAGACCAGCACGATCCCGTGCACCTGGGAGGGGCGCACCGAGTCGGCCTCCGGGTCGTCCACCGCCAGTTCCTCGGCGACGCGGTCGTAGTGCCGGCGGATGCCCCGCATCATCACCCAGAGCACCACCGCCGCGACCACGGCCAGCCAGGCGCCCTGGGTGAACTTGGTGAGCAGCACGATGACCAGCACCAGCGCGGTGGTGACCGCGCCGAAGGCGTTGATCACCCGGGCGCGCTGGGCCGGGCCGCGCACGCCCGGCTCGGTCTCGGTGCGCAGCACCCGGTTCCAGTGCTTCACCATGCCGATCTGGGAGAGCGTGAAGGAGGTGAAGACACCCAGGATGTAGAGGTGGATCAGGCTGGTGACGTCCGCCTCGTACAGCCAGAGCAGCCCGCCGGCCACCACCGCGAGGGCGATGATGCCGTTGGAGAAGGCGAGGCGGTCGCCGCGGGTGTGCATCTGCCGGGGCAGGTAGCGGTGTTCGGCCAGGATCGAGGCCAGCAGCGGGAAGCCGTTGAAGGCGGTGTTGGCTGCCAGGATCAGCACCAGCGCGGTGACGGCCTGGATGAAGTAGAAGAGGAAGCTCCGGTCGCCACCGAAGATCGCGGCCGCCAGCTGGGCGATCACGGTCTGCTGCGGCGCGGTGTGGCAGTCCCCCGCGAAGCCGGTCAACGTGCAGGCGTCGTCGGCGATGTGGACCTTGGACATCAGCGCCAGCGCGGTGATGCCGACGAACATGACCACGGCCGTGGTGCCCATCACGGCCATCGTGGCGGCGGCGTTCCTCGACTTGGGCGCCCGGAAGGCCGGTACGCCGTTGGAGATCGCCTCCACGCCCGTCAGTGCCGTGCAGCCGGAGGCGAACGCCCGCAGGCCCAGCATCAGCAGACCGAGGCCGGCCAGGGTGTCCTTGCCGTCCACCGGCAGGATCCCGTACGAGGCGCTGGCCGCCACCGGGGTGTCCCCGAAGAGCGCCTTGACCAGTCCGGTGACCACCATCAGCAGCATGCCGCCGATGAACAGGTACGTCGGCGCGGCGAAGGCCTTGCCGGACTCCCGGACCCCGCGCAGGTTCATCGCCGCGAGCAGCACGACGAAGGCGACCGCCAGTTCGACCCGGTGGTCGGCCAGCGAGGGCAGCGCCGAGATGATGTTGTCGACGCCCGAGGCCACCGACACCGCGACCGTCATCACGTAGTCGACCAGCAGCGAAGCCGCCACCACCAGGCCCGAGTTGGCGCCGAGGTTGCGGGACACCACCTCGTACGAGCCGCCGCCGCTCGGGTAGGCGTGGACGACCTGGCGGTAGGACATCACCACGACCGCCATCAGCGCGACCACACCGGCCGCGACCCACGGGGTCAGGTACAGGAAGGCGGTGCCACCGACGGTGAGCACCAGCAGGATCTCCTGGGTCGCGTAGGCGACCGAGGAGAGCGGGTCGGAAGCGAAGATCGGCAGCGCCAGCCGCTTGGGGAGCAGCGTCTCGCCCAGCTCCTCGCTGCGCATGGCTCGGCCGATCACTAGGCGCTTGAGCGCCTGGGGCAGGTTGAACACATGGGCGAGCGTAAGGGCGGAAAACGGACCGTCCATGGGCCCGAGCGGAGTACCGCGAGCGCCGGACACGCCCTTTGGGCGGGGTGTTCCCGCAGGTGGAAGCCGCTATGGGGAGCGTGCTCCGAGCGGCTCGGAGGCGTTTCGGGGGCGCCAAGGGGGGCCGTTAAGACCTCGTCAAGATATGACGATCGGATAGGACATTTGCGGCATAGGCTCTTAATTGCCCCCATTGGCGAGCCGCTCCTGAGGCACCGCCGCCCGGCCGCTACATCCGCATCCGCAGCCGGCATGCCACCGCGTCGGTGTACCGGGGCCGCGCCGCTCGTTGACACCTCGCAGGGGGTTCCTGCGCGGGGTGGGCGGGCCGATGTCCCGGCGGGCGCCGGTTGGGAAGACGATCAGCTCGGACGGAGGACTCCCGGCGCGCCTGGGCACGTCCGGAACTTCTCGGCGGGGAGGCTGAACGGCCCGGCCCCACCCCTCGGAGAACACTCTGCTGCCCCCAGGAAGCAATTGCAAGTAATGCGCAATAATGCCGACCCCTCCGGCGGGCTACGCTCCGCGCATGGATCACCACTCTCCGCAGGCGAGCCCGCTCCTCCTCATCGACCTCGACCACACCCTGGTCGAACGCGACGGCGGCACCGACGCCTGGGCCACCGCGTTCTGCACCGCCCACGCCCTCCCCCTGGACACCGCACCCACCATCGTCACGCTGGTGCGCGCCGACCGCTCCCCGGCCGGCTTCGCCGGGATCGCCGCCCGCTACGGCCTCCGGCAGTCCGGCGAGGCCCTCTGGGAGGAACACGTCGCCCACGAGGCCGCCCGCACCCACCCGATCCCGGGCGTAGCCGCCGCCCTCACCGCCCTGCGCGAAGCCGGCTGGACCATCGGAGTCGTCACCAACGGCTACACCGACGTCCAGCGCGCCAAACTCGCCCGGACCGGCCTGCTCCCCGCCGTCGACGCCGTCTGCGTCTCCCAGGAGGCCGGCGCCCGCAAGCCCGACCCCGAGATCTTCCGCCTGGCCGCCACCCGCCTCGGCCGCACCCTCACCCCGGACACCTGGATGGTCGGCAACAACCCCGCCACCGACCTGCTGGGCGCCCACGCCTGCGGCATCCGCTCCATCTGGATCACCCCCACCCCACCTCCGCCGCTCCCCCCGGCCCACCCCGCCCCCACCCGCACCGCCCCCGACACCCCCACGGCGGCCGCCCTCCTCCTGGCCGCCCCCTGAGCCGCACCGGCCGCCCGCCGATGTCGGCCCCCTCGGGCAGGCTTCACCCATGCGCGCACCACGAGTCCAGTGCCCCGCCTGCGGCCGACCGGTCGCCCTGATGCCCACCCGCCGGGCCGGCTACGGCGTCATCCACGACCACAAGAGGGACCGCCGCTCCCTCCTCCTCTGCGAGGCGAGCATGCGACCCCTCCCGCTCTCCCGGGCCACCGCCTGGCAGGACGCCCTCCCCGGCGTCACCCCCGACCCTCCGGCCCCCACGCTCTTCTGACCCCCCGGCACCGCCGAACCGGAACGCCCGCGCCCGAGACCCGCCCCCGGGTACGACAAAACCGGCCCTGAACAACGTTTCCGCTGTTCAGGGCCGGTCTGGTAATCCAGTGGCTGGTGCAGGGTTCGAACCTGCGTAGCTTGCGCGGCAGATTTACAGTCTGCTCCCTTTGGCCGCTCGGGCAACCAGCCAGGATTTGGCGCCTCGCGGGGCTTGCCCCGTTCGACTCCGTAAACGATACCTGATGCCGGGGGGTGGTTCGCCACCTGGTTGGTCACGTGATGATCAAAGGATGTGGCGTGGCTGTCGGGGGCGGGGGCGGGGTGGTGCTGGATAGGCTGGGGCTGCGGGCGTCCGGTGGGGCGGGCCGTGTCAGTGAAGCCAGAGCATCAAGGAGACCAACACCCATGGCCGACTCCAGTTTCGACATCGTCTCGAAGGTCGAGTGGCAGGAGGTCGACAACGCGATCAACCAGACCTCGCGTGAGATCGCCACCCGCTTCGACTTCAAGAACGTCGGCGCCGAGATCAGCCGCTCCGGCGAAACGATCGAGATGAAGGCCAGCGGCGAGGAGCGGGTGAAGGCCATTCTGGACGTGCTGCAGAGCAAGTTCATCAAGCGTGGCCTGTCGCTGAAGGCGCTGGACGCCAAGGAGCCGCAGCTGTCCGGCAAGGAGTACAAGATCTTCGCGGACGTGAAGGAGGGCATCTCCCAGGACGATGCCAAGAAGGTCGCGAAGATCATCCGTGACGAGGGCCCGAAGGGCGTCAAGGCCCAGGTCCAGGGCGACGAGCTCCGCGTGACCTCGAAGAGCCGCGACGACCTGCAGACCGTCCAGGCCCTGCTCAAGGGCAAGGACCTCGACTTCGCGCTCCAGTACGTGAACTACCGCTAGTCCCGTCGGGACGCGCAGCGGCGACGGCCCCCGGACACCGTGTGGTGTCCGGGGGCCGCCGTGTCGGGCGGTGGGTCAGGGGCCGGTGAGGCGGGTGACCGTGCCGGTGGTGGTCGCGACGGTGTCGGGGGCCAGAGCCGTGACGGCCTGCTGGACGGCGGCCGGGTCCGGCTTGGCGGCCGTGGCGGCGTCGACCAGGGCCTTGGCCTTGGTCCCGAGCGAGGCGAGCCGGTCCTCCAGGGCCGGCGGCGGGAGCGCGGGGGTGGTGGTGCGCGGGGGCTCCGCCGCCGGCTGCTGGTCCAGCGGGGCCGGAGCGGGCACGGGGGCCGCCATCGGGGCCGCGGGCAGCTGGGCGAGCAGGCCCTTCGTCGCCGTGTCGAGCGTGGCGAGCAGCTGCTGGAGGACGCCGAGGTCGGGGCTGCCGGTCGGCGGGGTGGCGGCCGAGAGCAGGCTGCTGACCAGCTTGAGGACGTCGCCGAGGCCGCCCAGCGCCCCGAGCGCGGCGGCCGGGTCGGGCACGGCGGCCGGCGCCGCGGCGAGGTCGGGTGCGGCGGGGAGCACCGGAGCCGGGGCGGAGACCGGCGGGGCCGCGACCGGCGGCACGCCGACCGGCAGCGGGACGTCCGCGAGGAACGCGGGGGGCGAGCTGGCGGGGGTGAAGGCCGCGGCTTCGTTGCCGGCGGCGGTGGCGGACGCCGTGGCGACCGGGGTCAGCGCGATGGCTGCGGTCAGCACGGCGGCCATCCAAGTGGCACGCATGGGTGATGCTTCCTCTCGATGCGAATCAGGCGAAATGCCTGATTCACACGTTGGGGCAAGCCAGTTGGCCCAGCCACCGCGGGTACGCCGAACGGTTCACGCCCCGTCGGGAGCGGCCCAGCCGTCGGTGCGGCGGTGGGCGGTCAGGCCGACCGCCTCGAACTCGTCGTGGTGGTGGGCGTCCACGACAGTGGCGCCGATGCGCCGCAGGGCGCGGGAGATCGGGGTGCCCTCGGGCGGGCTGGGTTCGAACTCGCCGCTGACGAGCGGGCCCAGGTCGAGCCGGCCGTCGGCCCAGACGGCGGCGCGCTGGGTGCCGCTGCCACCGAAGTAGTCGGCCTCCACACAGGCGATCGGACCGGCCTTGGACCACGCGGCGAGCCGGCGTTCGAGGCCGTCCGGGAACCAGTCGAAACCGGACTCACCGCCGAACCCGGGCTCACCGCGGCCGAACTGGAGCGCGGACAGGAAGGCGGGGGTGGCCGGTATCAGGGCCAACCCCTGGGCCAGCGGACTGAGACGGGCGGCCGGGACCTCCGCGGCGGCCACCGCGAGCAGCTCCGCCGAACCGATCAGCGCCTGAAGTTCGTACGACATTCAGTCATCCTGAACCAAGGCACTGACACTCCGCCCGGCATTTACCATTCCGTACCCGGACGGGTAGGGGATGGACGGCGCGGCTCCGGGTTCGGGCGCCCGGGGCAGGCCCCGGGCAGGGTTTCGGGCAGGGCCCCGGGCAGGGCCCCGGAGGTATCGGACGGCCCGGGCGCATCGGACCGCCGGAGGCCGCGGCGCGGCGTGCGGACGGCCCACGCGGACGGACCAGGCGGTCCTGACCGCCGGAGGCACCGGGACGGCCGACCGGATGACCGACCGGGAGGGTGAACCGGGCACCGGGGCCCCCGCGGGCCAAACCTCCGCCGCGCATCCCTGACAGTCGCTCACCCGAGCGGGCGCACGCCGCATGCGACACCCCCGGCAACCGGGTGAACTGGCCGGGTACGGCCCGCCCCCGGGGCTCTCCCGGGGCGAACCCCACCGCCGGAGCGGACCCCGGTGGACGTACCCCGGGCCGCACCCGAGGAGGACGCATGAGTTCGATGGAGGCACCCTCGCCCGGCCGGGGCAGCCCCGGCCCGAGCGCCGCCCGCAGGAGCGGCGGCGCGGTCGCCACCCGGATGGCCGGCGCACCACGGATGTCCTGGCTGACGCTGGCGCTGATGACGACCAGCTCCGTGGCCAGCCTCCGGGCCGCGCCGACCATGGCGGTCTACGGCCTGGCCTGCGTCTTCCTCTACCTCGTCCCCGCGATCGTCTTCCTGCTGCCGACCGCGCTGGTCTCCGCCGAGCTGGCCTCCGGCTGGGAGGGCGGCGTCTACCGGTGGGTGTCGGAGGGCCTGTCGAAGCCGCTGGGCTTCCTCGCCGTCTGGTGCCAGTTCGCGATGACGATCTTCTACTACCCGTCGCTGCTCGCGTACGTGGCCTCGACGATCGCGTACGTGGTCAACCCGGCGCTGGCCAGCAACGGGCCCTACACCGCCGTCGTGATCATGGTGCTGTACTGGACCGGCGTCTGGGTCTCCTCGCGCGGGACGAAGGCCGTGGCCGGCCTCTCCTCCTGGGGCCTGGTGATCGGCACCCTGATCCCCGGCACGCTGCTCGTGGTGCTCGGCCTCGTCTTCCTCGGCCAGGGCAACACCTCGGCCGCCCCGATGAACGCCGCGCACCTCTTCCCGCAGTGGACCGGCCTGGCCAGCCTGGTGCTGATCGTCAACAACTTCCTCAGCTACTCCGGCATGGAGATGAACGCGGTGCACGTCTCCTCGCTCCGCGATCCGGCCCGGGAGTTCCCGCGGTCGATGTTCACCGCCTCCGGGATGGTCCTGCTGATCTTCATCCTGCCCGCGCTGGCGATCAGCTGGGTGGTGCCGTCCAGCCAGCTGAGCCTGACGGCCGGCGTGATGCAGGCCTTCGACTCCTTCTTCCAGTACTTCCACATCGGCTGGCTCACCCCGGTGATCGCGGTGGCGCTGATCGCCGCCTCCCTCGGCGGCATGCTCACCTGGCTCGCCGGACCGTCCAAGGGCCTGCTGATGATCTCCCGCCAGGAGGGCTACCTGCCGCCGTTCCTGCAGCGGCTGAACAAGGAGGGGATCCAGCAGAACCTGCTGGTCACCCAGGGTGTGGTCACCACGGTCATCGCCCTCGCCTACGCCCTGATCCCGAACGTCTCCAGCGCCTACTGGATCTTCTCGGTGATCACCACGCAGGTCTACCTGATCGTCTACCTGCTGATGTTCGCCGCCGCGATCCGGCTGCGCCGCACCCAGCCGGACCACCCCCGCGGCTACCGCGCCCCGGCGCTGGTCCCGGTCTGCGTGACCGGCCTGATCGCCTCGGCGGCCGCGATGGCGATCGGGTTCGTCCCGTCCTCGCAGTTCGGCAGCGGCAGTGTCTGGTCGTACGTCGCGATCGTCGGCGGCGGCCTGGTGCTGCTCGGCCTGGTGATCCCCTACCTGTTCCTGAGACTGCGCAAGCCCTCCTGGCGCAACGCCGACGCCCAGGCCGAACTGGCCGAGCAGGAGGCCGAGGAGCGGCGCGGCACCACCGGAGGTGCGGCATGACCGGCACCGTGATGGCCTCCCGCCACCGCTGGATCTACCTGGGCGCGATCGCCCTGCTGGTCGGCATGCTGATCACCGGTCTGCTGACGTACTCCCAGCTGCACAGCACCAACGAGGCCAACGACAAGGCCAAGCAGCTCTCGTCCGCGCTGACGGCGGCCGGCTACCCGGTGCCCAGCCAGAGCCAGATCGTGCACACCCTGGGCGAGGACGGCGGCGCGGTCTGCGAGAACCCGGCCGACGCGCTGAACCAGGCGCAGTGGAAGTACGGGATGTCCAACGGCGCGGGCGGTCCCGGGCAGCGGCCGGTGCTCTCCGACCGCGAGGTGGTGTTCGCGGAGTCGATCGTGCTCTCGGTGTACTGCCCGGACAGGCTCGCCGACATCCGGCAGAAGATCGACGACCTCAAGCTCCGTGACACCGTCCGCAATTGACGATCAGCCCACCGAACCGACCGATCGCCCAGGAGCCGTACCCATGACCGACGAACTCGCCCGCCGGATCGCCGCCCTGATGCCCCGGGCCAAGGACGACCTGGCCGAGCTGGTCGCCATCCCCTCCGTCGCCGACCCGCGCCAGTACCCGCCGGAGAAGTGCCGCGAGGCCGCCGAGTGGGTCGCCGCCGCTTTCACCGGGGCCGGCCTGCGCGACGTCCACCTGGAGGAGACGCCGGACGGCAGCCACGCCGTGATCGGCCACCGCCCGCCGCCGCCCGGCGCCCCGACCGTCCTGCTCTACTGCCACTACGACGTCCAGCCGCCGCTCGACGACGCCGCCTGGACCTCCCCGCCGTTCGAGCTCACCGAGCGCGACGGCCGCTGGTACGGACGCGGCACCGCCGACTGCAAGGGCAACATCGTCATGCACCTCACCGCCCTGCGGGCGCTCGGCGACGACCTCCCGGTCGGCATCAAGTTCGTCGCCGAGGGCTCCGAGGAGCAGGGCACCGGCGGGCTGGAGGCGTACGTGCCGCCGCACGCGGGCGAGTTGCACGCCGATGCCCTGCTGGTCTGCGACACCGGGAACGCGGCGGTCGGCGTGCCGACCGCCACCACCTCGCTGCGCGGGGTCACCAACGTGGTGGTCGGCGTCTCGACCCTCGCCGGCGACGTGCACTCCGGCATGTTCGGCGGGCCCGCCCCGGACGCCCTGGCCGCGCTGATCCGCGCCCTCGACTCGCTGCGCGACGCCGAGGGCGGCACCCGGATCGACGGCCTGGACTCCACCGGCACCTGGCGCGGCGTCGGCTACGACGAGCAGCAGTTCCGCACCGACGCCGGGGTCCGGGAGGGCGTCCGGCTGACCGGTTCCGGCACCGTCGCCGACCGGCTCTGGGCCAGGCCCGCCGTCACCGTGCTCGGCATCGACTGCCCCCCGGTGGTCGGCTCGGCGGCCGCCGTCCCGGCCACCGCCCGCGCCCGGGTCAGCCTTCGGGTGCCGCCCGGCACCGACGCACGGGCCGCCCAGGACGCGCTGACCGCGCACCTGAAGGCCGCCGTGCCGTGGGGCGCGCAGGTCACGGTCGAGCCGGAGAGCGTCGGTTCGCCGTTTCAGGCCTCCACCGGCGGGCCGGCGTACCAGGCGCTCGACCGGGCCATGCGGGAGGTCTACGGCAAGCCGATCTCCTTCCTCGGCCAGGGCGGCTCGATCCCGCTCTGCAACGTGTTCGCCCGCACCTACCCGGACGCGGAGATCATCCTGATGGGCGTCGAGGAGCCGCGCTGCCTGATCCACGCGCCCAACGAGAGCGTCGATCCCGGCGAGATCGAACACATGGCCCACGTCGAGGCGTTGTTCCTCCGGCACTACGCCGGGTCCGCCCGGACGTGAGGGAGTTCGGTACGCGCGACAGCCCGCGCCCGGCGGCCGGCCCGACCCGGACGGCCACCGGTCCGGGCCCGGTTCCAGAACGGGAAGGACAGCGGGGAAGACAGCGGGAAAGACAGCGGGGAAGACCCATCGGGACAGAAGCGGAATTCCGGTACGGGGCAGACGCAGCACTTCCGGTACGGGACAGACGCAGAGAGGAACCCTCATGCCACGACCGTTCACCACCGAGGACTACACCGCCCGGATGGCCCGGGCCACCGCCGACGCGGCCGCCGCCGGACTCAGCGGCCTGGTCGTCGCCCCCGGCCCCGACCTGGTCTACCTCTGCGGCTACCAGCCGACCGCGATCACCGAACGGCTGACCGCGCTGCTCCTCACCGACGGGCGCGAACCCGCCCTGATCGTCCCCAAGTTGGAGCGGCCCGACGCCGAACGGGCCACCGGCGCCCCCGGCCTGCGGCTGCTCGACTGGACGGACGGCGAGAGCCCCTACGACACCGCCGTCCCGCTGCTCGACCCCGCCGGCCGCTACGGCGTCTCGGACAACGCCTGGGCGATGCACCTGCTCGGCCTCCAGGCCGCCCTGCCGGGCGCCGGCTGGACCTCGCTCACCGAGGCGCTGCCGATGCTCCGGGCGGTCAAGGACACCGACGAGCTGGAGCGGCTGGCCGCGGCCGGCGGGGCCGCGGACGCCGCCTACCGCGGCATCCTGGAGGTGCGGTTCGCCGGCCGGCGGGAGACCGACGTGGCCGCCGACCTCAGCGCCCTGCTCATCCAGTACGGGCACAGCCAGGTCGACTTCACCGTGGTCGGCTCCGGCCCCAACGGCGCCAACCCGCACCACGAGGCGGGTGACCGGGTCATCGAGGCCGGGGACACCGTCGTCCTGGACTTCGGCGGCCTCAAGGACGGCTACGGCTCCGACACCACCCGGACGGTGCACGTCGGCACGGACGTCCCGGCCGAGGTGCGGACGGTGCACGACGTCGTCCGGCAGGCGCAGCAGACCGCGTTCGAGGCGGTCCGGCCCGGCGTGACCTGCCAGGAGATCGACCGGATCGCCCGCCGGGTGATCACCGAGGCCGGGTACGGCGAGTACTTCATCCACCGCACCGGGCACGGCATCGGCATCACCACGCACGAGCCGCCCTACCTGGTCGAGGGCGAGGAGCAGCCGCTCGTCCCGGGGATGTGCTTCTCGATCGAGCCCGGTGTCTACCTGCCCGGCCGCTTCGGGGTGCGGATCGAGGACATCGTGACGGTGACCGACCAGGGCGGCCGGCGGTTCAACAACACGCCCCACGAGCTGGGCACCGTCTCCTGACCACCGTCTCCTGACCACTGCCGACCGGCCCCGCGACCTGCGGCGGAGTCCGCCCGCACCGCGCCGCACGGGGCCGGGCGGGGGCGGGCCGGCGGGCCAGGCCGTTCCGCTGTCCGGCGTCTTTCTGAGTCTTTGCTGGACGACAGGCCGTTCGCGTGAAGAGTTCTCAAAGAATGCCTTGCTAGCTTCGGCTGGCATGACCAAACTGCTCCGCCCGGCGCCGCCCCCACCCGCGAGCGCCGGGCGGCTGCGTCCGGTGACCCGGCCGCTGCCCGGTGCGCGCGCCAGCGCACTGACGCGGCTGCGGCTCCTGGCGTGGCCGCTCTACCTCGTCGCCCTGCTCTGGTACGTGCGCACGTACGGCCTGCCGTACTCCAACGACGTGGTCTTCTGCTGGCTGATCGGCGCGCTGCTGGCCGCCGCCGTGCACAGCGGCCACGGGACGCGCGGCTTCCTGCTGGTGCTGCGCGACTGGGTGCCGGTGATGGCCGTCGTCTGGGCGTACTCGCTGCTGCGCGGGTACGGCGCGCACACCCCGTGGGCCCCGCACTGGCGGCCGCAGCTGCGGGCGGACGAGCTGCTCGGCTTCGGTGAGACCTGGACGGTCCGGCTGCAGCACGGGCTCTACACCGCCGGTTCGCCGCACTGGTACGACTACGCGGCGGTCCTCGTCTACATGTCGCACTTCTTCATGATCTTCGTGGTGCTGGCCGTGCTCTGGCGGCGCCGCCACGACCGGTTCCGGCACCTGCTCACCTGCTACCTCGCGCTGACCTTCGCCGGTTTCGCGACGTACATCCTGTTCCCGGCCGACCCGCCGTGGCTCACCGCGCAGGAGGGCCACATGCCGGCGCTCACCCGGGTGGTGTCGGACGTGCTGACGCAGAGCGGGCTGCCCCGGGCCGGGTCGGTCTTCGAGAACGGCAGCCGGTTCGCCAACGACGTCGCCGCGATGCCCTCGCTGCACTCCGCGTACCCGGCGATGCTGCTGTTCTTCTTCTGGCCGACGGCCGCGCGGTGGGTCCGCGTGCTGCTGGTCGCGTACCCGCTCGCGATGGCGTTCACCCTGGTCTACGGGGCTGAGCACTTCATCGTCGACGTCCTCGCCGGCTGGGCGTACGCGGCGGCGGTGGTCTACGGCGTGCGGTGGCTGCGCGCACGGCGCCGGGCCCGGCTGCTGGCGGTGGCCGTACCGGGGTAGCCGCGCCGCCCGGCCGGGTGCGGACCGCACCACCCCCGTACCCGGCCGGCGGCCGCCACCGGCAGACTGGGCGGGTGACCGAGACACCCAGGAAGCCCACGCAGGACCAGCTGCTCGCCGCTCGCGGCAGCACCATCCCGGACATCGCCGGCCCCGGGCTCCGGGTGCTGTTCTGCGGGATCAACCCCGGCCTCTGGTCGGGCGCCACCGGTCACCACTTCGCCCGGCCGGGCAACCGGTTCTGGCCCGCGCTGCACCGCTCCGGCTTCACCCCGCGCCAGTTCCGCCCGGACGAGCAGCGCGAGCTGCTCGACCTCGGCCTCGGCATCACCAACGTCGCCCCGCGCGCCACCGCCAAGGCGGACGAGCTCACCGCCGACGAACTGCGCGAGGGCGGGGCCGCGCTCGCCGCCCGCGTCCTGGCGCTGCGCCCGCAGGCGCTGGCCGTGCTCGGCATCGGCGCGTACCGGACGGCCTTCGGCCGGCGGACGGCGGCGGTCGGCCGGCAGCCGGAGGGCCTCGGGGAGACCGAGGTCTGGGTGCTGCCCAACCCGAGCGGGCTCAACGCGCACTACACGCCGGACGCGCTGGCACGGGAGTTCCGGCGGCTGCGCGAGGCCGTGGAGTGACCGGGGCCGGGACCGCCGGAGGGCCGGCAACCGGCCCGCGGGGGCGGTTCAGCGCGCGCCGAACCGCTCGTCAGTGGGTACCACCTCGCGCCCCAGCGGCATCAGCGAGATCGGGATCATCTTGAGGTTGGCCCAGCCGAACGGGATCCCGATGATCGACACGAACAGCGGGATGCTCGTCGCGATGTGCGCCAGCGCCAGCCACCAGCCCGCGAACACCAGCCAGATCACATTGCCCACGCAGGACGCCGCCCCGGCCTCCGGCCTCTCCACCGTCGTCCGGCCGAACGGCCAGATCACGAAACCGGCGATCCGGAACGAGGCGATGCCGAACGGGATCGTGACGATGAGGACGCAGCAGATGATGCCGGCGATGACGTAGCCGAGCGCCATCCAGATCCCGCAGAAGATCAGCCAGATGGCGTTCAGGACGAACTCGATCACCTTCATGGTGGGCACCCTCTCACGACGGACGGCCGACCCCTATGACGTGCCATGCCCGCTGTCCGCCGTGTCTACGCCGCCGACCGCCGACCCGCCCGCCGGACCGACCGCAGAACCGACGACCGAACCCCCCGCCGAACCGGCCCGCCACGCGCGGGCCGCCGGTGCCGAACCCCTACAGCGCCCGGCCCCTACAGCGGGGTGACGGCCTTCAGCACCAGCAGCAGCGCCACCGCCGCGTTGACCGCGCAGAGCGCCGACGCGGCCGTTCCGATCGCCGCCACCATGGCCGCGAGGCCCGCCCGGGTGTGGGCCGGCGGCCAGTTCCGCGAGGACGGCACCGGGCCGAGCAGCGCGGCCACCCGGCGCGGCACCGGGCCGGGCACGGCCCCCGGCGCGGCGAAGGCGGCGAAGCCGGGAGCGGGCGCCCGGTGCGAGACCAGCGCCGCCCGGGCCACCGCCCGGGCCGTGATCCGCCGGTCGCCGACCGCCTGGGCCGACTCCTCGTCCGCCCACCGCTCCGCGCTGTACGCCACCGCCTGCTGCAGGGGCCGCAGGAACGGGTTGACGCAGCCCGCGAGTTGGGTGATCAGCAGATAGCGGTGGTGCCGGTGCTCCAGGTGCGCCCGCTCGTGCGCGAGCAGCGCCTCGCGCTCGTCGGCCGCCAACCCGGCCAGCATCCCGGTGGAGACCACCACCCGCCCCGGCGAGCCGGGCAGCGCGTAGGCGTAGGGCCGGTCGTCCGGCAGCACCGCGAGGTCGTCCGGGAGCCCGCCGGGTGTGCCGCCGAGTCCGTACCCGGCGGTCCCGGCGAGTCCGTACCCGGTCGTGCCGCCGAGTCCGTACCCGGTCGTGCCGCCGAGGTCGCGGCCGAGCGCCCGGCGGGCCCGGGCCCGGATCCTCAGGTGTCGCACCACCGTGCGCAGACAGGCCCCGGCCACCACGGTCAGGACGCAGATCGCCGCCGTGCCGACCGTCTCGTGGTACGGCAGCGCCGCCCGCACCTCCGGGTCGGACCAGCTGTCCGGCAGCGGGTTGCCCGGGATCTGGGCGGTGCCCACCACCCCGGTCAGGCCGAGGCAGACGGCGCTGCACAGCGCCATCACCGCACTGATCACGGTCAGCAGCCGGGACGCCCCGCGCGGATGCAGGTGCTGTTCGGTGAGCCGGGCGATCGGGACGGCGGTCAGCGGCAGGATGAGCGGGAGGAAGACGAAGACGCCCACGGGTCAGCTCTCGTGGTCGGCCACTGCCGGGTCGGCACCGGCGCTGTCCAGCAGCGTCCGCAGCAGCTCCTCGTCGTGCGGCAGCAGGGCGGTGACGAAGCTGGCCAGGACGGCGTCCCGGTCCGGCTCGCCGTCCAGCATCCGGCGCATCCGCAGTGCGGCCAGCCCGGCCGCGTCGGAGGACGCCTGCCAGAGGTAGGAGCGGCCCGAACGGGTCCGCGAGACGGCCTTCTTGGCGTGCAGCCGGGACAGGATGGTCATCACGGTGGTGTACGCCAGGCCGCCGTCCAGCCGCTCCTGAACCCAGACCGCGGTGGCCGGGCCGGGCGCCCGCTGGAGCACCGCCAGCACCTGGGCCTCCAGCTCGCCCTGGCCTCGCCGGCGGGCCCGTGGATCCCCGGCCGCCGGGGCGTGCCTCTCCTCTGCCATGACGGCCACTCCCTCCGGATGCCGCGCCCCGCAGCCGGCGGGACGCGCTCTCATCCTAACGAGCGGCCGCCGGCCCCCGGCCGCCCACCGGCCCGCTCAGACCAGCGGCTCACGGGCGTTCTGCCGCCGGTCCAGCTCGGCGATCCCGGGGTGGTGCAGGTCGAAGGCCGGGGACTCCGATCGGATCCGGGGCAGGGTGACGAAGTTGTGCCGCGGCGGCGGGCAGGAGGTGGCCCACTCCAGCGACCGCCCGTACCCCCACGGGTCGTCCTCGGTGACCCTGCGGCCGTACCGCGCGGTGTGCCAGACGTTGTAGAGGAACGGCAGGGTGGAGATGCCGAGCAGGAAGGAGCCGATGCTGGAGACGGTGTTCAGCGTGGTGAAGCCGTCCGAGGCCAGGTAGTCGGCGTAGCGGCGCGGCATGCCCTCGGCGCCCAGCCAGTGCTGCACCAGGAAGGTGGCGTGGAACCCGACGAAGAGCGTCCAGAAGTGGATCCGCCCGAGCCGCTCGTCCAGCATCCGTCCGGTGAACTTGGGCCACCAGAAGTGGAAGCCGGCGAACATCGCGAAGACCACGGTGCCGAAGACCACGTAGTGGAAGTGGGCGACGACGAAGTACGAGTCCGAGACGTGGAAGTCGATCGGCGGCGCCGCGAGCAGGACCCCGGTCAGCCCGCCGAACAGGAAGGTGACCAGGAAGCCGACCGTCCAGAGCATCGGGGCCTCGAAGCTCAGCGAGCCCTTCCACATGGTGCCGATCCAGTTGAAGAACTTCACCCCCGTCGGCACCGCGATCAGCATCGTCATGATCGAGAAGAACGGCAGCAGCACCTGGCCGGTGACGAACATGTGGTGCGCCCAGACCGTGATCGACAGACCGGTGATGGCGATGGTGGCGGCGATCAGCCCGGAGTAGCCGAAGACCGGCTTGCGGCTGAAGACCGGGATGATCTCGGTGACGATGCCGAAGAACGGCAGCGCGATGATGTACACCTCCGGGTGCCCGAAGAACCAGAACAGGTGCTGCCAGAGCAGCGCCCCGCCGTTCGCCGCGTCGAAGACGTGCGAGCCGAACTTGCGGTCCGACTCCAGGCAGAGCAGCGCGGCCGCCAGCACCGGGAAGGCGAAGAGCACCAGGACGGCGGTGAGCAGGATGTTCCAGACGAAGATCGGCATCCGGAACATCGTCATCCCGGGGGCCCGGAGGCAGACGATCGTGGTGATGAAGTTGACCGAGCCGAGGATGGTCCCGAAGCCGGAGAAGGCCAGGCCCATGATCCACAGGTCCGCGCCGAGGCCCGGGCTGTGCTCGGCGCTGTTCAGCGGCGCGTAGGCGAACCAGCCGAAGTCGGCCGCGCCGTCCGGGGTGGCGAAGCCGTAGAGGGCGATCAGCGAGCCGAACAGGTAGAGCCAGTAGGCGAGCGCGTTCAGCCGGGGGAAGGCCACGTCGGGCGCGCCGATCTGCAACGGCATGATCCAGTTGGCGAAGCCGGCGAACAGCGGGGTCGCGAACATCAGCAGCATGATCGTGCCGTGCATGGTGAAGAGCTGGTTGAACTCCTCGTTGGAGAGCAGTTGCAGCCCCGGCCGGGCCAGCTCGATCCGCATCAGCATCGCCATCAGCCCGCCGACCAGGAAGAACAGGAACGCGGTGGTGATGTAGAGGGTGCCGATCCGCTTGTGGTCGGTGGTGGTGAGCCAGCCCACCAGGGCCCGGCCGCGCCGTCGGCGCGCGGCCGCCCGCCGGCGGTCCAGTCGCGGCGTGCGCGACGGGCGCGGAGCCCGCTCCACGGCGTCCTTCGGCAGGAGAGTCACGCGGCGCACCTTCCGTACTCGGGGCCGGGCCCCGGTCGAGCCCGCCGGCCCGGGCCCGGACAGCAGTCGGACAACGACTACCAGCCGCCGCCCGGCCCCGCCGGGGGCGCGCGGGGCCGGTCACCCGAACAGGCGCGGTCCGGTTGCCCGGCGCCCGGCCGCGGCGGACGGTCGAGGTCCGTACCCCTTTCCGTGCGCCTGTTCGCCGTCGGTCCGGCTCCGGCCGGGTACCGCCGACGACGCCGGCCCGCGGCCCAGGAGGAGTCCATGAGCACCTCGTCGCCCACCCCCGACCAGCCCCCGCCCTGGCGCTCCGGCACCGGGGCGCCGCCCCCGCCGCCATCGGCCGACCGGTTCCGTGACTGGGCCCCCGGCCTGGTGATGTTCGCGGGTGTGCTGATGCTCATCAACGGCTTCATGGAGGCGGTGCGGGGCATCATGGCGGTCGCCGACGACGACATCTTCGTCTCGACCCCGCGCTACGTCTTCCGCTTCGACCTCACCGGGTGGGGGTGGGTGCACATCGTCATCGGCGCCCTGGTCGCGGTGGTCGGTGCCTTCGTCCTCAAGGGCGCCGCCTGGGCCCGCTGGGCCGGTGTGTTCCTCACCGCGCTGAGCGCCCTGGACAACTTCCTGGCCCTGCCGTACTACCCGCTCTGGTCGATCGTGGTGATCGCCCTGGACGTCTTCATCATCTGGGCGCTCTGCGTCTACCGGCCGGAGGACGACGTGTACTGACCGGCCGCACCGACCCGCCCCGCGCCCGTACCGCACCGCCGGTACGGGCGCGGGCCGTCTCAGCTGCGGGCGCGCTGGGTGACCGCGATGCAGACCAGCACCACCACCGCGGTGACCGGCGCCGCCACCGGCAGCTCCTCGCCCAGCAGCAGCACCGCCCAGACCAGCGTCAGCAGCGGCTGGGCGAGCTGGAGCTGACTGGCCCTCGGCACCCCGATCGCCGCCATCCCCCGGTACCAGAGCACGAACCCGCCGAGCTGCGACACCGCCGCCGTGTACGCCAGTCCGGCCAGCGCCTTCACCCCCGGGTGCGCCGGCTCGCCCGGCAGCGCCAGCGCCGTGGTCACCACGGTGACCGGCAGCGCCGCGACCACCGCCCAGGCGATCACCTGCCACCCCGGCAGCTCCCGCGAGATCCGCCCGCCCTCCGCGTACCCGGCCGCGCAGACCACCAGCGCGGCGAACAGGTAGAGGTCGGCGGTGGTCGGCCGCCCGTGGCTCTGCAGCAGGGTGAAGGCCAGCACCGCCGCCGCACCGGCCAGCGCCGCGCACCAGAAGGCCCGGGACGGGCGCCGGCCGGTGCGCAGCGCCGAGAACGCGGCGGTGGCGAGCGGCAGCACACCGATGACCACAGCCGAGTGGGCGGTCGAGGAGGCCCGCAGCGCCAGCGTGGTGAGCAGCGGGAAGCCCAGCACGCAGCCGGCCGAGACCACCAGCAGCCCGGGCCAGTGCCGGCGCGCGGGGAGCGGGACCCGGGCGGCCGCCAGGCAGAGCGCGGCGAGCAGCCCGGCCACGGCGCCGCGCAGGCCGGTCGCCGTCCACGGACCGAACCCGGACAGGGCCCAGGCGGTCGCGGGGAAGCTGAAGGAGAAGGAGAGGACGCCGAGGGCCGCCAGGGCCGTACCGGAGCTGCCGGAGCTGGCGGAGCTGCCCGAGCTGGCGGAGCCGATCGGTGCCTGCGGTGCTATCGCGATCGGGCGGGTAGCGCTATCTTGTGCCGTCATGAACGAGCGTAGCAGCGTGACCGATCTGGCCGACAGCCTGCGCCGGGAGGTCGAGCGCTACCCGGAGGGACGCAAGCTGCCGTCGAGCCGGGCCCTGATGGAGCGCCACCAGGTCAGCCCGGTGACGGTCTCCCGGGCGATCGCCGTGCTGGCGGCCGAGGGCCTGGTGGTCTCCCGGCCGGGCGCCGGGGTCTTCCGGGCCGCCGCCTTCGCGGGCGGCGGCACCACCGGCGGCGGTTCGCCGCTCGCCGCGCCGACCGCCCGGCCCGGCGACCTCTCCTGGCAGGAGCTCGCGCTGAGCGCCGACGCGGGCCCGCGCGAGCGGGGCGCGGGCGCGCTGTTCGCCACCCTGAACGTCCCGCCGCCCGACGTGGTCGACCTGAACGGCGGCTACCCGCACGCCTCGCTCCAGCCGGAGCGGCTGCTGGCTGCCGCCCTGGCCCGGGCCGGCCGGCGGCCCGGCGCCTGGGAGCGCCCGCCGGTCGACGGGCTGACCGAACTGCGCGCCTGGTTCGCCCGGGACATCGGCGGCAACGGCGGGCCGCTGGGCGCGGGCGACGTCCTGGTCACGGCGGGCGGGCAGAGCGCGCTGACCGTCGCGATCCGCTCGCTGGCCGCCCCGGGCGCACCCGTGCTGGTGGAGTCGCCGACCTACCCCGGGACGCTCGCGGTCGCCCGCGCGGCGGGCGTGCGGCCGGTCCCCGTCCCGGTGGACGAGGACGGCGTGCGCACCGACCTGCTGGCGGCGGCCTTCGACGCCACCCGGGCCCGGGTCTTCGTCTGCCAGCCGCTGTTCCAGAACCCGACCGGCGCGGTGCTCTCCCCCGAGCGGCGCGCCGAGGTGCTGCGGATCGCCCGGACGGCCGGCGCGTTCGTCGTCGAGGACGACTTCGCCCGCCGGCTGGTCCACGCCGACTCCCCCGCACTGCCGCGCCCGCTCGCCGCCGACGACCCGGACGGCGTGGTGGTCCACCTGCGCTCGCTGACCAAGGCCACCTCGCCCAATCTGCGGGTCGGCGCGCTGACCGCCCGCGGCCCGGCCCTGCGGCGGCTGCGGGCGACCCAGGTGGTGGACAGCTTCTTCGTGCCCCGGCCGCTCCAGGAGGCGGCACTGGAACTGGTCGCCGACCCGGGCTGGGCGCGCCACCTGCGCACCCTCGGCGCCGAGCTGCGCGACCGCCGGACGCTCACGGTGGCCGCGCTGCGCCGCGAACTCCCCGGGCTGCTCGGCCCGCACCGGCCCGGGGGCTACCACCTCTGGCTGCGGCTGCCGGAGGGCACCGACGAGGCCGCGCTGGCCACCGCCGCGCTGCACGCCGGAGTGCTGGTCGCCCCCGGAAGCCCCTACTACGCCGCCGAGCCCCCCGCGCCCCACCTGCGGCTGAGCTATGCCGCCGTCGACAGCCCGGCCCGGATCGCCGAGGGCGTCCACCGGCTGCGCCGGGCCTACGAGGGTCTCACCGGCTGAACGCGGCCGGCCGCCGAGCGAGCGGGCGGGCGGGGGCGCGGGGCAGGCGGGCCCCCGTCAGCCCCGGTAGCCCGCCATCCGCTCCAGTCGGGCGATCCGCTCCGCCATCGGCGGGTGCGTCGAGAAGAGCTTCGTCCCGGCCTCGCCCGGGCGGAACGGGCTGGCGATCATCATGTGGCTGGCCGTCTGGAGCTGTGGCTCCGGCGGCAGCGGCAGCTGCCGGGTGCCGACGTCCAGCTTGCGCAGGGCGCCCGCCAGGGCGAGCGGGTCGCCGGTGATCCGAGCACCGTCGGCGTCGGCCTGGTACTCCCGGGAGCGGCTGACGGCCAGCTGGATCAGCGAGGCGGCGAGCGGACCCAGGATCATGATCGCGAGCATCCCGAAGAGCCCGGGGCCGTCGTCGTCGTCGCTGCGGCCGAACGGCACCAGCCAGGCGAAGTTCACCAGGAACATCACCACCGAGGCGAGCGCCCCGGCGACCGAGGAGATCAGGATGTCCCGGTTGTAGACGTGGCTCAGCTCGTGGCCGAGCACCCCGCGCAGCTCCCGCTCGTCCAGCAGCTGGAGGATGCCGTCGGTGCAGCACACCGCCGCGTTGCGCGGGTTGCGGCCGGTGGCGAAGGCGTTCGGGGCCGGGGTCGGGGAGATGTACAGCCGCGGCATCGGCTGGCGGGCCGAGGTGGAGAGCTCACGGACGATCCGGTACAGCCGCGGCGCCTCGATCTCGCTCACCGGGCGGGCCCGCATGGCGCGCAGGGCGAGCTTGTCGCTGTTCCAGTACGCGTAGGCGTTGGTCCCGAGCGCGACCAGCAGGGCGATCACGAAGCCGGTGCGGCCGAAGAAGCTGCCGATCACCAGGATCAGCGCCGAGAGGCCGCCGAGCAGTGCGGCGGTCCTCAGTCCGTTGTGCCGGCGGTGCACGGCAGGCCCTCCAATGGTGCGGTGGGGAAGCCCTCGCTGCCTCGTCCCTCTGCCCGCTCAACGGGCGAGCCCGGCGGCCTTGTTCCCTTGTGACCACCGCTACACCCGGACCGCCCAGCCGCCCGCCCCGGCCGGCGGCCTCAGAACAGCGTGCCGCCGACCACCTGGAGGACCAGCTGCGGGGCCACCGAGAGCACCACGGCCACCGAGGCGGTGAGCCCCAGGGTGGCCGTCAGCGAGGCCGGCAGCCGGCGCTCGGCGACGGCGGTGACCGCGTCCTGCGACGGCGCCGGAGCGAAGAGCCGCGCCATCCAGAGCAGGTAGTAGTACAGCGCGATGACCACATTGACGGCCATCACCACGGCCAGCCAGCCCAGCCCGGCGTCGACGGCGGCGCGGAACACCACCACCTTGCCGAACAGGCCGATCACCCCGGGCGGGAGCCCGGCCAGGCAGAGCAGGAAGAACGCCAGCGCCAGGGCCGTCCAGCGGCGCCGGGCGAACAGGCCGCGGAACTCGTCCACGCTCGTCCCGGCCCGGCGGCCGACGGCGGCGACCACCGCGAAGGCGCCCAGGTTCACCACGCCGTAGATCAGCGCGTACGCGGCGGTGGCGCCCAGGCTGTCCGCCCCGGTCCGTGCGTAGCCGGCGGCGGCGAGCGGCACCAGCAGGTACCCGGCCTGGCCCACCGAGGACCAGGCGAGCAGCCGCACCGCGCTGTACCGGGTGTCGAACCGCTGGCGCAGCGCGCCCACGTTGCCGACCGTCATGGTGACGGCGGCCAGCACCGCGAGCACCAGGCCCCAGGTGTGCGCGTACGGCCGGAAGGCGATCGTGGTGACCAGCGCCAGGCCGGAGAGGCCGGCCGCCTTTCCGACCACCGAGAGGTAGCCGGCCACCGGCAGCGGGGCGCCGACGTAGGTGTCGGGCACCCAGAAGTGGAACGGGACGGCGGCGACCTTGAAGGCGAAGCCGACCAGGGTGAGCACCGCGCCGGCCTCGGCCAGCGGCCCCAGCTGGGCGGGGGCGTGGGCCAGGCCCTCGGCGACGGCGCCCAGGTGCAGGCTGCCGCTCGCGGCGTAGACGAAGCCGACGCCGAGCAGCATCACCGCGGTCGCGGTGACGGAGGAGAGGAAGAACTTCAGCGCGGCCTCCGCGCCCCGGCCGTCCCGGCGCAGCGCGACCAGGGCGAAGGCCGGCAGCGAGGCCACCTCCAGGGCGACCACCAGGGTGGCGAGGTCCCGGGAGGCGGGCAGCAGGGCGGCGCCGGTGGCGCTGGAGAGCAGCAGGAACCAGTACTCGCCGCCGGGCAGCCCCGCGGCGGAGCCGTCGTCCGATGCCGGGCCGTCCACGGTGTGCATGGAGAGCAGCGCGGCGATCAGCGCGCCGCCGAGCGCGAGCAGCTGGAAGACCAGCGCGAAGTGGTCCGCGACGTAGGAGCAGCCGGTGTCCCGCACGCAGAAGGTGCTCCGGGGCGAGCCGCCGGTGAGCGGGAGCAGGGCGAGCAGCGCGAGGGCGAGGCCGCCCACGGCCAGGGCGCCGAGCAGCTTGCGGTGGCGCGCGGGCAGGAAGAGGTCGGTGACCAGCACCGCGAGGGCGGCCAGCGCGGCGATCAGCGGGGGCGCGATCGCCACCCAGTCCACGGACTGGATCAGGCTGCCCGGGTCGGCTACGGCGAGGGAGGTCACAGTGGGCTGCCCCGTGGAGTGAGGTCCGAGTGCGGCGAGCTGGGGTCCGAGCATGTCAGCCACCCCCGAGGAGGTGCTTGACGGCCGGGTCGGAGAGACCGAGCAGGAGCGCGGGCCAGAGGCCGGCGAGCAGGGTGAGGGCGGCCAGCGGGGTCCAGCTGACGGCCTCATACGGGCGCAGGTCGGCGAGCTCGGCCACCGGAGCCGGCTGCTTCGGGTCGCCCATGCAGACGCGCTTGACCACCATCAGCAGGTACCCGGCGGTGAGGAGGGTGCCCAGGCCGGCCAGCACCATGTAGGTGACGAACGCGGGGCGCGAGAGGCCCTCGGCCGGGTCGAACGCGCCGAACATCGCGAGCAGCTCGCCCCAGAAGCCGGCCAGCCCCGGCAGGCCGAGGCTGGCGACGGCGGCGAAGGCCAGCAGGGCGCCGATCCGCGGGGCCCGTCCGTAGAGGGCGGCCCCGGTGGAGCCGGCCAGGGTGTCGAGGTCCGCCGTGCCGTAGCGGTCCTTCAGGGCCCCGACCACGAAGAACAGCAGGCCGGTGATCAGCCCGTGGGCGATGTTGGCGAACAGCGCGCCGTTGACGCCCACCGGGGTGAGGGAGGCGATGCCCAGCAGCACGAAGCCCATGTGGCCGACGGAGGAGTAGGCGATCAGGCGCTTGAGGTCGCCCTTGGCCCCGGGCCGGACCAGCGCGAGGCAGGCCAGCGAGCCGTAGACGATGCCGACGGCGGCGAACGCGCCCAGGTAGGGGGCGAGCGTCGCGGTACCGTCCGGGACGACCGGGAGGAGGACCCGGACCAGGCCGTACGTCCCCATCTTCAGCAGCACGCCGGCGAGCAGCACCGAGCCGACCGTGGGGGCCGCCGTGTGCGCGTCCGGGAGCCAGCTGTGCAGCGGCCAGGCGGGGGCCTTGACCACCAGCCCGACCATGATCGCCAGGGCGGCGACCACCTGGGTGGTGTGGCTCAGGCCGCTGCCGTGCGCGGCGGCCAGCGCCTGCATGTCGAAGGTGCCCGCCTTGCTGCCGACCAGCAGGAAGCCGAGCAGCATCACCGCCGAGCCGAGCAGCGTGTACAGGATGAACCGGTTGGCGGCCGGCACCTTCGCCCCGGTGCCCCAGCGGGCGATCAGGAAGTACATCGGGATCAGCACGATCTCGAAGGCCAGGAAGAAGAGCAGCAGGTCCAGCACCGCGAAGGTGGCGAGCATGCCGACTTCGAGCAGGAGGAAGAGCCCGGTGAAGGCCCGGGCCGAGGGGACGCCCTCCCCGGTCGGCAGCCGCTTCTCCGAATACAGCGCGCAGAGGAAGGTGAGCAGCGCGGTCAGCACGATCAGCGGGAGCGAGACGCCGTCCACGCCGAGGTGGAGGCGCACGCCGATGGCCGGGATCCAGGACACGTCGGTGGTCGCCTGCATCCGGCCGGGCCCGTCGTGGTCGAAGCCCGCCGCGAGGACGATGCCCAGCACCAGGACGGCGCCGGTGACCACGGTGTTCAGCCGCAGCGCGCGCCGGTCGGCGGCGGCCGGGTCGGCGCCGAACGCCGGTACCAGGGTCAGCGCGGCCCCGGCCAGCGGCAGCACCAGGAGGGCGATGAGGACTGCGTTCATCGGGGGCTCCTACGGGCTGCGGTCGGCGGGGCTGGGCGGCGGGGCTGCCTGTTCTGGTCCATCCGGCTACACCGCCACCAGGACGGCCAGCAGGACGACGCCGGCGAGCAGCGCGCTGAGGTAGGTCTGCGCGTTCCCGGTCTGGGCGAGCCGGACGGCCCGGCCGAGCAGGCCGGCCGCCGTCCCGCTGCCGCGCACGTACGTCTCGACGACCTCGCGGTCGAGGAAGCGGACCAGCCGGGCCGCGGCGGTCACCGGCCGGACGAACAGCGCGCTGTAGAGCCGGTCGACGCCGAAGCCGTGCCGGGCCGGGCCGAACAGCGGACCGAGCAGGGTGCGGCCGGGGTCGGCGACGATCACCTCGGCGGCCGGGGCGCCGGCCTGCTCGGGCACCCGGCCCAGCGGTGCGGCGGCCGGCCGGCCGGCGCCGAGCCGCGCGGTGGCGGAGCGCCAGGCCCCATACGCCAGCAGCGCGCCGACCACGGCGAGGCCGGTGCCGGTCACGGCGGTGACGGCCGAGGGCCGCAGCGAGCCGCCGTCCAGCAGCGCGGGCAGCCAGTCCGAGCGCAGGCTCGTCACGCCGAAGGCCATGGTCGGGACGGCCAGCACCCAGAGCGGCCAGCGCATCGCGGGCGGCTCGGCGGTGGCCGGGTCGGCCTCGTCCACCTCGGGCGAGTAGGGCGCGTCGGCCTCGTGGTCCGCCGGCGAGGCGGGCGCGGCGGCGCCGGCGGCGGCCGGGCTGTGGAACGCCACCAGGAACAGCCGCGCCGCGTACGCCGCGGTCAGCAGGGCGGTGAGCGCGGCCGAGATCAGCACGATCCAGCCGGCCGACTGCGGTACCGCGGACACCGGGCCGAGGCCGTTGGTCAGCGCCTCGCCGTTGGCCGCGTGCTCGGCGGCGGTCAGCACCGCCTCCTTGCTGAAGAAGCCGGAGAACGGCGGCAGCCCGATCAGGGCGACGAGCGCGATGCCCATCGTCCAGTAGGCGTCCGGCACCCGCTTTCGCAGCCCCGGCATCCGGGACATCGCGGAGATCGAGTTGGTGTGCGCGGCGTGGATCACCACACCGGCCGCGAGGAACAGCAGTGCCTTGAACGCCCCGTGGCTGACCAGGTGGAAGACGGAGGCCTCGCGGTCGCCGGCGGCCAGGGCGCCGGCCATGTAGCCGAGCTGCCCGACCGTCGAGTAGGCGAGCACCCGCTTCAGGTCGTCCTGGGCGAGCGCGCAGAGCGCCGAGCCGATCATCGTCACGGCGGCCATCACCGCGAGCACCACCAGCGCCGCGCCGGAGAGCAGGAAGACCGGCAGCAGCCGGGCGACCAGGTAGATGCCGGCCGCGACCATGGTGGCGGCGTGGATCAGCGCGGAGACCGGCGTCGGACCGGCCATCGCGTCCGGGAGCCAGGTGTGCAGCGGGAACTGCGCGCTCTTGCCGGCCACGCCGGCGAGCAGCAGCAGCGCGGTCAACGTCGGGTGGCCGAGCCGCCCCTCGGCGGCGGCGGCCAGAACGTCAGAGATCCGGAAGCTGCCGGCGTCGGCGCCGAGCAGGAAGATGCCGAACAGGAACGGCACGTCACCGAGCTTGGTGACCAGGAAGGCCTTCAGCGAGGCCGACCGGGCGTCCGCGGTCTCCCAGTGGTGGCCGATCAGGAAGTACGAGCAGATGCCCATGACCTCCCAGCCGACCAGCAGCACGATCAGATCGCCCGAGTAGACGACCAGGAACATCGCCGCCGTGAACAGCGAGACCAGCGCCGCGTACGACGGGTAGCGCGGGTCGTCCTTGAGGTAGGCGGTCGAGTACACCTGCACGCAGGTGGCGACCAGGCCGACCAGCACGGAGATCAGCGAGCTGTAGCCGTCCAGGTAGAGGCCGAGCGTGAGGTCCGGCCCGCCGGTCGGGGTGAGCCGGGTGCCGGCCTCCAGCACCTGGCCGGTGCCCAGCTGGAGGGCGACCACCAGGGCGAGCACGGCCGAGACGGCGACCGGCACGATCGCCAGCGGCCGGGCCAGACCGGGCGCGCGCCTGCCGACGGCCAGGGTGGCGGCCGATCCGAGCGCGGGCAGGACGGGGACGAGGACGGGCAGGGCGAGGTTCATGCGGCGGCCTGGCCCTTCAGTGCCCCGGCGCCGGCCGGCGCCTCCTCGGCGGACTCGGCGGGATCACCGAGCGCGGTGGCCCGGTCGATGTCCGCGGTGCCCCGGGCCCGGAAGAGCAGCAGGACGATGGCGAGCCCGAGGCCGATCTCGGCGGCGGCGATGGTGATGGTGAACAGGGTGAGCGCCTGGCCGGCGTGCAGGGAGTCCCGCAGCCAGGCGTCGAAGGCGACGAGGTTGAGGTTGACGGCGTTGAGCATCAGCTCCACGGACATCAGCACCAGGACGACGTTGCGCCGGGCGAGCACGCCGTACACGCCGACGCTGAACAGCAGCGCGGCGAGCACGACGGGGTAGGCGAGATGCATCAGCTCTCCTCCGCCGAGGTCGTCGGGGCGGGAGCCGCGGGCTCGGCCGGGGCCTTCGGCGCGGTGGCGGCGACCGTCCCGTTGGAGCCCACCGGCCGGCCCACGCGCAGCTTGGCGGCCCGGGGCGGCGGCACCCGCCGGCCGGCCCCGCGGGACAGCACGATCGCGCCGACCAGTGCGGCCAGCAGCAGCACCGAGAGCGCCTCGAAGGGCAGCACCCAGGTCCGGAACAGGCTGGTACCCGTCGCCTGCGCCGAACCGCCGCCACCGCCGAGGTCGATCCACGACGTCCGGAAGGCGTCGACGAGCAGCGTCACCAGCGTCCCGGCCGTGGCCAGCGCCACCACCAGGGCGACCCAGCGGTTGCCCGAGTCGGCGTCCGGCGAGCGCCCGATCGGCGCCCGGGTGAGCATCAGCCCGAACAGCACCAGGACGACCACCGAGCCGAGGTAGATCAGCACCTGCACCCATGCGATGAACTCGGCGGTGAGCAGCAGGAACTCCACCGCCAGGCCGCCGAGCGCGACCACCAGCCAGAGCGCGGCGTGCACCAGCTGCCTGGTGGTCACGGCCATCACGGCCGAGCCCAGCACGGCGACGCCGACCAGCAGGAAGACGATCTCGACCCCGGTCGGGGAGAGGAACGAGCGGGCGGCCGGGTCCAGCGACCCGGCCGCGGTCAGCAGGGCGGCACTCATCGCGGGTCACCCTCCTCCGGCGCCGCCGAGGCGGCGGCGGCCAGCTTGTCCGCGGCCTTGCGCGCGGTGGCGATCTCCTTGGGCTCCTCGGCCGCCGGGTCCAGCGCCGGCGGCGCCGGCACCGTCCACATCCACTCGCGGAGCTTGTCCCGCTCGTGGGTCAGCTCCAGGATGTCGGTCTCCGCGTACTCGAACTCCGGGGACCAGAACAGCGCGTCGAACGGGCACACCTCGATGCAGATCCCGCAGTACATGCAGAGCGAGAAGTCGATGGCGAAGCGGTCCAGCACGTTGCGGGTCCGGGCGCGGGCGTTCGGGTCGGCGGCCGGCAGCGTCTCCTTGTGGGAGTCGATGTAGATGCACCAGTCCGGGCACTCGCGGGCGCACAGCATGCAGACCGTGCAGTTCTCCTCCAGCAGCGCGATCACGCCGCGCGAGCGCGGCGGCAGCGCGGGCTGCACGTCGGGGTACTGCGCGGTGACGGTCTTCTTCGTCATCGTCCGCAGGGTGACGGCCAGGCCCTTGGCCAGTCCGGAGCCGGGGAAGCTCATGCGCCCACCCCGCTCCGCCGGGCCGGGGCGTCGGCCCCCGCGTGCCTGTCGGCCACGAGCTCGCTGCGCTCGGTCATGAGATCGCCACCTTGATGATGCCGGTGAGGGCGAGCTGGACGAGGGCCAGCGGGATCAGCACGAGCCACGCGAAGCGCATCAGCTGGTCCTCCCGCAGTCGCGGGTAGGTGACCCGCAGCCAGATGACCACGAAGGCCAGCGCGAAGGTCTTCAGGATCGTCCAGAGCCAGCCGAGCTCGTCCGGCAGCGGACCGTGCCAGCCGCCCAGGAAGAGCACCGCGGTCAGCCCGGAGACCACCAGGATCCCGACGTACTCGGAGAGCAGGAAGAGCGCGAAGCGCAGCCCGGTGTACTCGGTGTACGCGCCGAAGATGATCTCCGAGTCGGCCACCGGCATGTCGAACGGCGGGCGCTGGAGCTCGGCCAGGCCGGCCGTGAAGAAGACGAAGGCGCCGATGAGCTGCCACGGGATCCAGTACCACTGCCAGGCGTCCAGGATCCCCGGGAGCGAGAGCGTGCCGGCCGCCATCGCCACCGAGGCGGCCGCGAGCACCATCGGCAGCTCGTAGGACATCAGCTGCGCGGCCGTCCGCAGACCGCCGAGCAGCGAGAACTTGTTCGCCGAGGCCCAGCCGGCCATCAGCTTGCCGATCACGCCGACGCCCATCACGGCCAGCACGAAGAAGAGGCCGGCGTCGATCGCCTGGCCGACGAAGCCGTCCGGCCCGACGGGGATGGCGAGCAGCACGAACAGGTAGGGCAGCAGGGAGACGGCGGGCGCCAGCTGGAAGATCCTGCGGTCCGCCCCGGCCGGGACGATGTCCTCCTTCTGCGCGAACTTCACGCCGTCGGCGACGAGCTGCGCCCAGCCGTGGAAGCCGCCGGCGTACATCGGACCGAGCCGGCCCTGCATGTGCGCCATCACCTTGTGCTCGGTCTGGCCGATGACCAGGGGGAAGGTGAGGAAGACGACGAGGGTGGCGACGCAGCGCAGCAGCGTGTCGAGCAGGTTCACGTGCTGTCTCCGTCCTGGTCGGCCGGGTCGGCCGGCGTCTCCTTCGTCCCGTCCTCCGCGCGCTTCCCGTCCTCCGGTCCGGTCGCACCGGCCGCCTCGCCGGGCGCCTCGGGCGCGGCAGCGGCCTCGGTCTCGGTCTCGGGTGCGGCGGTGCCCTCAGGTGCGGCCTCGGCCTCGGAACCGTGCGCGGGCACCGGGGCGTGCCAGGGCGCGTCCGCGGACTGGGTCCGGGCCGGCGCCGCCCGCCCGGGCTTCAGCTCGGCGCTCTCCACGGCGGGCTCCCCGGCGGGGACCTGGCTCGCCGAGCCGTCCGTGACGGACCTGGTCCGGCGCGGCCGGTCGGCCCGCACCGGCGGCGCCGCCTCGGCGGCGGCTCCCTCGGCGACGGTCTCGGCGGCCTGGCTCACCGAGCCCGCGTCGACCGACCTGGTCCGGCGCGGCCGGTCGGCCCGGACGGCGGGCCCGCCCTCGGCCGAAGCGGCGGCCGCACCTGCGGCGGCCGCACCGGCCCGGGGCGTACGGGCCGCCGCGCCGGCCGCCCGCGCACCGCGCGCGGGCCGCTCGGCCACCGGCGGCAGGGTCCCCTTGAGCGGGCCCCACTCGTTCGGGTCCGGGACGCCGGGCGGCTGCATCTTGCGCCGCGCCGGTCCGTCACCGTGGTCGGACTCGCCCGGCTCCTTGGCGCCCGGCCAGGCCTTGGCGACCCGGGCCGCGAGCACGAACTCCTTGCGCAGCGGGAACCCCTCGAAGCCGTCCGGCAGCAGCAGGGTGACCAGGTGGGGGTGCCCGGGGAAGTCGATGCCGAACATCTCGTGCGTCTCGCGCTCGTGCCAGCCGGCCCCCGCGTACACCTCGACGGCGGTCGGCAGGGCGGCCCCCGCCCGCGCCACCTTGGTGCGCAGCGCCAGGTGGCGCACCCCGGGGCCGTCCGCGGCGGCCAGGTGGGCGACCACCGAGAAGCCCTCGGCCAGCTCGTCGACGGCGCTCAGCCAGTCGAAGAACCGCAGGCCCAGGACGTCCCGGGCCGCGGTGAGCGCCTCGATCCAGTGCTCGGCGGGCACGTCGACGGTGACCAGCCCGTACGCCTCGGCGCCGGTGGCCCACTCGCCGACCGACGCCGCGTACTGCTCGGCGGTGCTCACGAGACGCCTCCTTCGGACGGCGCGGGGCCGGCCACCAGCGGGCGGCGCAGCGCGCTCGCGGGCGCGGCGTACCGGCCGGGCAGCGACTCGGCGGCGATCTTCTCCTGGAGCTTGAGGATGCCCTGGAGCAGGGCCTCCGGCCGGGGCGGGCAGCCGGGCACGTAGACGTCGACCGGGATGATCTGGTCGACGCCCTTGGTGACGGAGTAGGAGTCCCAGTAGGGGCCGCCGGAGTTGGAGCAGGCGCCGAAGGAGATGACGTACTTCGGCTCGGGCATCTGCTCGTAGAGGCGCTTCACGGCGGGCGCCATCTTGTCGGTCACCGTCCCCGAGACGATCATCAGATCGGCCTGTCGGGGGCCGGGCGCGAACGGAATCACACCCATCCGGATGAAGTCGTGCTTGGCCATCGACGCGGCGATGAACTCGATCGCGCAGCAGGCGAGGCCGAAGTTGAAGCACCAGAGGCTGTAGCGGCGGCCCCAGTTCAGGACGACCTTGACCGGGTCCGGCGCCAGCCGGGCGAGCGGGCCGAGGCTGCTCCGCCCGACGGCCGCACCGGGGCGCGACGGGTCCGGCAGACCGAGCGGTACCGGGCCCCCGGCGCCCCCGGTGCCGTGCGCGTGCGAGTGGTTGTGGGTCACGTCCATTCCAGAACGCCCTTCTTCCAGGCGTAGAGCAGCCCGACCGCGAGGAAGCCGATGAAGACGAACATCTCGATCAGCGTCCCGGCGCCGTAGCCGGCGGCGGCGAAGACGGTCGCCCACGGGAACAGGTAGATCGCGTCTACCGCGAAGATCACGTACAGGAAGGCGTAGACGTAGTAGCGGATCTGGGTGTGCGCCCAGTCCTCTCCCACCGGGTCCACGCCGCACTCGTAGGCGAGGAGCTTCTCCGGCGAGTACACCACCGGCCGCAGCAGCCGGTTGGCGGTGAACGCCACGGCGACGAAGAGCACGCCGACGACGGCGAGCAGGCCCATCGCGGCGTACGCGTCGAAGTAGCCGCTGCCGGCGGCCGGGTCGGCCGCGACGGCAGCTGCCGGCTGCCCCTCCATGCCCCTCGCCTCCACATCGCCTGGGAAAACCGCCCTCACGGCAGTTCTACGACGTTTCTTTACACGGTCATAACCATCGCCAATGCGTGAGTCTAAGTGCACGGCCGTGGAGCACCGCATCCCGCCCGATCCGCAAGACGGCCGATGGACATTCGGTGGACGACCGCGCCCGCCGGCCGCCCCGGGCGGGGGTGGGGATAACCCCCGGGCGGGAAGACGTATCACCCCCATGGCCCCGCGCGCCCCCGACCGGGGAAGCTTGGATCACCAGCTCGACTCCAAGGGACGGTAGATCCGACATGAAGCCACTGCACCGCCGCGCCGCGGATGCCCTCAAGGAGCAGGACGCGGGCCCCGAGCGCGCCCCGCTGTACGGCGCGCGGATGTGGCGGCAGGCCGGGCAGCTGATGCTCAATCTGCCGCTCGGCCTCGCCGGGTTCGTCTTCACCGTCGTCCTGCTCTCCGTCGGGCTGGCGCTCTCCATCACCGTGATCGGCCTGCCGCTGCTGGCCGCCGGGCTGGCCGGATGCCGACTCCTGGGCGCCTTCGCCCGCCGCCGGGCCCGCTCGGTGCTCGGCTCCGAGGTGCGCGAGCCGGAGCCGGTGCGCCGGAACCGGCCGGGGATCACCGGCTACGCGATCGCCTACCTCACCGACCCGCTCAGCTGGCGCTCGGCGCTCTACAACGTGCTGCTGCTGCCCTGGGGCCTGCTGAGCTTCGCGGTGACGCTGATCTGCGTCATCGTCGGCTGGCCGGTGCTGCCCTGGGTGGTCCGCTTCCAGGCGGCGATCGACCGGATGCTGGTGGAGGTCCTGCTCTACCCGGGCGCGCTCTCCGAGCGGGTGCGGGAGCTGGAGGACGACCGCGGCACGGTGATCGACACCGCCGCCGCCGACCTGCGCCGGATCGAGCGCGACCTGCACGACGGCGCCCAGGCCCGGCTGGTGGCCCTGGCGATGGACCTCGGCATGGCCAAGGAGAAGCTGAGCGAGACCGAGACGCCCGAGGACGTGGCGGCCGCGGCCCGGATGGTCGGCGCCGCGCACGGCGAGGTGAAGCTGGCCCTGCAGGAGCTGCGCGACCTGGCCCGGGGCATCCACCCGGCGGTGCTCACCGACCGGGGGCTGGACGCGGCGCTCTCCGCGGTGGCGGCCCGCTGCACGGTGCCGGACGGGGTCAAGGTGCACGTCGAGCTGACCGCCGCCGACGGCACGGTGGAGCGTCCGGACTCGGCGGTCGAGGGCATCGCCTACTTCACCGTCAGCGAGCTGCTGACCAACATCTCGAAGCACGCCCGCGCCCGCTCCGCCACGGTGGACGCCTGGCGGGCCGGCGACCAGCTGATGCTGCTGGTCCGGGACGACGGCAAGGGCGGCGCGGCCGCCTACCCGGGCAGCGGCCTGGCCGGGCTGGCCGAACGGATCCGGGCGGTGGACGGGGTGTTCCTGGTGGAGAGCCCGGACGGCGGGCCGACCACGGTCACCATCGAGCTCCCCTGGCGCACCCGCGCCGCCCGCCGCTGACCGTTCCTCCGGCCCCCCGCCGGACACGTCAACGGGCCGGGACTCCGTCGAGGCAGTGACGGAGCCCGGCCCGTACCCGTGCGGCGGCCGCCCGCCGACCCTTGCGCGGTGCGCGGGCGGCCGCCGCCGGGAACCCGAGGGGCCAGGGCCTGTCCCACCCGGCCCTAGGGCGTTTCCAGCGTGCCGAGGGTGACGTCGGCGGTCTTGGCCTGGCCGTCCCGGGTGTAGCCGACGGTCGTCGTGGTCCCCGGGGTGAGCGAGGCGAGCGCGCTGGTGAGCCCGTTCAGCGAGTCGACGGTGGCGTCGCCGACCTTGGTGATCACGTCGCCGGGCTGGAGCCCCGCCGAGGCGGCCGGCCCGCCCGCGCTGACGGCCACCACCACGGCGCCGGCCGGGCGGAAGTTCTGGTCGAAGTACGTCCGGGCGGTGACCCCCAGCGCGGCCCGGCCGGAGTTGGTGACCTTGCCGTCCTTGATCAACTGGTCGGCGATGCTCGTGATGGTGGACGCCGGGATGGCGAAGCCGATACCGGGCGCGGCGGCCCCGTTGGCCTCCGGCTCGGTGGCGGCGAGCGTGTTGATGCCGATCACCTGGCTGTTCAGGTTGACCAGCGCGCCGCCGCTGTTGCCCGGGTTGATCGCCGCCGAGGTCTGCACCATGTTGCCGATGGTGGCGCCCGGCGAACCACCGCCCTGGGGCTCCGAGACGGTCCGGCCGGTGGCCGAGACGATGCCCTGGGTGACGCTGCTGGACAGGCCCAGCGGACTGCCCATCGCCAGGGTGATCTGCCCCAGCTCGACCTTGGCGGAGTCCCCGAAGACGGCCGGCTTGAGGGCGCTCGGCGGGCTGGTCAGCTTGATCACCGCGAGGTCGGAGTCCGGGTAGGAGGCGACCAGCGTGGCGTCCAGGGCCTTGGTGCTGTTGGCCAGCGTGACGGTGAAGGTGGTGGCGGTGCCGACCACGTGGGCGTTGGTGACGATGTCGCCCTTGTTGTCGTAGACGATCCCGGAGCCGAGCCCGGTCGCGGTGGTGATCTGCACCACCGAGGGCAGCACGTCGGCGATCACCTTCTGGTAGGCGTCCTGGAGCTGGTTGCCGCCGGCCGGCTGGGCGGCGGACGACGAGGAAGCGCCGGGGGTGGTGGCGGTCGACGAGGAGGAGGACGATCCGCTGCTGCACCCGGCCACCGTCAGCGCGGTCAGCGCGGCGACGGCCGCCGGCCCGGTCAGTCGCCCGCCGAACGCCCGGGGGCCGGTGGGGCGCGGCCCGGCCGGGAGCGGGCGGGTGGGTTCCTTCTTTCGGTTCACCTGGGCTGCCTCCGATTCCATCGGCCGTACCGGGGCCGTCGAGGTCCGTGCGGAACCATCGAGATCACAGAGATCTTTGTCAGCATTTCACCGATATGTCCGAATCATTGCCCCGACGCGCCCGTCACCGGGCACGACCTGGGGCAAGGCGGACAAGCCCTAGGATTCACGCCATGACTTGGTTGATCACCGGTGGTGCCGGGTACATCGGCAGGCACGTGGTGCACCAGCTGGTCGAGGCCGGCGAGCGGGTGGCGGTACTGGACGACCTCAGCACCGGCGACCGCGCCCGGCTGCCGCGGGGAGTCACCCTGATCGAGGGCTCCACCCTGGACCGCGCCGCGCTGGACACCGCCCTGCGCTCCCAGGACATCGCGGGCGTGCTGCACTTCGCGGCGAAGAAGCGGGTCGGCGAGTCGGTGGAGCGGCCGTTCTTCTACTACCGGGAGAACCTCACCGGCCTGCAGAACGTGCTGGAGGCCGTCGCCGAGGCCGGGGTGCCGCGCTTCCTCTTCTCCTCCTCCGCCGCCGTCTACGGCATGCCCGACGTCGAGCTGGTCACCGAGACGGCCCCCTGCGCCCCGATGAACCCCTACGGCGAGACAAAACTGGCCGGCGAGTGGCTGGTGTCCGCGGTCGGCCGGGCGCACGGCATCTCCACCGTCTCGCTGCGCTACTTCAACGTGGCCGGCGCCGCCTCGCCCGAGCTCTCCGACGAGGGCGCCTACAACCTGATCCCGATGGTCTTCGAACGGCTCACCGCCGGGCGCGCGCCACTGATCTTCGGCGCCGACTACCCCACCCCGGACGGCACCTGCGTCCGCGACTTCATCGACGTCCGGGACATCGCCTCGGCCCACGTGGCGGCCGCCCGGCGGCTCGCCGCCGACCCGCCCGGCGAGACCTCGCTGGTCCTCAACATCGGCCGCGGCGAGGGCGTCAGCGTCCGGGAGATGCTGGACGTGATCGCCCGGGTCACCGGCTACGACACCACCGGCGAGGTCACCCCGCGCCGCGCCGGCGACCCGGCCCGGGTGGTCGCCTCCGCCGAGCTGATCCACCGCGAGCTGGGCTGGACGGCCCGCCACGGGGTCGAGGAGATGGTGACCTCGGCCTGGGAGGGCTGGTGCGCCCGGCACCCGGGGGCCCGCAGGCGGTAGGGCCGGTCCTCGGGGTCCCGCCTGCGGGGCGTTCGGGACGGCGGCTCAGTGCGAGGGCACCGCCGTGCCGTAGAAGGCGTCCAGCGCGTACACGCAGCGGTCCTTGCTGCCGACGAAGACCCGCCCGCCGACCGCCACCGGCGAGCCGGTCAGCTCGCCCTTGGTGCCGAGCTCCCACCGCAGCTGACCGCTCACCAGGTCCAGGGTGTGCAGCGAGTGGTCGCGGCTGCCCAGGTGGACCAGGCCGTCGGCGACCGCCGGCGAGCCGACGATCTCGCCCCGCGCGGTGTAGCGCCAGCGCTCCCGGCCGGTGGCCGCCTCGAACGCGTAAAGCACGTCCCCGCTGCCGACCAGCACCATGCCGTCCCCGACGACCACCGGCTCGGCGCCCTGCCGGTTGCCGGTGGCGGCGCGCCAGCGGTCCCGGCCAGTCGACGCGTCGAGCGCGTAGACCGTGCCGAGGTAGTCGGCGACGTAGACCGCGTCCGCGTCCAGCGTCGGCGGGGTGAAGAGCACCACCGGCGCCTCGAAGCGCCAGCGCTCGGCGCCGCTGGCCGCGTCCAGCGCGTACACCCGGGTGCCGGCCGTCACGTACAGCACGCCGGCCCGCTCGGCGGGGCGCGACGGCACGTCCTCGCCCACCGGGAAGGACCAGCGCAGGCCCGCACCGCGCGGATCGACGCAGCGCAGCCGCCCGCCGCCGTAGTAGTACGCGGCGCCGCCCACCAGGGCCGGCCCGGACTGCGGGTTCTCGTAGTCCTGCTGGGCGTCGTCGGCGCGCCACAGCTCGGCGCCGCCGGCCGCCGAGCGCAGCTGCACCCCGCCGCCCCGGACGCCGCAGCAGAGCACGCCGTCGGCGGCGTCCAGCGAGTAGACCCAGCCGTCCAGCGAGTTGCGCCAGCGCTCGGTGCCGTCCGCGACGTCCACCGTGTACAGGTGCGGGCCGTCGGCGGCGTGCACCCGGCCGGCGTCCACCGCGAGCGCCCAGGCGACGTCCCGGGTCTTGTAGCGGCGCTGGCCGGAGGCGACGTCCAGGGCGTGCACCTCGAAGCTGGAGACGAAGAGCGTGCCGTCGGCGACCACCGGGGTGCCCCAGACGTCGTTGGACATCCGGAACCGCCAGGGGCGCCAGCGGGCGGCCTGGACCGGCGGCGGCGTGGCCCGGCGGACCCAGTCCGTCTCGGCGGGCGCGGCCCCCGGCCCGGCCTGCTCGGCGCGCGGACCCGGGCCTATCCGGACCGAGGCCCCGGGCAGCCGGACCTCGGCGGCGCTCTCCCCGGCGACCGGGGCCCGGTGGCGGCGGGGGGCGGCGAGCTTCTCGGTGGCGGCCTCGGGGTCCGGCCCGGGCAACGCGTGCACCGGCCCGGGCGCGGGCGGCGCGTACCGCTCGGCCGGATGCCGGGTACGCGGGTCGTCCTGCGCGGGGCGCTGGGGCGGCAGCGGCTGGTGCGGGTGGGGCGGCGGGGCCGGCTGCGGCGGCACCGGCGCGGGCGCCGGAGCGGGGGCGGGCGCCGGGGCCGGGCGGCGGCCGCGCTTGCGTTCGATCAGCTCCAGCGCGTTGGCCGGCAGCCAGTCCCCCGCCTCGCCCGAGGCGTCGTCACGGGAGAACAGGTGCGGGGCCAGCTCGGCCTGGATCTGCGCCGGCGAGGGCCGGTGCTCCGGGGAGGGCCGCATACAGGCGCGCACCAGGTCCACCAGCTCGGCCGGCAGGCCGGAGAGGTCGGGCTGGTCGCGCAGCAGCTGGAAGACCGTCTCGACCGGGTTGGCGCCCCGGTACGGCGGGTGCCCGGTGGCGCAGAAGACCAGCAGCGACCCGAGCGAGAAGACGTCGCTGGCACCGGTGACGCCACGGCTGTCCCGGGCCTGCTCCGGCGACATGTACGCCGGGGTGCCGACCGCGACGTTGGTCATGGTGAGCCGGGTGCTGGAGACGCCGGCGGCGATGCCGAAGTCGATCACCCGCGGACCGTCCTCGACCACCAGCACGTTGGAGGGCTTGAGGTCACGGTGGACCAGCCCGGCCGCGTGGATGGACTGGAGCGCCTCCGCGATGCCCGCCACCAGCCAGCGCACCGCCCCCGCGGGCAGCGGCCCGCACTCGGTGACCAGGTCCTCCAGGGACGGCGCCGGGACGTACGCGGTGGCCAGCCAGGGCACCCGGGCGTCGGCGTCGGCGTCGACCACGGCGGCGGTGTAGAACCCGCCCACCGTCTTGGCGGCCGCGATCTCCCGGGCGAAACGGACCCGGAACAGCTCGTCCTCGGCCAGCTCCCCCCGGACGGTCTTGATGGCCACTCGCCGGCCGGACGCGGAGCGCGCCAGGTAGACCAGGCCCATCCCGCCCGCGCCGAGCCGCCCCAGCACCTCGAAGGGCCCGATCCGCCTCGGATCGTGCGCCGTCAGCTGGTCCACTCCGCTGCCACCTCCCCGTCTTCCGCACCCGCCACGGGGTGCCGCAGCCGATTCTCCAATGCCGCCCCGGTCAACTCCAACCTCCCCCGCCCAGAGGCCCCTCCGGCTCACCGTCCGGTCAGTGCCGCCGGAACGGCCGGATTCTGACGCCCGCTCCGCCTGCGGCTTGCACACGAGATACCCGCAACTCTTTTTCGGGCACCTCGGATCCGGCCGCGATCGTCACGCTCTGTCACTCGACCACCCCTCAGCGGAGGGTCCGTCACGCTGTGGGGTCATAAGCACACGGGGGGGCTTCAACAGGCGCCTCCGGAGCCCGGTGAATATCCGTCCGAAGTCGTTCACGCCCCCTATAGCAACCCCCCGTGCGGAGTAATAGTCGCATCACCGAATCGCGCCAAGATCGTGCCACGGTAAGCTGACGGCATGACAGGACAAGTTCGCACCGTCGACGGTCGCGTCGCCGGGCGACGCGGACAGGAGACGCGGCAGAAGCTGCTCGACTGCCTCCGCGAGATGCTCAGCACGTCGCCCTATCGGGACGTCAAGGTCATCGACGTCGCCCGTATGGCGGGTACCTCCCCCGCGACCTTCTACCAGTACTTCCCGGATGTCGAGGGCGCAGTCCTCGAAATCGCCGAGGAAATGGCCAAGGACTCCGACACCCTCAAAGAGCTGGTGGCCGGAAAGTCCTGGGCAGGGAAGTCCGGCACGACCACTTCGGAAGAACTGGTCGACGGATTCCTCGCCTTCTGGCGCAAGAACGACGCCATTCTCCGAGTGGTCACGCTCGGTGCCGCCGAAGGGGACAAGCGGTTCTTCAAGATCCGCATGACGGTCCTCAACGCGGTCGCCAAGCCCCTCACGGAGGCCGTCAAGGAGCTCCAGACGAAGGGCCAGGCCGACAAGTCGCTCGACCCGGCCGCCGTCGCCGGCTCGCTGGTCTCGCTGCTCGCCTCGGCGGCCGAGCACCAGAAGGCGTTCACCTCGTGGGGCGTCAAGGTCAAGGACCTGAAGCCCAACCTCGCTCCCCTGGTGTACCTGGGTGTCACCGGCAAGAAGCCGCCCAAGTAGACCGATCCCGCCTACCCACCCATCCGCTCCGCACGCAGCCCCGGCCTCCTGTCCGGGGAACGACGGACGGCGGCCGTGTCCTCGGGGGAGGTCCGCCGACGTGCCGCAGCGTGCCAGACATGCCGGTGGGCGGGCACCCGTGCAGGGTGCCCGCCCACCGGCATGCGCGTGTGAGAGGGGGCTTCCGGGCCTCCGGGGACGCCCGGGGGCCGGAAGGGGCCGTGGCGGGCGCCCAGGGGCGCCCTGGGGTGCCCCTGGGCGTCAGGGGGCCGCTAGGGGCAGCGGACGACCTGACCGGCGTACGCCAGGCCGCCGCCGAAGCCGAACAGCAGCACCGGGTCGCCGGGCGACAGCTCGCCGCGTTCGACCATCTTGGAGAAGGCCAGCGGAATGGACGCCGCCGAGGTGTTGCCGGAGACCACGACGTCCCGGGCGACCACCGCGTCGGGCGCGCCCAGCTTGGCGGCGATCGCGTCGATGATCCGCAGGTTCGCCTGGTGCGGCACGAAGCCCTTGAGCTCGGACGGGTCGATGCCGGCCTTCTCGCAGGTCTTCCGGGCCAGCGGGGCGATCTGGGTGGTGGCCCAGCGGAACACCGACTGGCCCTGCTGGCTGATCACCGGATCCCAGCCGGTGATCACCACGGCGTCGCTCTTCTCCGGCTCCGAGCCCCAGACCACCGGGCCGATGCCCGGCTCGGCGCCGTCCTCCTGGGCCTCCACCACCGCCGCGCCGGCACCGTCCCCGAAGATCACGCAGGTGGTCCGGTCGGTCCAGTCGAGGGTGTCCGACATCCGCTCGGCGCCGATCACCAGCGCGCGGGTGGCCGCACCGGCCCGGATCGCGTGGTCGGCCGTGGCCAGCGCGTAGGAGAAGCCCGAGCAGACCGTGTTGATGTCGTAGGCGGCGGGCGCGCGCACGCCGAGGCGGGCGGCGACGGCGGCGGCCGTGTTGGGGCTGCGCTCGACCGCGGTACAGGTGGCGACCACGACCAGGTCGATCTCGGCGGCCGAGCGGCCGCTGTTGGCCAGCGCCTTCTGGGCCGCCTCGGTGGCCAGGTCGACCAGGGTCTCACCCTCGGCGATGTGGCGGGTCCGGATCCCCACCCGGCTGCGGATCCACTCGTCGTCGGTGTCGACCAGCACCGCCAGGTCGTCGTTGGTGAGGACCTTGGGGGGCTGGTAGTGGCCGAGTGCCACAATGCGCGAACCGCTCATACAGCCACTCAACCGGGTTACCCGCTGGTCAGCGGGGCGCGACCGGCTACAGGATCCGCCCCCGGAAGCTGTAGGAGGCCGACAAGGGCCGTTGCGGCGCCTGGGGAGTGGCGGCGGCCCGGACGGCCGGTTCAGGCGGCCAGTGAGGCCGAGTCACCCATCACGATCACCGGATGGGCCGCCGGATCGAGGGTGCGGATCAGCTGGGCCATCTTGTCCTCGGGCACCGAGACGCAGCCGTGCGTCGGGCCGCCGTGGTCGACGTGGATCCAGATGCCGCCGCCCTTGGAGGAACCGCTGGGGCGTCGCGGGTCGAGCGGCGAGTTGCCGGGCACCCGGTTGTAGTTGATCGCGATCACGTAGTCGAAGGAGCCGGCCAGCGACTCGCCCGCGAAGCCCTTCCCGGAGACCACGAAGTTGGCGTCCTTGTCGTACGGGAGGCGGCTGCCGGGGTCGGCGTTGCGGCCGCCCGCGTCGGTGAGCGAGAAGACCCCGATCGGGCTGCGCAGGTCGCCCTCGTTGTGGTCGGTGGTCCAGCCCTTGTTGGCGTTGTGCCCCTGCCAGGTCTCGCCGGCCAGCCAGCGGCCCTCGGCGGTGCGGGTCCAGAGCGTGACGGCGGTCCGGTTGGCGTCCTTGTCCTGACCGGAGGCGAGCACGACCTGGGTGGTCTCGGCGGGTATCCGCGCGGTGAAGGCGGCCCCCAGACCGGGTATCGCGGCCACCGAGCCGTCCGGGCGGGACTCGCTGCGGTCGGCGGCGGGGGCCCCGGTGTGCCGGTCGCTCGCGGCCTGGGCGGCCGGCGCGGCGGCGGCCGGGGAGGGCTGGTCCGGGGCGGAGACCCCCTCCGGACCGGGGCCGTCGGCGGCGGTCACGCCCGGGTGGCCGGAGTCCTGGCCGACGGTGTACCAGCCCGCGGCGGCCGCGAGCAGCAGCGCGGTGCCGGCGGTCACGGCCTTGCCCCCGCGCTTCTTCTTGGGCTTGCGGCGGTGGCCGCGGGCGGCCGCCCGGGGACCGGCCGCGGCGGCGGCCGGGGCGGCCGCGGGTGCCTGGCCCCGGGGCCGGACCGGTGCGGCGGCGAGCGGCGCCACCGGCTCGGCGGGCTGGGGCTGGAACGGCCGGTCGTAGGCGTCGTAGCCCTCGGCGGCGGTGGCCTGCGGGACGTAGACCGCCTGGTGGTCCGGGTGGTTCTGGTGGGCCTGGTGGTTCTGGTGGTTCTGGTGGGCCTGGTGGTTCCAGTGGTCCTGCTGCGGGTAGCCGTTCCAGCCGTCGTGGAACGGCTGGTTCGGGTCGGCCACGGCCTGCGCGGGAGCGTCCCAGCCCTGGTGGGACTGCTGCTCGTAGACCCCGTAGGACTGCTGCGGCACCTCGTACACCGGCTCGTGCATCGGCTCGTACGACGGGTACGCGGTGGCGCGATGGGAACCGGACATGGCGCTGATCCTGCCAAACCCGGACCCGGTTGGGAAACCCGGGGGCCTGTGCGGACCCGGTGAAGAACACCGCCTCCCGGGCCGACGGGCGGCCCGGGAGGCGGTGGAAGCCGGTCGGGGACCGGTCAGAGGCGCATCGCCTGCGGGGTCTCCCGGCGCGTCAGGTCCGGGCCGTCGTACTCCCGGATGACCTCGTAGCGGGTGTTGCGCTCCACCGGGCGGAACCCGGCGTCCCGGATCAGCCCGAGCAGGTCGTCGCGGCCGAGCTTGTTCGGCGTGCCGAAGTTGTCCGCGTCGTGGGTGATCTTGTACTCGACGACCGAACCGTCCATGTCGTCCGCGCCGTGGCTGAGCGCCAGCTGCGCGGTGGTGACGCCGTGCATCACCCAGAAGACCTTGACGTGCGGCACGTTGTCGAACAGCAGCCGGGAGACGGCGAAGGTCTTCAGCGCCTCGGCGCCGGTGGCCATCTCGGTGCGCGCCATCAGCTTGTTGCGCACGACGCCGTCCTTGGAGTCGTGGAAGTCGTGCTGGTAGCGCAGCGGGATGAAGACCTGGAAACCGCCGGTCTCGTCCTGCAGCTCACGCAGCCGCAGCACGTGGTCGACCCGGTGGCGGGGCTCCTCGATGTGGCCGTACAGCATGGTGGAGGGCGTCTTGAGGCCCTTGCTGTGCGCGAGGCGGTGGATCCGCGACCAGTCCTCCCAGTGGGTGTCGTGGTCCACGATGTGCTGGCGAACCTCCCAGTCGAAGATCTCCGCGCCGCCGCCGGTCAGCGACTCCAGGCCGGCGTCGATCAGCTCGTCCAGGATCTCGTCGGCCGGCAGGCCGCTGATCTTCTCGAACCAGTGGATCTCGGTGGCGGTGAAGGCCTTCAGCGAGACGTTCGGCAGGGCCGCCTTCAGCTCCCGCAGCGAGCGCGGGTAGTAGCGCCACGGCAGGGTCGGGTGCAGCCCGTTGACGATGTGCAGCTCGGTGAGGGAGTCGACCTCCATCGCCTTGGCGAGGCGGACGGCCTCCTCGATGCGCATCGTGTACGCGTCCTTCTCGCCCGGCTTGCGCTGGAACGAGCAGTACGCGCAGGACGCGTTGCACACATTGGTCATGTTGAGGTGGCGGTTGACGTTGAAGTGGACGACGTCGCCGTTCTTCCGCGTCCGCACGTGGTGGGCCAGACCGCCCAGCCAGGCCAGGTCGTCGCTCTCGTAGAGCGCGATCCCGTCCTCGCGGGTCAGCCGCTCACCCGCGTAGACCTTCGCCTCCAGCTCGCGCTTGAGCCCTGCGTCCATGCGGTGCCCCGCCTCCTCCGACTTCGAATCGTTGCCGGACCGAGCGTACGCCTATGCCGGCGTCACGCCGCGAGCAGCTCCGCGAGCAGCGCCGGATCGATGTTCCCACCGCTGACCACGGCGGCCACCGCGCGGCCACCGATCTCGCCCGCGCGGTGGAAGTACGCCGCCGGGGCGACCGCGCCGGAGGGCTCCGCGACCAGCCGGCCGCGCCGGGCCAACACGGCCACCGTGGCGCGGATCTCGTCCTCGGTGACGGTGACGATGTCGTCCACGTACGCGGTGAGATGCTGGAACGGCAGCTCGCCGACGGAGGGGGTGCGCAGCCCGTCCGCGATGGTCCGGTAGGTGTCGGCGACCGGCCAGGCCAGCCGCTCGCCGGCCCGCAGGCTGGCCTGGGCGTCGGCGGCCAGCTCGGGCTCGACGCCGACCACCCGGATGCCCGGGCGGGTGAGCTTGAGGGCGGCCGCGACGCCGGAGATCAGGCCGCCGCCGCTGACCGGCACCAGCACGGTGTCCAGCTCGGCCGGGGCATCCTCGGCGATCTCCAGGCCGACCGTGCCCTGGCCCGCGATGATGTACGGGTCGTCGTAGGGCGGCACCCAGACGTAGCCGTGCCGCTCGGCCAGCTCGCCGGGCACGGTGTCCCGCTCCTCCGGCGAGACCAGCAGCACCTCGGCGCCGAACGAGCGGGTGCCTTCGACCTTGACCGCCGGCGAGGTGTCCGGCATCACGATCACGGCCTTGATGCCGAGCAGCCCGGCCGCGTACGCCACCGCCTGGGCGTGGTTGCCGCTGGACTGGGCGACCACACCGCGGGTCCGCTCCTCGTCGTCGAGCGCGGCGAGGCGGTTGTAGGCACCGCGGGTCTTGAAGGCGCCGGTCGGCTGGAGGTTCTCCGGCTTGAGCCAGAGCCGGCGCTCGCCGTCGCCCGCCCAGGGGGCGGGGACCAGCGGGGTGCGGACCGCCACCCCGGCGATCCGCTGCCGAGCCGCGCGCAGCTCCTCCAGACCGACCAGTGCCATCGTGTTACTCGCCTTCGACCATCGGGAGTTCGCTCACCCGGTTCTCCCACTTCGTGGAGAGTACGACGGTCGTACGGGTCCGGGCCACGCCTTTCGTGCCGGAGATCCGCTTGACCACCGATTCCAGGCCCTCCACGTCGGAGACCCGGACCTTGAGCATGTACGAGTCGTCACCGGCGATGAACCAGCAGTCCTCGACCTCGCCGAGGTCCTTCAGCCGGAACGCGACGTCCTCGTGGTCGGCCGCGTCGGTGAGCTGAAGGCCGATCAGGGCCGTGACGCCGAAGCCGAGCGACGCCGGATTGACCGTCGCGCGGTAGCCGGTGATGACCCCCGCCTGCTCCAGACGGTTGATCCGGTCCGTGACGCTCGGGCCGGAGAGGCCCACCAGTCGGCCCAGCTCGGCGTAGGACGCGCGGCCGTTCTCCCGGAGCGCCTGGATGAGCTGTCTGTCCACCGTGTCCATATACCGTCCGCGTCCTTCCGAACCTCACCAGACCCACAGATCATTATCCGGATTCAAAGGCGCCGTGCGCGGAACAACCCGGATATCGCAGAGAACATACTCTCCTGCCCCGGGGCCGCCCACTCCCCCCGGGACCGGCCTTCACCCGCCCTGGCCTGCCGGGCGGGCGGCCGCGCCCAACTCGCCCTCCCAGCGCCGGTACAGCGTGTGCGGGACGCCGACGGCGTCCAGGACCCGGCCGGCCACGAAATCGACCAGTTCGCGGACGGTGGAGCCGCCGGCGTAGAAACCGGGCGAGGCGGGGAGCACGACGGCGCCCTGCGCGTCCAGCTCGACCAGGTGCTTCAGGGTCACCCCGTTGAGCGGCGCCTCCCGGACGCAGACCACCAGCGGCCGGCGCTCCTTGAGGGTGACGCTGGCGGCCCGCTGGAGCAGGTCCTTGCTCAGGCCGAGCGCGATCCCGGCCACCGCGCCGGTGGTCGCGGGGACGACCAGCATGCCCTTGGCCGGGTAGGAGCCGCTGGACGGCCCGGCCGCGAAGTCCCCGGACGACCAGTACCGGACGTCGTCGAGGCCCTCGTCGCCGCCCACCCAGGCCGCGAGGTCGGCGCGCCAGTGCGCGTCCCGGAAGGAGATCCCGGTCTCGTCCAGGATGGTCAGCCGGGCGGCCCGGCTGACCACGAGGTCCACCGGCTCCCCGGCGGCGAGCAGCGCCCGGATCACCGAGGCGGCGTACGGCGTACCGGAGGCGCCCGAGACCCCGACCACCCATGGCTGACGCGTTTCTGTTCCCATGGCCCCTTTCTATACGGCGGCCCCCGGGACGGGCCCATCCGCGTTCACCCCTGCGAGGATGGGCGCCATGGCAGCGACCCTCGTCGACCTCACCCATCAGGTGACCACCGCGATGCCGGTCTACCCCGGCGATCCGGCCGTCGTCCTGACGCCCGTGCTCACCACCGCCACCGCCGGGGTGAACGTGCTGGCCGTGCACCTCGGCTCGCAGTCCGGCACCCATGTGGACGCGCCGTACCACGTGGACGTCACCTGGCCCACCCTGGACGGGCTCCCGCTGGAGCGGTTCACCGGGCCCGCCGTCGTCGCCGACCTGCGGGGGCTGGAGCCGCGGGCCGAGGTGACGCCGGAGCAGCTCGCCCCGGCGCTGGAGCGGGCGGGCGAAGGCACCGTGCTGCTGCTGGCCACCGGCTGGGCCCGGCACTGGGGCACCGACGCCTACCTGGCCCATCCCTGCCTGAGCGCGGCGGCGGCCGAGGCGATCGTCGCCGCCGGGGTGCGGACGGTGGGGGTGGACGCGCTCAGCGTCGACCCCACCCCCGACCCGGGCCCGGGCGACCCGGCGGTCGCCGCGCTGCTGGCCGACCTGACCGACGAGCACGACCAACCCGCCGCCCCGGAGCCCACGCTGGCCGCGCACCGGGTGCTGCTCGGGGCCTCCGGCGGGGGCGTGATCGCCGAGAACCTGACCGATCTGCGGGCGCTGCTGGACGCCCAGCAGGCCGGCCGGCCGGTGGAGGTGTCGCTGTTCCCGCTGCGTCTGGTGGCCGCCGACGGCGCGCCCATCCGGGCGGTGGCGCGACTGGGCTGACGCTCGTTGGCACTTGGTCTAGACCATCCCCGGCGGGCGCCGCTACGCTTGCGCGCCATGGCAGAGATCATCGGAGTGATCGAGCAGCTCTGGCGCTACCCCGTGAAGTCCACCGGCGGCGAGCGGCTCGACTCCGTCGAGCTGGACGAGCGCGGCCTGGCCGGCGACCGCCTCTACGCGGTGCGCGACGGCGCCGGGAAGCTGGGCTCCGGCAAGAACACCCGACGCTTCCGCCGGATGGACGGCCTGCTGCGGCTCTCCTCCCGGCTCGGCCGCCGGCTCGACGGCCCCGAGCTGTTCGACCCGTTGGGCCGGCCGGTCGCCGATTCCACCGCCTTCCTGCGCGCCTACCTCCAGCGCCCGGACGTCGCGCTCGCCCGCGAGGACGCCGTCTCGCACTTCGACCAGCTGCCGGTCAGCGTGCTCACCACCGCGACCCTGGACTGGGTCTGCGGGGCCGCGCCCTCCGTCGTCGTGGACGTGCGGCGGTTCCGGCCCAACATCCTGCTGCGGACACCACCCGGCACCCCGCCGTTCGTCGAGGACGGCTGGTTCGGCCGCGAGGGCGGCGCCGGCACCGGTGCCCGGCTCTCCTTCGTCCGGGCCAGCGAGCGCTGCGCCATGACCACCGTCGCCCAGCCCGGCCTGCCGCACGCCCCGGAGATCCTCAAGGCCATCGTCCAGGCCCACGACGGCCGGCTGGACGCCCTCGCCGAGGTGGTGGCTCCCGGGCGCCTGAGCGTCGGTGACGAACTGTCACTCGGCTGAGTCCGGCCGCTCCCGTCAGGCCCGCGGGCCACTCCCGGAGGCGGCCGGGAGCAGGCAGAACGGGTGGCCGGCGGGATCGGCGTAGATCCTCCAACCGCCGGCGTCTCCCAGTCGGGTGGCACCGAGGGCGAGGACCTCCCGCTCGGCCCGGTCGAGGTCCGGCACGTCGATGTCCAGGTGCGCCTGCTGCGGGTGGGCCGGGTCGGGCCAGCGCGGCGGCCGGTGGTCGGCCACGCCCTGGAAGCAGAGCACCGGGCCGCCCCCGACGTGCAGGGTCGACCACGCGCCGTCCAGCGACCACCGGGGGTCCGGCCGGTCCACCTCGCCGCCGAGCAGGGCCGCGTAGAACCGGGCCAGCACGGCCGGCTCCGGGCAGTCGAGGACGATGCACTGCAGTGTGCCGATCACGGCGCTCCCTGGTGACGGACGGGCGGTTCGCCGCCATTGTCCTCCGCGGGCCGGAGGGTGGGACTCACTCCTGCGAGTGAACGTCCCGGCCGGGCCCCGGGGTCTGTAGCAGGCTCGTCCGCGCGGCTGGCGCACCGTCAGCCACGCGGCGACGAAACCTCGGAGAGCCCCATGACGAACATCCCGACCGACCGGAAGTACTCCAGGGACCACGAGTGGGTGCGGTCCCTGGACAACGGCCGGCTGCGGATCGGCATCACGGACCATGCCCAGAGGCAGCTCGGCGACATCGTCTTCGTCGAACTGCCCAAGCAGGGCGACGTGTTCGAGGGCGGCGAGCCGTTCGGCAGCGTGGAGTCCGTGAAGTCGGTGAGCGAGCTCTACATGGCGCTGGGCGGCACGGTGAGCGTCGTGAACGAGGAACTGAACGACTCCCCCGAGCTGCTCAACGAGGACCCGTACGAGGAGGGCTGGATCATCGAGGTCACCCCGGCGGCGGGCAGCGGCCCGGAGGGCCTGCTGACCGCGGCCGAGTACCAGGACTACATCACGTCCGAGACGGCCGAGTAGCCGCCGTCCGGCCCCGGGGCACGGCGGCGGGCTACCCGGCCGGCCGCCGGCTCTCGGCGGCCACCGCGTCGACCAGGCGTGCCAGACCCTGCGGGGCGCTCCGCAGGAACAGGTTCGGCTCGATCAGCTCCAGTTCCATCACCACCGGCTCGCGGGCGTCGTTCAGCGCCAGGTCCACTCGCGCGAACAGCAGGGCGTCCGGCGCCGGGACGGCCGCCAACGCCGCTCGGGCGGTGCGCAGTTCCGCCTCGGTCGGCAGGTACGGGGTGACGCCGGGGTGGGGCATCCGGTCGTTGTCGATCACCCCGGGCTCGGTCAGCACGGGCCCCTTGCGGATCGCGTGGCTGAAGGCTCCCGCGATGAAGACCAGCGCGCGCTCCCCCTCCTCCACCAGCGGCAGGTACGGCTGCACCATCACCGTCCGCCCCCGCTCCAGCAGCATCCGGGCGTGGCGGAGCGCGTCGGCGGCCCGGCCGGGCTCGTAGCGGGCGGTGTCCTGCGCCCCGGCCGAGACGGCGGGCTTGACCACCACCCCCGGGGCCAGGTCGAAGTCCGCCTCGTCGCAGCGGTCGCCGGGGGCGACGAACCGCGTCGGCACGACCGGGACGCCGCGCTCGGCGAGCACCGACAGATAGCGCTTGTCGCTGTTCCAGCGCACCACCGGGGCCGGGTTGCGCAGCCGGGTGACGCGGGCCGTCGTGTCGGCCCAGGCCAGGAACTCGTCGAGGCGTTCCGCGTAGTCCCAGGTCGACCGGACCACCGCCAGGTCGAACTCCCCCCACCCCGGGGCGGCCGCGTCCCAGGGCACCGCCTCGGCCGCCAGGCCGCCCGCCCGCAGGGCGTCCACGATCAGGGGCAGGTCGGCGTCGTACTCCGCGGCGGCGGTGGCGGTGACGACCGCGATCCTGGCAGTACCCATGCGTGCTCTCCCGTCCGACCGGTCGACGATCTTCCGAGTCTAGGGAGCGGCGAGGCGGCGGTCCGCGAGCCGGCCTACGGGCGGACGCCCGGTCGACGCCCCCCTACTCTCGGGGCATGACGACGAGACTGGAGCGACTGCGGGCCGACCACGCGCCGGCCCTGCTGGCCTTCGAACGGGAGAACCGGGAGTACTTCGCCCGCTCCGTCCCCGACCGCGGGGACGACTACTTCGCGGCGTTCGCCGACCGACACCGCGCGCTGCTCGCCGAACAGGACACCGGGGCCTGCCACTTCCACCTCCTGGTCGACGAGCGCGGCGAGCTGCTCGGCCGGGTCAACCTGGTGGACGTGGCGGCCGGGAGCGCCGAACTCGGCTACCGGATCGGCGAGCGGGCCGCCGGCCGGGGCGCGGCGACGGCGGGCGTCGAGGAGGTGTGCCGCCTGGCCGCCGTCGAGTACGGCCTGACCGGACTCACCGCCGTCACCACGATCGACAACCCGGCGTCGAGGGCGGTGCTGCGGCGGACCGGGTTCACCGTGACCGGGGAGACCGTCGTCGACAGCCGCCCCGGTCTGCGCTACCGGCGCGGCCTCGACGCCCCACGGTAGCGGCGGCTCCTCAGCCGAGCGTGCGGGTGCGCTCCAGGACGGCGGCCGGGGCCTTGGCCACCGAGCCGGTGTCGAACGGGGGTCGCGGGTCGTACTCGGTGTACAGCTGGATGGCCTGGGCGGTGAGGTCGTCGGTGAGCAGGGCGGCGAGCCGCAGGGCCATGTCGATGCCGGCGGAGACCCCGGCCGAGGTGATGATCCGGTCGTGGCGGACGACCCGCTCGGCGGTGTAGGTGGCGCCATGGGCCTCCAGCTCGGCGACCGCCGCCCAGTGGGTGGTGGCGGTGAGGCCCTTGAGCAGCCCGGCCGCGCCGAGCACCAGCGCGCCGGTGCAGACCGAGGTGGTGAACCCGCTCTCCCCGTGCACCGCCCGGACCCAGTCCAGGAAGTCCTCGTCGGCGACCAGCGCCCGGGCCCCGGCGCCGCCGGGGACGAGCAGCACGTCGCAGGACCCGATCTCCGAGTACCGGGTGGGGACGTCGACCGTCAGCGCCCCCAGCGCATCGGTGACCCGCCCCGGCTCGGGCGCGACGAAGCGCACCTCGGCGCCCGGGACATGGCCGAGGATCTCGTACGGCCCGATCGCGTCGAGCGGCTCGAAACGGTCGAAGAGCGGGATCACGATGTCCATGGGCGCAGCGTAACGGCGGCCCCGCCCGGGCCGGTCGGTCGCGCGGCCGGGTTCACGGGATGGAGTGATCGCGCGGCCGCGGGGGAATACCGGGGGCCGTCAGCGCAGCGCGTCGAACCCGGCCCCGATGGCGGCCCGGAGGCCGTCCTGCGCCGGGCCGAGCGCATACCGGGCGCCCCTGTGACGCGGGTCACTCCGGCGGACCGATGAGTTCGGCGGTCCGCTCCGGTCCAACTTTCGGAAACACCGCGCGAAGGCGACCGAACACCCCGACAGGAGACTCCCGTGACCGCGTCCGTGAAGGGCCCCGCCAGCTACTTCCCGTCGATCGAGAAGACGTACGGCCGGCCGGTCGCGCACTGGCAGGAGCTGATCCGCTCCTCGCCGCTGACCAGGCACGGCGAACTGGTCGGCTGGCTCAAGTCCGAGCACGGTCTGGGCCACGGCCACGCCAACGCCCTGGTGAAGCACACCCTCGACGAGGACGCCGGCCGGTAGGACGGGCCGGGGCCCGGCCGGGGCGTCCGGGTCCCGGCCGGGCACGAGCGGATCCGGGTCAGGTCCCCAGACCGCGCAGGAGCAGGTCCACCAGGGCGAAGAAGAACAGCGAGATGCCGACGAAGCCGTTGGTCTGGAAGAACGCCCGGTTCAGCTTCGACAGGTCGTGGGGCTTCACGATGGTGTGCTCGTAGACGAACGCCCCGGCCACCACGAGCAGGCCGACCCAGAACGCCGGACCGGCGTCGGTCAGCACGGCGTACCAGCCGAGCAGCAGCGTGGTCAGCACGTGGCAGGCGCGGGCGCTGCGGATCGCCGCCGGGACGCCGAAGCGCGCCGGTACCGAACGCACGCCCCCCGACCGGTCGGAGGCGACGTCCTGGCAGGCGTAGATCAGGTCGAAGCCGCCGATCCAGATGCCCACCGCCACGCCGAGCACGACCGCGTCCCAGGACCAGGAGCCGGTGACGGCGAGCCAGGCGCCGACCGGGCCCATCGCCTGGGCCAGGCCGAGGATCGCCTGCGGGAAGTCGGTGAACCGCTTGCCGTACGGGTAGACCACCATCGGCACGACGGCGACCGGCGCCAGCGCCAGGCAGAGCGGGTTGAGCAGTGCGGCGGCGCCGAGGAAGACCACCAGCGCGACCGCCGAGCCGATGTACGCCGTCTTCACCGACACCGCGCCGGTGACCAGTTCGCGCCCGGCGGTGCGCGGGTTGCGGGCGTCGACCTCGCGGTCGATGATCCGGTTGGCGGCCATCGCGAAGGTCCGCAGACCGACCATGCAGACCGTGACGATGAACAGTTCGGCCCAGTGCACCCGCTCGTCGGCGAGGAACATGGCCGTCAGCGCGGCGATGTAGGCGAAGGGCAGGGCGAAGACCGAGTGCTCGATCATCACCAGCCGTAGGAACGCCTTGACCTTGCCGGGCGGGACGTCGGGGAGGGCGGCGGCGGTACTCATCAGAGCCCGTACTCCTTCCAGCGGCGGTCCACCAGGGCGGCGGTGGCCGGGTCGGAGGAGACCATCTCCGGCCAGCCGCCGTCGCGCGTGTAGCCCTCCTCGGGCAGCTTCCGGGTCGCGTCGATACCGGCCTTGCCGCCCCAGAACTGCTGGTAGGAGGCGTGGTCGAGGTGGTCGACCGGGCCCTCCACGACGGTGAGGTCCCGGCTGTAGTCGACGTTGCCGAAGGCCCGCCAGGCGACTTCCTGGTAGTCGTGCACGTCGCAGTCGGAGTCCACCACGATGATCAGCTTGGTCAGCGACATCATGTGGGCGCCCCAGATGGCGTGCATCGTCTTCTGGGCGTGCTTGGGGTACTTCTTGTCGATCGAGACGATCACGCAGTTGTGGAAGCCGCCGGCCTCGGGCAGGTCGTAGTCGACGATGTCCGGGATGATGATCTTCAGCAGCGGCAGGAAGAACCGCTCGGTGAACTTGCCCAGCGGGCCGTCCTCGGTCGGCGGCCGGCCGACCACGATGGACTGCAGGATCGGCCGGCGGCGCATCGTCACGCAGTCGATCGTCAGCGCCGGGAAGGGCTCCTGCGGCGTGTAGAAGCCGGTGTGGTCGCCGAACGGACCCTCGGGCAGCATCTCGCCGGGCTCCAGCCAGCCCTCCAGCACCACCTCGGCGTCGGCCGGGACCTGCAGCGGGACGGTCTTGCAGTCGACCATCCGCACCCGCTCCCCCGCCACGAAGCCGGCGAACAGGTACTCGTCGATGTCACCGGGCAGCGGCGCGGTGGCGGCGTAGGTGACGGCCGGCGGGCAGCCGAAGGCGATCGCGACCGGCAGCCGCTCGCCGCGCTTCGCGGCCACCGCGTAGTGGTTGCGGCTGTCCTTGTGGATCTGCCAGTGCATGCCGATGGTCCGTCGGTCGTGCCGCTGGAGCCGGTAGAGGCCCAGGTTGCGCACGCCGCTGTCCGGGTCCTTGGTGTGGGTCAGGCCCAGGTTGAAGAAGGAGCCGCCGTCCAGCGGCCAGGTGAACAGGGCCGGCAGGGCGTCCAGGTCGACGTCGTCGCCGGTGAGCACGACCTCCTGGACCGGGGCGTCCTTGACGTTCTTCGGCGGCACGTGGGCCATCGAGGCGAGCTTGCCGAAGGCGTCCCGGAAGCCGGTGAAGCCCTGCGGCAGCTCCGGCTTGAGCAGCCCCGCGATCTTCTCGGCGATGTCCTCGGGCCCCTTGAGGCCGAGCGACTTGGCGAGCCGGGCCTCGGTGCCGAAGACGTTCATCGCCAGTGGCATCGACGAGCCCTTGACGTTCTCGAACAGCAGGGCCGGGCCCTTGGCCTTCTGGACCCGGTCGACGATCTCGCCGATCTCCAGATGGGGGTCCACCTCGGCCTTGATGCGCTTGAGATCGCCCTCGCGGTCGAGGGCCCGCAGAAACGAGCGGAGATCGTCGTATGCCATGCCAGCCAGTATCCGCCACCCGATAGCCTGGCTCGGTCAAGGGCCCCCGTGAAGCCGTCCACCGCTTCCGGGCCGCCCGCCGCAAACCGCCGTCGCCGGGGGAGATCGCCGCCGTGCTGAGGATCCTGACCTTCGTACTCCCGCTCGCCCTCTGGGTGTGGGCGTTCATCGACTGCCTGACCACGCCCGAGGACGAGGTGAAGCACCTGCCCAAGGTGGTCTGGGTGATCATCGTGCTGCTCTTCCCGCTGGTCGGCTCGATCGCCTGGCTGGTGGCCGGCAAGCGGCGCGGCGCGGCGGTGGCCGGCGGCCACGGCGGCTCCCCGGAGTACGAGCGCCCGCGCGGCGGCCGGCCGCTCGCGCCGGACGACGACCCCGAGTTCCTCGCCTCGTTGAAGAAGGACGACAAGAAGCACGAGGACATGCTCAAGCAGTGGGAGGCCGATCTGCGCCGCCGCGAGGAGGAGCTGCGCGGCAAGGACGAGCCGGAGGACGGCCGGAAGAGCTGACCCGGCTACCCCGGACAGCCCAGCCGGACCGGTTCCGGGTGGGCTGCGGTGTTTTTGGCGCATCCCTACGAGTGGCGGACGCCCCGACCCGCTGCGCCGCGCCGGCCGCGACCGCCCGGCGGCCGTCGCCGGCCCTCTGCGGGGTGCCCCGCCCGGCCCCTCGGCGCACGCCCCTGACCTGCACGTTCCCTCATGTTCAGATCATCTTCCGCAAGTCGTGACGACGGCTTCGGGTAATCGAACGGACACCTACCGTACGCAGTCCCACCGACCGGTTTCTGTGCAGCCCTGACATCTAAACGGACCCGACCTTGTACGGAATCGACGCCGAAACCAGCGTGCGGCCCCTCGTACAGTCATAAGTGAAGAAAGTGATTCGCAGCCGGGGGCACAGCAGACGTTGGCTGTCGGACAGTTCCCTCACCCTTGGAGTGGTTCGAGATGACGGTTGTGCATGAGGCGCCGGTCGGCGACGAGATCCCCGAGATCGCGGCCGACGCCCACGGGCGGGTCGCCGAGCTGCACGAACTGCGCGACCAGGTCCGCCGCGGCCCGAGCGAGAAGGCCACCGAGGCCCAGCACGCCAAGGGCAAGCTGACCGCACGCGAGCGCATCGAGCTGCTGCTCGACGAGGGCTCGTTCCGCGAGGTGGAGCCGCTGCGCCGGCACCGCGCCCAGGGCTTCGGCCTGGAGGCCAAGAAGCCGCACACCGACGGCGTGGTCGTCGGCTGGGGCACCGTGCACGGGCGGACCGTCTTCACCTACGCCCACGACTTCCGGATCTTCGGCGGCGCCCTGGGCGAGGCCCACGCGCAGAAGATCCACAAGATCATGGACATGGCCATCGCGGCCGGTGCCCCGCTGGTCTCGCTGAACGACGGCGCCGGCGCCCGCATCCAGGAGGGCGTCACCGCCCTGGCCGGCTACGGCGGCATCTTCCAGCGCAACACCCGGGCCTCCGGGGTCATCCCGCAGATCTCGGTGATGCTCGGCCCGTGCGCCGGCGGCGCCGCGTACTCCCCGGCCCTGACCGACTTCATCTTCATGGTCCGCGAGACCTCGCAGATGTTCATCACCGGCCCGGACGTGGTCCAGGCGGTGACCGGCGAGAAGATCACCCAGAACGGCCTCGGCGGCGCCGACGTCCACTCCGCGGTCTCCGGCGTCTCGCACTTCGCGTACGACGACGAGCAGTCCTGCATCGAGGAGGTCCGCTACCTCCTCTCGCTGCTGCCGCAGAACAACCGCGAGATGCCGCCGACGGTCGTCAGCGACGACCCGGTGGACCGCCGCAACGACGTGCTGCTCGACCTGGTGCCGGCCGACGGCAACCGCCCGTACGACATGCGCAAGGTGATCGAGGAGATCGTCGACCACGGCGAGTACCTGGAGGTCCACGAGCGCTGGGCCACCAACGTGCTCTGCGTGCTCGCCCGGATCGACGGCCACGTCACCGGCATCATCGCCAACCAGCCGCAGTCGCTGGCCGGCGTGCTGGACATCAACGCGAGCGAGAAGGCCGCGCGCTTCGTCCAGATGTGCGACGCCTTCAACATCCCGCTGGTCACCATGCTCGACGTGCCCGGCTTCCTGCCCGGCGTCGACCAGGAGCACGACGGCATCATCCGGCACGGCGCCAAGCTCCTCTACGCCTACTGCAACGCCACCGTGCCGCGCATCCAGCTCATCCTGCGCAAGGCCTACGGCGGCGCGTACATCGTGATGGACTCCCGCTCGATCGGCGCGGACCTCTCGTTCGCCTGGCCGACCAACGAGATCGCCGTCATGGGCGCCGAGGGCGCCGCCAACGTGATCTTCCGCCGGGACATCAACGGCGCCGAGGATCCCGAGGCGATGCGGGCGCAGAAGATCAAGGAATACAAGAACGAACTGATGCACCCGTACTACGCGGCCGAGCGCGGCCTCGTGGACGACGTCATCGACCCGGCCGAGACCCGCCAGGTCCTGGCCTCCTCGCTGGCCATGCTGCGGACGAAGCACGCGGACCTGCCGTCCCGCAAGCACGGCAACCCGCCGATGTAGCACCGCGGTTACCACGCCACCGACCACACACCACACTTGCGCCGGGGGAGAAACCGAATCATGACCGCTTCCGCCGAACCTCTCGTCCGTATCGTCCGCGGCTCCCTCGACGACGAGGAACTCGCCGCCCTGACCGCCGTCCTGCTGGCCCGCGCCGCGGCCGCCCAGCAGGCCGCGGCCGCCGCCGCCCCGATCGAGCCGATCGCCAGCTGGCAGCGCCTGGAGCGCCGCCCGGCGTACTACTCGCCGGTCAGCTGGCAGCAGGCCGCCTGACGGCCCGACACGCCCGCCCGACGGCCGGCCACCCTCCCCGGGTGGCCGGCCGTCGGCGTACCGGGGCCCCGCTCACCGGGCGTCCGGGCCCGGACGGACCCGTCCCGGCCCCGGACGGTCCCGGTCGGGCCCGGGGCGGCTCGGTAGAATACCTACTGGACGGTATGTGATCTCCGCGCCGTCGCGGCCCTAGGATCAGCCGCTGCCGGAGCGTGCGAACTACCCAGGGAGGCTGCGATGGCCAGGCAGGCCCGGGCACTGGCGACCCGCCAGGCGGTGCTCCTCGCCGCGGCCGAAGTCTTCGACGAACGCGGCTACGCCGCGGCCACCATGGCGGACATCCTGGAGCGGGCCGGTGTCACCAAGGGGGCGCTGTACTTCCACTTCCACTCCAAGGAGGAGCTGGCGCTGGCCGTGATCGAGGGCCAGGCCGACTGGCTCGCCACCTGGCGGCCGACCTCCGACAGCCCGGTGCAGACCCTGATCGACCTGGGGTACGCCTTCGCCCACGCCCTGCTGGACGATCCGCTGGTGCGCGGCAGCATCCGGCTGACGATCGAGCACGGCAGCTTCACCCAGCCGCAGATCGAGGCCTACCAGGGCTGGTCGGACGCGGCACGCGCGCTGCTGGAGCAGGCCCGGGAGGCCGGCGACCTGCACCCGGGCCTGGACGTCGCGGCGGCGGCCGGGGTGATCACCGGGGCGGTGACCGGGATCCAGCTGAGCTCCCAGGTGCTGGCCGGCCGCCGGGACCTCCTCCAGCGGATGACCGACCTCTGGACGCTGCTGCTGCCGGGCCTGGTCCAGCCGCACGCACTCGCCCGGCTCAGCGTAGCCGAGCGGGGCGCGGGCGGCGGCTGATCCGGCGGCCGCCGATCGCGGGGTGCGGCGCTACGGCGCGCAGGTCCGGTAGGCGGCGCAGCGGTCCCCCGGGACCAGCGCGGGCAGCGCCGCTCCCCACAGGCTCCGCACCGCCTCCGGGCGGAGCCGGTCGGCGTCCTCGGGGGCGAGCAGCACCAGCCCCGCCGCCAGGGTGGTGAGCAGTTCGGCGGCCGGGCGCGGATCCAGCCCCGGGCGCAGCTCGCCGGCCGCCGCCGCGCGCTCCAGCAGCCGCCGGACCACGGCGGTCAGGCTGTGCCAGGCGTCCGAGCCGCCCCGGGCGCCCTGGCCGAGCTGGACTCCGGCCCGGACCACGACGTCCTCGCGGAGCAGCCGGGCCAGTTCGTGCGTGAAGTCGATCAGGCCCTGGAGGGCCGGTCCGCCACCGCGCAGGGCGCGGAGCGCGGCCGAGCCGATCTCGCGCCCGGCCGCGGCCCGGACGCCGTCGGCGAGTGCCTGCTTGGAGACGAAGTGGAAGTAGAGCGCGCCCTTGCTGACGCCCGCCCGGCGGCTGATGTCGATCAGGCTGGCGGACTCGAACCCCGCGTCCGCGAAGGTGACCGCCGCGGCGAGCAGGACGGCCTGCCTGGTCCGACCCGCGCGTTCCTGCTTGACCACTCGGCCCCTCCGGCCTCGGCGCCGGCGAGATCGCGGCTCGCCCGGCTGCTCTCAGGGCGTCGTCGTCGATGGTGCGACGCCTCGCATGCGGACGGGCCATCCCAAACCGCATGGTTGGTATCTAATCTAGCCCCCCGCTCGACGCCGCCATCCAGGGGGGATCGGCGCCCGTCCGGGGCGCGGACTTCTCCCCTCGGCACGTTCCCGCAGTCCAGCCCGCGGGTACCGTGATCACGCGGAGTGCTCGGCAACGACGACCCCGCCAGTAGTGCGCAAACCGGGTGGTCTGTATGTTTTACCGAGGCCGTCTGCGCGGCCGGTCGGCCGAGACCCGGGAGTGGGGCCAGTCATGCCATTGATCGTAGATCCGGACGCCGGCATCCCCTATGCCCACCCCGGTCCCGGCTACGACTTCCACGAGCGGACCGTCTCCCGGCACCTGGTCCACCGCTCCTGCGTCTCCGACGTCCTCATCACGGGCTGGCAGTCGGCCGGCCCCTACGACTTCCTGCTGGGCGCCCAATGGCCGCGGCTGCACGGCTTCTACCGGCTGCCGGACGACCGGCACCACGACCCGCTGCTGATGGCCGAGACCGTCCGCCAGGCCGGTCTGCTGATCGGCCACGTCGGCTTCGGCGTGCCGCGCGGCCACCACTTCACGCTGGACGAACTCTGCTTCACGCTCGGCCCGGCCGGGCTGGACGGGCTCGCCGTGGGCGCCGGACCGGCCTCGCTGATGCTCAAGGTCGGCTGCCAGGACGTCCGGATGCGGCACGGCCGACCGGCCTCGCTGCGGGTGCACGTCGAGGTCGAGCGGGACGGCCGTCCGGTCGGCCACGGCTCCGGAGAGCTACGAGTGCACTCCCCCGCCGCCTACGCCCGGCTGCGCGGTCCGGGGCCCCGGCCGGTGCCTCCCCGGCTGTCCGGCGCGCCCCCGATGCGGGCCGCGGCGCTGTCCGCGCCGACCGCGCCCGAACTCGTCGGCCGCGAGCGGTCCGCCGACGTGGTGCTCGGCGCGTCCCCCGCGCCGGACAGCTGGCTGCTGCGGGTGGACCCCGGCCACCCGGTGCTGTTCGACCCGGCGGCAGACCACGTCCCCGGGATGCTGGTGCTGGAGGCCGCCCGGCAGGCCGCCCAGCGGCTGCGGCACCCCGAGCCGGTGGTACCGGTCGAGCTGCTGTCCTCGTTCGACCGCTTCATCGAGCTGGACCGGCCCTGCCTGGTGCGGGCCGTCCGGGAGAGCGGCGCGGACGGCCGGCGGGTACCGGTCCGGGTCCAGCTGGTCCAGGACGGCCGGACGGCGGCCGAGTGCCGGCTGCTGACCGAGCCGGCCCGGCAGGAGGCCCGGGACACCCGCCCCGCCGGCTCCGGACGCGCGAGGGGCCTGCCGCTCGCCAGCTGACCCCGGACCGGTGTCCGGGGCCGGCGGGCGACCGGCAGGCCCCTCGTCCGCACCCTCAGGCGGCCACCAGCGCCGCGGGGCGGCCGGCGTGCATCACGCTGAGGTTGGCGGCCAGCCTGGTCGGGTCCTGGGCCAGCCAGAGCCGCAGCGCGGCGCCCAGCATGGCGCTGGCCGAGCCGATCCGCACCTGCGTCACCTGGGCGATCCGGGCGGCCCCCGGCACCAGCAGATCGGCCAGCGGCGTCGGCAGCCAGACGGTCAGCGCGCACGGCGCGGGGGCCGTCAGGGCGCCCAGCAGCCGGTAGGCGTCCGCCTGCGAGCTGAGCGTCGGAATGATGTCCAGCAGGCCGTCGGCCACGACCTCGGACACGTCGCTGCGGTGCCCCTGGGCGAGTCTGCGGAGCAGCGTGCGCTCGGCGGCGGTGATTCGGACGGTCAGCATGACCTCGTCGCACTCCATTGCGCGATTTCCTCCTCGGTTCCTCCCCGTGCCGGACCGGGTGGCCGGCACGAACTACCCCTGTCGCACCACGGCCCGGCTTCCTTGGTCGGAGCGCCGGGCCGGTGGGTGGTGCAGCCCCGGTCAGAGCCCCGCGTACGAGTGCTTGCCGGTGACGAAGATGTTCACGCCGTAGTAGTTGAACAGGTAGCAGGCGAAGGCCAGCACCGCGAGGTACGCGGCCTTGCGGCCCCGCCAGCCCGCCGTGGCGCGGGCGTGCAGGTAGCAGGCGTAGGCGACCCAGGTGATGAACGACCAGGTCTCCTTCGGGTCCCACTCCCAGTACTTGCCCCAGGCGGCCTCGGCCCAGATCGCGCCCGCGATGATGGTGAAGGTCCAGAGCGGGAAGACCAGGGCGTTGATCCGGTAGGACAGCTTGTCGAGCGTGGAGGCGGCGGGCAGCCGGCGCCAGATCGACGGCGAGGTGCCGAGCGGGCCCTTGGCCAGGCCGGCCGCCATCCGCTTGTCGAAGGAGTCCTTGCCGAGGTACAGCAGGGTCGCGATGAACGCCGCGTACAGGGCGCCGCCGCAGATGATCGCGGTGGAGACGTGGATCGCCAGCCAGTACGAGTGGAGCGCCGGGACGAGCTGCTCAGACTCGGTGTACAGCACCGAGACGGCGATGCCGAGGGTCAGCAGCACCGCCAGGGTGACCGGCAGGCCGAGCCAGCGGACCGGCTTCTTCGTCAGCAGCAGGCCGAGGAAGGCCACCGTCATGGCGAGCGCGAAGGCGCAGGAGAACTCGTACATGTTGCCCCACGGCCAGCGTGAGACCGAGAGGCCGCGGGTGACCACGCCGCCCGCGTGCAGCATGGCGCCGAGCACCGTGAGCGAGATCGCGATCCGGCCCGACAGGTCGGCCTTCTCGCTGGTGCCGGCCGCGCCCGGGCCGTCGACCTCGCCGTCGCCGCGCCCGCTGGTGACCACCGTCGCGCCCTCGCCCGCCAGCGCGGTGCGGGTGAGCGTGGTGGTGCCGCCGCCGGCCGAGGCGACCGTGACGGTCACCTTCTTGCCGCTCCCGGCCGCGGGCGCGGCCTCGGCGACGGTCTCGGCCAGGCCCGCCTGCGCGGACGAACGGACGGCGACGGCTCCCTTGGAACCGAACGTCCACTCGAACATGTAGGCGAACATGGCGATCAGGTAGACGGCCATGGCCGAGTAGATCAGCTTGTTGGACAGGTCGGCCAGCTGTGGGTCGACCGCCGAGGCGAGATGCACCGTCTACTCCTTGGAGTTCTGGTCGGCAGGGACTGCGGGGTCTGCGGGTGCCGAGGGCTCGGGGGCCGCTGCGGCCCCGGCGGGCTCGGCGGGCTCGGCGGGTTGATCGGGGTCGGCGGCCCCGGCGGGTTCATCCGGCCGGTGGGGACCGGTCGCGCCGGAGTCCGGCTCGTCGGCCGCCGGAGCGTCGTCCTGGAGGTCGACCGCCAGCTCGGCCAGCTCCTCGGCGGTCTTCGCCGACTCGCTGCGGCCCAGCCCGGCCAGCTCGACCAGGGTGCCGCCACCAGGCAGCGCCACCGCGCGCACCCAGATCCGCCGGCGCTGCACGAAGAGCGAGCCGATCAGGCCGAGGATCGCCAGCACGCCGCCGGTCAGGGCGATCGCGTTGCCGGGGCGGTGCGAGACGTTGAAGCTGGCCCACTGCTTGTAGCCCTCGAAGGTGACGCTTCCGTAGCCGTCCGGCAGGTCCCACGCCTGGCCCGGCTTCAGCCGGACCTTGGCGATCTTGCCGTCCTGCTGCAGCTGCGTCAGGTTCTTGGTGTTGAGCTGGTAGACGTTCTGCGGCAGGCCGGAGTCGGTGCCGAGGTCGCCCGCGAAGGCGTTCAGCACCAGCGCCGGGTCGGCGTCGCCGGGGAAGAGCGAGCGCGGACCGGTGTTGGCGTCGAAGGCCACCGGGGCGGTCGGCAGGAAGAAGCCGGAGAAGCCCATCTGGGTCCGCTTGCCGTCCTTCTCGCCGTAGTCGGAGACCTTGATGACGCCGGTGGAGGTCAGGTTGGGGTCCTGCGGCAGGAACGGCGTCGCACCGGTGTAGACCACCGTTCCGGCGGCGTTGCGCACGGTGACCACCGGGGCGTAGCCGTGGCCGATCAGGTAGACCTTGCTGCCGCCGATCTCCAGCGGGTGGTTGACCTCGATCGAGCCCTGCTTCAGCTTCGACGCGTCGCTGCCGGAGTAGTACTCGACGTTCGCGGTGAACTCCCGGGCGGCGCCGATCTGGTCGCCCTTGGTCTGGAAGCGCGAGGTGAAGTCGTTGAGCTTCAGGTAGAACGGGTCGAGGTCCTGGGGGCCGTAGAACCGCGAGCCGGTGAAGTCGTCGAGCTGGGTGATCGTGTTGGAGTAGCCCTCGCCGGCGACCATCAGCTTGCCGCCGGTGCCGCTGGCCAGGCTCGCCCAGGCGAAGCCGCCGAGCAGCGCGAACAGCGACAGGTGGAAGACCAGGTTGCCGACCTCGCGCAGGTAGCCCTTCTCGGCGGCCACCGCGCCGCCGGCCAGGTTCGCCCGGAACCTGCGGCGCCGCAGCAGCCGGTGCGCGGCGGCGTTCACCTCCCGGGGGTCAGCCTCGGTGCGCCAGGCCGCGTAGACCGGCATCCGGGTCAGGTTGCGCGGCGCGGCCGGCGGCTGGGCGCGCAGCACGCCGACGAACTGCCAGGTGCGCGGGACGATGCAGCCGGCCAGCGAGACGAACAGCAGGATGTAGATCGCCGAGAACCAGACCGAGCTGTAGACGTCGAACAGCTGGAGCTTCTGGTAGATCGGCGCGACCGTGGTGTGCCGGGCCTTCCAGGTCTCGACCTTGAACTCGTTCTGGCCGCTCTGCGGGATCAGCGAGCCCGGGATGGCGGCCAGCGAGAGCAGGAAGAGCAGGATCAGCGCGACCCGCATCGAGGTCAGCTGGCGCCACATCCAGCGCAGCCAGCCGAACGCCCCTATCCCACCGGGGCCGTCCGACTCGACCGGGGCGCTGGTCAGCCGCTCGGCCGCGTCCTCGACCGCCTGGGGGGGCAGCTCGGTATCGGTCGTGGTCTTGCTCACGGTCAGATTCCGATCTGGAAGTCGGCGGTCCAGGACTGCAGTTCGTTCACCATCGAGTCCCAGACCCCGGTGACGAGCAGCAGACCGACCGCGACGAGCATGCCGCCGCCGATCCGCATGACGAGCGGGTAGTGCCGCTTGACCCAGCCGAAGGCGCCCAGGGCCCGGCGGAAGGCCACCGCGGCCACGACGAACGGTACGCCCAGGCCCAGGCAGTAGGCCGTCATCAGCAGCGCGGCGCGGCCGGCGTCGGCCTCGTTGAGCGCCAGGTTCTGGACGGCGGCCAGGGTCGGGCCGAGGCAGGGCGTCCAGCCGACGCCGAAGACCACGCCCAGCATCGGCGCGCCGAGCAGGCCGACCGCCGGGCGGCGGTGCGAGCGCACCTCGCGCATGCTCAGCCCGGGCACCAGGCCCATGAAGGCGAGGCCCATCACGATGGTCAGCGCGCCGAACACGATCGAGATGACCCGCCGGTGCTCCTGGAGGGTCGAGCCGAAGAAGCCGAACAGCGCGCCGGTGGAGACGAAGACGGCGGTGAAGCCGAGGATGAACAGCAGCACCCCGAGCAGCATCCGGCCGCGCCGGGCCCCGCGCGCGTCGGCGAGGTCGGCGGCCGAGAAGCCGGTGACGTAGGAGAGGTAGCCGGGCACCAGCGGCAGCACGCACGGCGAGAAGAACGACGCCAGACCGGCCACCAGCGCGATCGGCGCGGCCACCAGCAGCGCCCCGCTCTGGATGGTCCCGGTGGTGTCGGCGAGTTGGGCCGCGGCACTCACTGCTGCTGCTCCGCGAGGACCGGCTGGAGCATCGACTCCAGGCCGTCGTCCAGCTGGCCGCCGACGGCCCGCACGGCGAGCCTGCCCTCCCGGTCGACCACGATGGTGGTCGGCACGGACTGCGGGTTGAGGCTGCCCTTGGGGAACTTCAGCAGCTGCGTCCCGGCCGGGTCGTAGAGGCTCGGGTAGGTGACGCCCCGCTCCTGCTCGAAGCGGACGGCGTTGGTGATCTCCGGGTCCCGGGTGTTGATGCCGAGGAACTGGACGCCCTGGTCCTTGTACTTGTCCCAGATCCGCTGGAGGTCGTCCGCCTCGGCCCGGCAGGGCCCGCACCAGGAGCCCCAGACGTTGAGGACGACGACCTTGCCCCGGTAGTCCGAGAGCTTGACCGGGGTGCCCTCCAGGGTGGTACCGGAGAGGTCCGGCGCGTCCTGGCGGTGCCCCACCGCGGCCTTGGAGATGTTGCTGCCCTTGGCCGAGACGAAGCCGATCTGGCCGTCACCGCTGGCCGACGAACCTGAGGAGCTGCAGCCGCTGAGGGCGAGCGCGGCAGCGGCGGCGGTGGCGGCGGCCGCTGCGGCGACACGGGGACGGGGGCGCGTCATGCCAGACATGTGAAAAGTTTCGCATGGAGTTGCGGGCAGGTTCGGGGGGGTCCGACATTCCGTGTCGAACCCCCTCTGACCTGCGGCTGGGCCAGACCACCCGACGGCGGTCAGGCGCCGAAGCTCTTACCCACCGGCTTGCTCTTCCCGCCCTTGCCGACCAGGTGCGCGGGCAGCAGATCGCGGGCCGGCTCGCGGTAGCCGACCGACACGATCCGGTCGCCCTCGTAGGTGAAGCTGGTCAGCGAGGCCAGCGAGCACTGGCGGTTGCGCGGGTCGTGCCAGAGCCGGCGGCGCTCCACGAAGGAACGCACGATCCAGATCGGCAGCTGGTGGCTGACGCAGACCGCCTCGTGGCCGCGCGCGGCGTCCCGGGCGGCGGCGAGCGCGCCCATCATCCGCACCGCCTGCTCCAGGTACGGCTCGCCCCAGGACGGCTTGAACGGGTTGGTCAGGTACTTCCAGTAGCCCGGGTTCTTCAGCGAACCGTCGCCGACCCCGAAGGTCTTGCCCTGGAAGATGTTGTCGGCCTCGATCAGCCGCTCGTCGACCGCGAGGTCCAGGCCGTGCGACTTGGCGATCGGCTCGGCGGTCTCCTGCGCCCGCTCCAGCGGGGACGCCACCACGTGGGTGATGTCCCGGCCGGCCAGGTCCTCGGCGACCCGGTCGGCCATCTGCCGGCCCAGCTCGGACAGCCGGTAGCCGGGCAGGCGGCCGTACAGGACGCCCTCCGGGTTGTGCACCTCGCCGTGTCGCATCAGGTGGACGACGGTGGTGTCGTTGGTGCTCACTTCTCAGTACTCCTGGTGGTCGGCCGCGGCTACGCGGGCTGGGCCTCGGCGGCCGCGCGGGCGGCGGCCGGCAGTGCGGCGGCGATCCGCTCGATCGCCCGGTCGTCGTGGGACGCCGAGACGAACCAGGACTCGAAGGCGGACGGCGGGAGGTAGACGCCCTCGGCGAGCATCGCGTGGAAGAAGGCGTTGAAGCGGAACGCCTCCTGGGTCCTCGCCTCGTCGTAGTTGGTCACCGCGGCCTCGGTGAAGAACACCGAGAACATGTTCCCGGCGGTCTGCAGCCGGTGCGCCACACCCTCCTTGGCCAGCGCGCCGGAGACCATCGCCGACAGCTCGGCGGCCACCCGGTCCACCGTGGCGTACACCTCGTCGGTGCAGCCGCGCAGCTGGGCCAGGCCCGCCGCGGTGGCGATCGGGTTCCCGGAGAGGGTACCGGCCTGGTAGACCGGACCGGCCGGGGCCAGGTGGCCCATGACGTCGGCGCGGCCGCCGAAGGCCGCCGCCGGGAAGCCGCCGCCCATCACCTTGCCGAAGGTGAGGAGGTCCGGCGCCCAGCCCTCGTGCGCCGCCTCCAAGCCGTACCAGCCCGCCTTGGAGACGCGGAAGCCCGTCATCACCTCGTCCGAGATGAACAGCGCGCCGTTCTCCCGGCAGAGCCGGGCCAGACCGCCGTTGAAGCCGGGCAGCGGCGGGACGACGCCCATGTTGCCGGGCGAGGCCTCGGTGATCACGCAGGCGATCTCGCCCGGGTGCGCCCGGAAGGCCTGCTCGACCGCGGCCAGGTCGTTGTACGGCAGCACGATGGTGTCGCCGGCCTGGGCGCCGGTGACGCCCGGGGTGTCCGGCAGGCCGAAGGTCGCGACGCCGGACCCGGCGGCGGCCAGCAGCGCGTCCACGTGACCGTGGTAGCAGCCGGCGAACTTCACGATCTTGGCCCGGCCGGTGAAGCCGCGGGCCAGCCGGATCGCGGACATGGTCGCCTCGGTGCCCGAGGAGACCAGCCGGACCTGCTCGACCGGGGCGATCCGGGCGACGATCTCCTCCGCCAGCTCGACCTCGCCCTGGCCGGGCGTGCCGAAGGAGGTGCCGTGCGCGACGGCCCGCTGCACGGCGTCGATCACCGCGGGGTGCGCGTGGCCGAGGATCATCGGGCCCCACGAGCACACCAGGTCGACGTACTCGCGGCCGTCCGCGTCGGTGAGGTAGGGGCCGCTGCCGGACACCATGAAGCGGGGCGTACCGCCGACCGCGCGGAAGGCGCGCACCGGGGAGTTCACGCCGCCGGGCGTGACGACCGAGGCGCGGTCGAAGAGTGACTGGGACTGGGGGGCTTCGTAGGGGTAGCTCACGGGAGACATGGTCTCAAATCGTGTCCTTCACCTCTGCATGTCGGACCTCATCATCTGGAACGATGATCCGGGTGACGAAGTCTGTACGGTTATCCGTACAACGGGGGTCCTGGCGACCCCGGCTGCACGGACCAGTCAGACTGTGTACTCCGGGCGTGCGCAAGCTCCGGTGTTTCAGGGGTGTGAAGAGGACTGCCGCGTGCCATGACTGGGTACGGCGGCGCATGACGGGTAAGGAGCACGACCGGTGGGACGCCGGACGTGCGGGGGTCTGTCGATTCCGGCGAATTCCGGTGAGGATGGTCCGAGTGTCCGAGGCGCAGGACGGCTACGACGAGGCCGCGGGTGGCCCCCGCCGCCCCGCCGAGGCCGCACGCGGGGGTACGGGAGCGGGTACGGGGCGTGGCGGTCGCGGTGGCGAGAGGCGGGGTGAGGGACGCGTGGGGGTGACGTACAAGTACTTCGGCGCACCCGACCGCGCCACCGCCGCCAGAGTCCCCACCGCGCTCGGCCCCGGAGGGCTCGGCCTGGACGCGGGCGAGCTCGGCTCGCTGGGGCGGCTCGGCGACCTGATGGAGACCAGCGGCTCGCCCAACGGGCACCTCTCCACCAAGATCAAGCCGGAGACCATGAGCGCCATGGTCCTCACCGGCATCCAGGGCGTGCCGCTGCACCAGGTGCCGCCGCTGGAGCTGGTCGTGCTGCACCCCGACTACGCGGTGGTGCAGCTCCCGCAGAACGTCGTCGAACCGCTGCGCAAGGCCGACGAGACCGAACTCGGCGCCGCCGCGTTCATCTGGTCCACCGTGCCCGACCGCCGCGGCCCCCGGGACGCCTTCGTGATCTACAGCATGCTGCACGAGTGGCAGGACTTCGCCAACCGCCTGCACGACGCCGGGCACCAGCTGTACTGCCTGGTCTGGCCGTAGCCTCCCGCCGCCCGCACGCGCGTCCGCCCCGGGGCGGGTGCTCCGGGGCGGACGCGCGTGCGGGTTACCGGCCGGTCAGCCGGTGGCGGCCTTCTCCGGCGCGGGGACGACGGCCGCGTCGGATCCGGGGCCGGCGGGCGTCTCCGGGGTGCGCTCGCCGCGGCGCACGGCGCCGAGGCTGGCCGCGACCACGCAGACGACGCCGGCGAGCTGGAGCAGGCTCATGGTCTGGTGCAGCAGCACGAAGCCGATCAGCGTGGCGAAGCCCGGCTCGAAGCTCAGCAGCGTCCCGAACGCGGCCGTGGTGAGCTTGCGCAGCGCCAGCATCTCCAGGACGTACGGCAGGACCGGCAGCAGCACCGCGGCCCCGGCCGCCCCGGCCACGATGCCCGGGGTGAGCACCGGCACGGCCTGCACCAGCCCGAAGGGCGCGGCGCACAGGGCCGCCACCGACAGCGAGATGGCCACCCCGTCGACGCCGGAGAACCGGTCGCCGACGCGCTGGGTGAAGATCACGTAGCCGCCGAGCGCCGCCCCGGACAGGGCCCCGAAGGCGAGCCCCACGAGGTCGACCGAGCCGTTCCACGGCTGGGTCAGCGCCAGCACGCCGCAGACCGCGAGCAGCGGCCAGATCACGTCGATCCGCCGGCGCAGGCCGGCCACGGCGACGGCGAGCGGCCCGAGGAACTCCAGCGCGCTGGAGACCCCGAGCGGGATCCGGGAGATGGCCACGAAGTAGGAGATCGTCATCAGCGCGCTGACCGCGCCGAGCGCGGCGGCGAGCAGGAGGTCCTGCCGGCTGCGCCCGCGCAGCCGGGGCCTGGCCCAGATCAGCATGATCGCGGCCGCGAAGGCGAGCCGCAGCGAGGCGGTGCCGAGCGGCCCCGCCGTCGGGAACATCCAGGTCGACACCGCGGCACCGGACTGGACGCAGATCATCGCGCCGACGGCGAGGGCGGCGGCGCCGTAGGTGCCCGGAAGTGCCTTCCGAGCACGGCCCGTCGTGGTGGTCGCTGGGGGCATGAGGTGGTGGTCCTTCCGCGGGTACTCGGCGCAGGTCTCGGGTCTCGGATCCGGCCGTGGGGGGTGGCCCACGGCCGTCCGCCACGGTCACCGTACGCACGTCGCGGGCCTCCTGACAGGCCGTCGCGAGATGTACGGGCCGCGGCGGCCGGAGATCCGGGACACCGGGCGCCCGAGCCGGCGTCACACCGCGGCGGCTTCCACGGTCTCCGCCGAGACGGTGTAGCCCTTGAAGGTCTCGGTGATCGACTCCAGGACGTCCTCGGCGGTGGCGCCGCGGAACCGGAAGCGGCCGCCGACGTGCTCGTAGCCGTGCGCGACCGGCAGGACGTCGCCCACCTTGGCCAGCGACTCGGCGTACGGACCCGGCGTCCGCCCGACCATCGAGGTGATGTGGGTGAAGCGGCACGGCCGGGGCGCGGGCGCCGGCACCACCAGGAAGCCGGCGACGTCCTGGGTGTCCCAGTCGGGGCCCTCCTCCAGCGGCACCCCGAGCTGGAGGTGGAACGCCGCCTTCATCAGGTCGTACCCGTGCACCTCGCGCCAGAGGAACGGCGTCTCCGCGCCGCCGACCCGGGCACCGGTCTCCAGGAAGGAGCAGGTGGCCCCGGTCCCGGTCTCCTCCAGGAACAGCTCCAGGTGGAACGGGGTGGCCCGGTCGGTGAGGGCGCGCATGTACCGCTCGGTGGCCTCGCCGATGATCCGGTGCAGCTCCGGATCGGCCTCCTCGATCGAGCCGTAGAAGGTGCCCTGGGCGAAGTCCAGGCAGGTGTTGACGTAGCGCGAGCCGCGCCACACCAGCAGCCGCTCGCCGTCGAACACGCCGTCGACGTGGCAGATCGGGTGCGGGTTGCGCACCTGCGCCATGAGCTTCCAGCGGCCGAACTCGATCCGGTCGAGGTCCTCCGGGCCGGAGACCACCACGACGCCGGCGCTGCCGCTGCCGTCGCGCGGCTTCACCACGAGGTCCCAGCCGTGCTCGGCGGCGAAGGCGGTGATGTCCTCGGCCGCGGAGACCGCGGCGAAGGCCGGGATCGGCAGGCCGGCGGCGGCGATCCGCTCGCCCATGACGACCTTGTCGCGGAACGCGAGGACCTCGTCGAGCCGCATCCCCGGGAGCCCGAGCTCGGCCCGGACGACGGCGGCGTTCTCCAGGTCCTCCTCCTTCAGCGTGATGAGGCGGTCCGGCGTGCCGTGGCGCTCGGCGAGGCCGAGGACGGCGGCCCGCAGCTGCGCGAGGTCCTGGATGTCGTCCAGGGTCACGACCTCGGCCGCGCCCGCGGGGACGGCCCCGCGCCCGAGCGGGCTGGTGATGTACGTGACGGCACACCGCGTGTGGTCGAGGTAGGCCGCGTAGTCGGCGTAGGTGTCCTTCCAACGGTTCATCACGATGACGTGTGACATTCCGTGGTCTTCCGACGTTCTCACTTCACCCATCCTGATTCTGTACGGCGGTTCGGCGCGGACGGCTCAGTACGTCAGCACCGAGCCGGTGTGGACCTGGTCGATGGAGCGGTGCCCGATGACCTCGGTGGAACCGGCCGGGACGACCCGGGCCTGGGCACCGGCGTAGCCGTCCGGCTGGTAGAAGACGCCCCAGAGGGTCTGCCAGGGCCGCTCCTCGCCGGTGTCCGGGTCGACCATGGACTCGGTGCGCGGGACGACCCGCTCCTGCACCACGCAGCCTGCGGCCGCGCCCTCGGTGAGGGCCGTGCGCCAGGCGTCCTCGGCCGTCTCCCAGCCGGCGACGACGCCGTGCCCGCCGAAGAGGTTGTTGGGCTTGAGGATCAGGGTGTCGCGGCGGGCCATCAGGTCGTCCAGCCGGCCGGGGACCAGCAGGTCCTCGGCGCGCTGGAGGGACCTCGTCCAGGGCAGCGCGCGGTCGATGACCTGCCGCTCGGCGGCCGTGAAGCCGCTCGCGTAGTGCGGGTCGGAGAGCAGCGCCATGCAGCCCTTCTCGCCGAAGAGGTTGCTCTGCAGGGTGTGCCAGAGCAGCACCGTGCCCGCCTCGTGGGCCCGGAAGACCGGCTCCGCCAGCTCGACGAACGCCGGGTCCTCCAGCAGCTGGTCGGTGTCGAAGGCGCGCCACACCACGTCGATGACGTGGCCGTCCAGCACCAGTCGGCCGTCCTTCACCTGGAGGTCGTCGAGCTCGCCGAGGTGGAGGTCCAGGCCGAGGCCGCGCAGCACGCGGTGCACGTTGTACCAGGTGGCCGCGCCGAAGGTGTCCAGGCCGCCCGGGCCCTCGATGATCGCGACGACCGGCTCGCGGTCGCCCGCGACGGCCTTGGCGGCCTCCTTGATGGTGCGCACCGTCTCGCGGCCGGTGTGCACGTAACCGAGGCCGTGCTCCTTCGCGAAGGCCGCGAAGGCGTCGATCTCCAGCAGGCCGCGCGGCACCTCGCCGGCCCAGTCCCAGCCGCCGAGGTCGCTGCCGATGCCGAACTCCAGCAGCTTGAACGCGTCGCCGTCGTGGTAGACGTCGGCGCGGCCGAAGACCACCGGGGTCTGGTGCGCGTGGCGGCGCATCAGCTCGGCGCGGGCGCCGTGCACGCCGACGGCGTCGAGGAAGCGGTCCAGGTCGCCGTCGAAGAGCCGGTCGGGCAGCGTGGTGAGCATGCCCAGCAGGGCCATCAGGTCGTCGGCGAACGCGCGGATCTCGCGCTCCTCGACGAAGTTGGGCCGCGGCGGGTAGGGGCGCTTCCAGGTCGGGATCGCCGGGTTCGCCGCCAGCGTCCGCATGACGTCGACCAGGCCGTTGCCCGGGATCTTGCAGGCGGCGTTGTACGCCTCGGTCACGCGGTTGGTCATCGTCTGTTCTCCGTCATCACGTTCTCCGTACTCGCTTCCGTACTCGCGTCCCGCACGGCCGCCCACGGGCGCCGGCACCCCCGGTGCCGGCGCCCCTGGCCGCGGCCGCCCCCGTACCGACCCCCGTGCCGGTCACGGTCCGCTCAGAGGTCGAGCACCAGGTCGGTGACCGGCCGGGTGATGCAGAGCAGCACCTCGTCGTCCTCGGGGTCGACGCCCGGGTCGGTGTTGTAGCTGACGGTGCCGCGCTTGATCCGGACGGCACACGTCCCGCAGACCCCGGCCCAGCAGAGCGACTCGGGCTTCAGCCCGCCGCGCTGCGCGAACATCAGCAGCGCGGTGGAGGACGGCTCCCAGCGCAGCGTCCGGCCCGAGCGCTGGAACTCGATCTGGAGGTCGGCGATCCGGCCCAGGGTCTCCAGCGCGTCGTAGCCGCCGGCGGTGTCCCGGCGCAGCACGGTCGGCGACAGCTCGGTGAAGCCGAGCCCGGTGAACCACTCCCGGGCCTCCCCCGGCTCCACCCGGACCTCCGCCACCGGCTCGCCGCTGAGCATCAGCAGCACGGCGGCGACCAGGAGCCGGCCGAGGCCGATGCCGCGCCGGTCCGGCGCCACCGCCAGGTCGTACAGCTCGGCGCCCTCGTCGGTGCGGTGGACGCCGACGCAGGCGATCACCGTGCCGAGCTGCTCGATCAGGCAGAACTCCTCGATCCGCTCGGCGTGGAACGCCTCCGGCCGGACCGGCAGGGCGGCGCCCGCCGCCCCGGTCAGCTCGCGGACCGCCGCCAGGTGCGCGGGGCCGGCCCGGCGGATCTTCACCTCGTCGATGTCCGGCCCGCCCCGGGCGATCAGGATCCCGACCGGACTGGTGAGAGCAGAGGTCATCGGGCGTCCGGCCCCTCGTGCTCGACCACCAGCCGGTAGCGGTCCATCACGGCGAGCGCCGCGCGCCGCACGGCGGCGTGGTCGGTGCCGCGCAGCCGGAACCGGCCGCCGATGTGCTCGTACCCGCCGCTGCCGTCGAAGACGGTGCCGACGTCGGGGACGACCTCCGCGTACACCTCGTCGACGGTGCCCAGCAGCGAGCTGCGGGACACCACCGTGCTGGGGTACGGCCGCGGTTCGGGGATGCTGACCCAGCCGCCGGCCACCCCGTCGGGCAGCGCCTCGGCGGGCACCGCGGGCGGCAGACCGATGGTGGCCCGGAACGCCTCGGCGAAGAGGTCGATGCCGAACAGGTCGCGGTGCACGAAGGGCACCTCCGCGCCGCCCGGGCGCAGACCGACCTCCAGGAAGACCAGCTCGCCGCCGGGCGTGTCGAAGAGCTCCAGGTGGAAGGGGCCGTCGAGGAGGTCCAGCGCGTCCAGGCAGCCGCCGGTGAACTCGGTGACCCGGTCCAGCCGGGCGCCGGGGTCGAGCAGGACCGACCCGAGCGGCGTGCCGGTCAGGAAGTCCAGGCAGGTGTTGATGTACTCCGACGCGCTGACGAAGTGGAACTTGCCGTCCCGGCGGATCCCGTCCACGTGCAGGATCGCGCCCTCGACGTACTCCTCGCACTCGAAGCCTTCGAGCTCCGCGCCCTGCTCGACCAGCAGCGCGGCCAGCTCGGCCTCGTCGCGGACCAGCACCACACCGCGCGCCGACCAGCCGGCCCGGGGCTTGAGGATCAGCGGCAGCCCGACCTCGGCGGCGATCCCGGCGGCGGTGCTGCCCGCGTCCAGCCGGCAGAACCGCGGCACCCGCAGGCCCGCGCCGCCGACGAGGTCCTTCATCCGGGCCTTGTCGCGGAAGGCCGTCACGAACTCCGGCCGCCAGCCCGGGACTCCGAGCTCCTCCCGCAGCTGCGCGGTGGAGAGCACGTCGTACTCCGAGGGGCCCACGATCGCGTCGAAGCCGCCGTGCAGCTCGGCGAGGCGGCGGGCGATCGGCAGCAGCGTCCCGATCTCCAGGTCGTCGACCACGACGAGGTCGAGGGCGCTCTCCTCGTCCAGGATCGGCAGGCCGCACGGCAGCGTGATGTACGCCAGCCGGCAGCTGCCCGGCTCGACGAACCGGTGGTACTCGCCGAACTCGTCGTCGAACCGGTTGACGACCAGGTACTGGGGGATCTCTCGACTAGACAAAGCGCACCTCGTCCCGGACGGCGTGCCAGCGCGTCGCGGCGTCCTCGTACGACTCGGCCTTGTAGACCACATGGCCGAGGAAGCAGCGGAAGTCCTCGGCCGGCGGGATCGGCTCCCCCGGCCGGACGTAGAGCTTCACCTCCAGGGTGTCCGGGTGGTCGCGCAACTCGTCCAGCCCCTCGATGTGCTGGTACCGCGTCAGCCCGTAGGCGGTGAAGCAGGCGATGCCCACGTACTTGGCGGTCGGCGCCGACTCGGCGCCGACCTCCTCGGCGGTCAGACCGGTGTAGCCGGCGAGCATGATCCGCACCTGGGAGATCCCGGTGACGGCCTCCACCAGGTTCGGGATGCGGTGGCCGGCCAGCCGGGCGCCGAGCTCGATCAGGACCGGCTCCCCCGCCGGCAGCCGCAGCTCGCAGTGGAACGGTCCCCGGGTCACGCCGAGCGCCTCGCAGACGCCGGCGACGTACGCGTCGATGGCCGCCCGGGCCTCCGGGGCCGCCGGGTGCGGCATGATCTGGCCGAGCTCCACGAAGTAGGGCTCCGGGCCGAGCATCTTGGTGGTGACCGCCAGGACGACGGCGCGGCCGTTCTCGACGTACCCCTCGACGCTGACCTCGGGTCCGTCCAGGTACTCCTCCAGCAGCACCGGGCCGTCCAGCACCCGGCCGAGGTCGGTGCGGTGGTCGGCGCGCAGGCTGCGGAAGGCGGCGAGGAGCTGCTCGGGCGAGTCGACGCGGCTGACGTGGATGCTGCCCGCGGACTCGGTGGGCTTGAGGACCGCCGGGTAGCCGACGTGGGCCGCGGCGGCGAGCAGCTCCCGCTCGTCGGTGGCCTCGGCGTGCCGGGGCACCCGCAGCCCGGCCGCCTCGACCAGGCGGCGCATGGTGGCCTTGTTGCGCAGCCCGCGCGCGGTGTCGGCCCGCAGGCCGGGCAGGCCCAGGGCCGGCGCCAGCCGCGCCACGGTGTCCACGTAGAACTCGAAGCCCGGCACGATGCCCGCCAGCGGGCGCTCGGCGTGGAGCGCGGCGGCGGCCTCGGCCAGCGCCTGCTCGTCGTTGGTGTCCACCACGACCAGGCGGTCGACGTGGGTGCGGGCCGCGTCCGGGAGGCGCCGGTCGTCGACGTCCGCCGACGCCACGACGGTCTCGAAACCGAGCGCGTGCGCCTCCGCGAGCAGGGCGACCCCTGACGAACTCGGCTCGACGATCAGGACGCGCCCGCGCGAGGCGGGCAGTTGTTCAGACATCAGTGTTCAACCCTCACGGACGGGTGCGCGACATGATCAGGGGCGGCCGGCACGGGCGCGGCGGGAGGCCGCGCCCGTGCCGTTCTCACTCAGACCCCGGCGGGCTGCTTGCTGCCCACGGTCAGCTCGTAGAGCTCGGCGAAGTAGTCGCCGATGAGCTCCACGAAGGTCGTGAGGTCCTGGTACGCCTGCTTCGGGGTGCCGAACACCTCGACCGCGCGGGCGACCGTGCGGAACATCAGCTCGTCGTGGTCGTGCGACTCGTCGAACTCGATGTGGGTCGCGGTGCCCGCGACGAACTCGCGGCCGAAGTCCTCGGCGGCCTTGTTCGTGATGATCGGGTTGTAGCGGTCGGAGTACCACTCGACCAGCCAGTCCCAGACCGTCGTGGGCGCCGGGCCGCGCGAGTCGGCCTCAAGACGCAGGTAACCCATCAGCTTCTTGGTCGACGGGAAGACATCGGTGGCGTCGATGTCCTCCTGGGTGAGGCCGAACTTGAAGAGGTCACGGGTGAACATGCTCTCGTGGCCGAACTCCTCCGCCAGGTACTTGGCGAGGTGGGCGGCGAGGGTGTCGTCCTTCGAACCGACCTTGAAGAGGGCGTAGGTGTCGACCTCGTTGTTCAGCCGGATGCGAAGCACGGTCTCGGTGATGTGACGGATGTAGAAGTCCCGGTCCGTCCACTCGCCGGCGTGCAGCTCGCGCATCTTGGGGACGCGCTGGAACTGCTTCTCGATCAGCTCGGCCGCGAGGTTTTCGAGCTTCTCGCGGTCCAGGGTTTCCGCTGCCACTTGTTTTCCTCCTAGTACCAATGCGCTGCCATGCCAGGGAGACGCCACATACTGCTCCGAATGTGCGGCTCAATGGCGCATTCCCCGTCGATAAGGACGCTAGCAACCGGCGCGGTGGTCGGACAGTGCCAATTCACCATGCTTGGCACCATGGCCCCGCCGGGTGCCAGGACGCGAAAAGGCCGGTGGCCGGCTCGACGGATCGAGCCGGCCACCGGCCGGGAAATTACCGGGGGTCCGGAGAAACCACCCGCGGGAGAAATCGGGCGGCGCCCGGAGAAACCGTGCGCGAATGGCGCGGGGCCGCCGCGGCCCGGCCGGAGATCATCCGGCCGGGGAATGCGGGGAAAGCGGAGGTCAGACGGTGGCGGGGGCCGCCGCGGGCTCGTCCTCCGGCGCCGTCGGGAGCTCCCGCATCGAGCGCAGCGGCGAGACCACCACCGGCAGGACGGCGAAGAGCTCGCCGACCACGCCCACCCACATCGCCGCCCGGACTCCGTACTTCTCGGCCAGCACACCGGCCAGCAGGGCGCCGATCGGCACCACGCCCCAGACCATGAAGCGGATCGTGGCGTTCATCCGGGCCATCAGGTGCTTGGGCGTCACCCGCTGCCGGAAGCTGACCTGGGTGACGTTGTAGATGATGAACGGGATCCAGCCCAGGCCGTGCAGCACGATGCCGAGCGCGAGCCGCCAGTCGTCCTGGTACAGCGGGAGGGCGAGGAACCAGCAGACCGTGCTGGCCACCATGCAGATCCAGATGGCCGGCCCCTGGCCCAGCCGGGCGACCACCCGCTCCGCCAGGACCGCGCCGGCGATGCCGCCCGCCGCCGCGGCGCTGAACACCAGGCCGACCAGCAGCGCCGACAGGTGCAGGGTGTCCGCCAGCAGGACGACCAGCAGCGAGATGCCGATGGTGCCCCACAGGTTGGAGATCGTCGCGGTGGCGGCGATCGGCCGCAGGATCGGGTGGCCGAGCACGAAGCGCAGGCCCTCGCCCATCTCCTTGCGCAGGTTGCTGTCCGGGCGGGGCTCGGCGCGCCGCTCGGGCCGGCGGATCCTGGTCAGGAAGAACGCGGAGCCCAGGAAGCTGACCGAGTTGATCGCGATGGCCAGCGGCGCGCTGAGCACGTTGATGACCGCGCCGGCCAGCCCGGGCCCGCCGACCTCGGCCACCTTGCGGGTCGCTTCGAGCTTGGCGTTCCCCTCGACCAGCTGCTCGTCGGCCACCAGCGACGGCAGCACGCTCTGGTAGGCCACGTCGAAGAAGAGGGTGAGCACCGAGGTGCCGAACGTGACGGCGTAGAGCTGCGTCAGCGTGAGCGCGTCGAAGGCGTGGGCGACCGGAATGGAGCCGAGCAGAATCGCGCGGCCCACATCGCCCACGATCATCACCCGGCGGTGCCGCATTCGGTCGACCCAGGCCCCGGCCGGAAGGCCGAGCAGCAGGAATGCGAGGTACTGGAACATCGTGAGCAGTGTCACCTGGAAAGGCGTGGCGTCCAGCTCTTTGATCGCCAGATACGGCAGGGCCAGCAGCGTGACCGCCGAGCCGATCTGGCTGATGGACTGGCCGGCCCAGAGTTGCCGGAAATCGTGGTGGGAAATCAGGCTCTTTTTGGGCGCCGGGCTCGATTGGGACACCAGAGGAGCATGCTGCGCGGCCGGTCGGTCTGTCAACGCGATACCGCCCGGAACTACGCCTGCTGCAAGAGGGCCGTCCCCAGGTCACTGACCGTGTAATTCACCTCGCGCCGGTACCGGTGGCTGGTGACCAGTCCGGCGTCGCGCAGCACCGCGAGGTGCTGGGAGACCGCCCCCAGGCTGAGCCCGGTACGGGCGGCCAGCTGGGTGGTGGTGGCCGGCGAGGCGGTGCAGGCCAGCAGCTGGGCCCGGCTGCGGCCGAGCAGCCGGGCCAGACCGTCGCCGGCGCTCTCCCGGCGCTCCCAGAGCACCCCGAGCGCCCGGGAGGGGTAGACCGCGCCGGGCGGGGTGGCCCGACGGGCGGTCAGCAGGTGGCAGCGGCCCGCGAAGGCGCTGGGGGTGAGGGTGATGCCCGCGCCGCCGAGGTCGAGCCCGGCGGCCGGGAGGTCCGGCGAGACCAGGCGGTCGCCGACCCAGTGCAGGCTCGGGTGGAGGCCGCCCAGCACCTGCTGGATGCCGTCCTCGGCGAGCTGGCGGGTGCGGTGGGCGATGTCCGCCTCCAGGACGGCGCGGATCCGCGGCCAGTGCGGCTTCACGGCCGCCAGCCACCAGGCGTGCACGGCCTCGGCCAGCTCGGGCAGGGCCCGCTCCGGGTCCTCGGCCAGCAGCCGCTCGAACGGCGGGGTGGGCCGGCCCGGGCGGGCCGCGTCGAGGCCGGCCCGGACCTCCTCCGCGGGGGTGGCCAGCATGATCGCCAGCTCCTCCTCGATCTCGGCCAGCGGGCAGCGCGGCGACGGGGTCAGGAAGGCAGGCCCGTGGTCGCGCCTCGGCAGCAAGGCGGAGAGCGCCGCCGTGCGAACGACCAGCGAGCGGTCCTGCCGCAGCGCCAGCGCCCTTCTGATCCACGGCAGATGGACCACGTGCCGGCCCGGGTCGGCGACCGCCCGGAGGCTGGCGACCGTCTCCCAGAGCGGCGAGATCGCGAACCTGATGTTGACGATGTCGTGCACGCCGAACCGCAGTTCACCCATGGCCTCGTCCTCCGCCCGCCCCTGCGAGGTTTTCGCCCAGACTAAAACAATGGCCGTTCCGGCTCCAGGGTGGTGGTGTTGGCCGCCATGACGCCGCCTCGCACCAGTCTCCTCCGCCATACCGACTTCCGTCGGTTCTGGGCGGCCGACTCGGTGAGCCAGGCGGGCACCGCCGTCACGCTCATCGCCCTGCCACTCGTCGCGATCGGCACGCTGAAGGCCACGCCCTTCCAGGCGGGCCTGCTGGTGACCTTCGAGTACCTGGCCTTCCTGCTCATCGGCCTGCCGGCCGGCGCCTGGGTGGACCGGGTGCGCCGGCGCCGGGTGATGGTCGTCGGCGACCTCGGCCGGGCCGCCCTGCTCGCCTCCGTCCCGATCGCCTCCTGGCTGGACTGCCTGACGCTCCTCCAGCTGTACGGGGTGGCCTTCGGGATGTCGGTCTGCACCGCGTTCTTCGACGCGGCGCACGGCAGCTACCTGCCGCACCTCGTGGAGGACGACCAGTTGGTGGAGGCCAACGTCAAGATCGAGGCCAGCCGCAGCACCATCCAGGTCGGCGGGCCGGGCGCGGGCGGGGTGCTGGTCGGCGCGCTGACCGCACCGGTCGCGATCGTGGTCGACGCGGTGAGCTTCGTCCTCTCGGCGCTCTTCGTGGGCCGGATCAAGCGGCCCGAGGAGCGGCCCGAGATCCACCCGGACGCCAGCCTGCGGGCCGAGATCGGCGAGGGGCTGCGGTTCGTCTTCGGCGACCGGCTGCTGCGCTCGATCACGCTGACCGCGGCGATCTCCAACATGTGCGGCACCATCGGTGCCTCGATGCTGCTGGTGCTGCTGGCCGGTGAGCTCCACCTGTCGCCGTTCCTGTGCGGCCTGGTGTTCACCGCGGAGGCCGTCGGCGGCCTGATCGGGAGCCTGGTCACGGTGCGGATCGTGACCAGGTTCGGCCAGGGGCCGGCGATGTGCGCGGCGATGATCACCAGCGCGGTGCTCTGGCTGCTGGCGCTGCCGATGTACCAGGCCGACTGGCGGTTCGCGGTCGCCCTGGCGCTCCAGGCGCTGGGCTGGGTGGTCTTCATGACCTTCAAGATCACCGGGGTGGCGTTCCGCCAGCAGCTCTGCCCGAAGCCGCTGCTGGGCCGGATGACCGCGACGGTGCGCTTCCTGGTCTGGGGGGCGATGCCGCTGGGCGCGCTGATCGGCGGGGTGCTGGGCCAGAGCATCGGCGTCCGCCAGGCGATGTGGGTCGGCGTGATCGGCGAGCTCTTCGCCGTCCTGCCGGTCCTCCTCTCGCCGCTGCGGCGGATGCGCGAACTGCCGGTCGCACCCGCGCCGGCGGGCGGGGCGCCGCTGGCGCTGGCCCCGTGACGCCGGCCCGCCGGCATCAGGCCGCCGCCTGCGTCCGCCGGCTCCCCCGGCCGGTCAGCTGGACCTCCCGCCAGGCCTCCGCGAGTCGCTCGCAGCCCGCGACCAGCGTCCGCTCGTCGGCGACGAAGGGGATCCGGATATGGCTCTCCAGCGTGCCGTCCACGCCGAACCGGCCGCCGGAGAGGATCTCCAGCCCGCGCCGGCCCGCCGCCTGCGCCAGCGGCGAGCCCAGCCTGGCACCGAGGTCCACCCAGAGCGAGAGCCCGCCGTGCGGCAGCGTGAACCGCCAGTCGGGGAAGTCCCGCGCCAGCAGGTCGACCAGCACCCGGCGGCGCTCCAGCAGCAGCTCCCGCCGCTCCCGCAGCAGGCCGGCGCCGGCCTCCAGCACCCGCAGCGCGATGAGCTGGGTGAGCAGCGAGTTGCCGGTGTCGACGAGGTTGCGCAGCCCGATCAGCCGGGCGATCACCGACTTGGAGGCGCGGATCCAGCCGACCCGCAGGCCGGCCCAGCAGGTCTTGCTCATGGTGCCGATGGTGATGACGTGATCGGGCGTCGACCAGGCGGCCATCGGCGGCGGAAGCTCGCCGCCGTCGAGCGCGAGTTCGCGCAGCGCCTCGTCCACCACCAGGTACGTCCCGGAGCCGCGCGAGGCGTCGACGATCGCGGACCGCGCGGAGTCCGGCATCACCAGGCCGGTCGGGTTGTGGAAGTCCGGCATCAGGTAGGCCAGCCGCGGCGCCTCCTGGCGCAGCGCGGACTTCCAGACGTCGGTGTTCCAGCCGTCGGCGCCGAGACCCACGGTCAGCAGCCGGCGGCCCAGCGCCCTGGTCAGGTCGAGCACGTTGGGGTACGTCGGGCTGTCGGTCATCACCGCCTCGCCCGGGCGCGACAGCAGGCGGATGAGCAGGCCGAGCGCGTGGTCGGCGCCGGCCGTCACCAGGATCTGGCCGGGGTCGGTCGGCGCACCCCGGCGGGTGAAGTCCTCGGCGATCGTCCGGCGCAGGTCGGCCACCCCCGCCACGTCGTAGCCGAGCAGGTGGGAGTAGCGGCCGAGGTCACCGGCGGCCAGCCGGGTCGCGGTGCCGAGGACGGCCTCCGGCGCGGGCAGCGAGGCCACCGCCAGGTCGATCGACCCGGCGCTGCGGGCCGCCAGCGAGTACGGGGCCCGCGTCCGCCGGCCGGGCTCCGGCAGCCGGACGAACGAGCCCGCCCCGCGGTCGCTCGCCAGGAAGCCCCGCTCACGCAGGATCCGGTACGCGGCGGTGACGGTGTTGCGGCTGAGCCCGCACTGGACGGCGAAGGTCCGCTCGGCCGGGAGCCGGGCGCCGGCCGGCAGCCGGCCGTCGGAGATCAGCACCTGGAAGGCCTCCGCGAGGTCCGCGTAGGCCGGGCCGGCCGCTCTCCACTCGCCGAGCATCCGCACGACCTGGGAGGCCGTCAGCGCGTAGCTCAACGCGCCGACGGACCGGCGGAGGCGAGGTCCGCTTCGGTCCCGCTGAAGGGGGAGTTCAGCCGGACGCCCACCGAGCAGGGCACCGGACCGGTCCGGGCGGCGGTGGCGTTGGTCAGCATCTCGCCCAGCTGCCGGGCGTTCTCCTCGGTGAGGATGAACTCGATGCGGTCGCACCGCTCGGAGTTCCGGCCGTGCCGGCCGACCAGGACGTGGAGGGAGACGTTGCCCTCCGCGTCGAGCGTGGCCGTGACCGTCCCGTCGACCACTCCGGGGATCACGTCGCTGAACTGGCCCGAATCAATCTGAGGTGTCGTCATCATTGGCTTCCTCTCATCGGTGTGGCGGCACGCGCCGGGGCGCGTCGGGGCGGTCGTCGGCTCAGGCCGGACCGGACTGCGGGAAGTCGGAGGAGTGCTCCGGGGCCAGCTGGGCGCCGGGCCGCAGCGCCACGGCCGCGTGGTTCACGGCGGTGGCGGCCTCGCCGAACCCGACCGAGATCAGCGGGACCCGGCCCTCGTAGGTGCAGCCGTCACCGACCGCGTAGACCTGCGGCAGGCTGGTCCGCATCGCCGGGTCGACCAGGATCTGGCGGTTCTCCAGCTTCAGGCCCCAGTCGGCGATCGGGCCCAGCTGGGAGGAGAAGCCGAGCGCGGCGACCAGCGCCTGGGCGGGCAGCTCCAGTTCGCCCTCGGCCCCCCGGACGGTGACGCCTTCCAGCCGGTCCGCGCCGTGGCAGGCGGTGACCTGGGCGTCGGTGACGACCCGGACCGGGGCGGCGTACAGCTGCTTCACGCTGTGCTCGTGGGCCCGGAAGCTGCCGCGCCGGTGGACGACGGTGACCGACCGGGCGATCGGGGCCAGTGCCAGCGCCCAGTCCACCGCGCTGTCGCCGCCGCCGACGATCACCACGTCACGGTCGCGGTGCTCCTCCAGCCGGGGCACGTGGTAGGCGACGCCCCGGCCCTCGAAGGGCAGCGAGCACGGCAGGGTGCGGGGCACCACGCGGCCGATGCCGGCCGAGATCACCACCGCCCCGGCGAGGACCCGGCTGCCCGCGTCGGTGGTGATCTCCCACCCGGCGCCGTTCGGCGTGAGGGTGGTGGCGGTCTGCCCGAGCAGGTAGCGGGGGTCGAAGGTCGCCGCCTGCTCCAGCAGGTTGTCGACCAACTCCCTCCCCTTGACCGCGACATGGCCGGCCACGTCGTACAGCCGCTTCTCGGGGTACAGCGCGGCGACCTGGCCGCCCGGCTGCTCCAGCGCGTCGATGACCGCGCTGGTCAGGCCGCGGAAGCCGGCGTAGTAGGCGCCGTACAGGCCCGCGGGGCCGGCTCCGACGATGGCGATGTCGACAGTGGACTCGGTGGCTGGCGCCACGGCCGTCTCCTTTGGTGTTCGGAAGCAGGGATGGTCGCGGTCCGGCCGGCCAGGGCGCCGGCCCGGGATCCGGGGCCGGCGGTGCCGGCGCGCTGCGGGCGCCGGGCACGGGAGAAGGCGGGACGGACGCGCGGAGAGCCACCACGCCGGTGGCTCTCGTCGCACTCACGGCAGCAGCGCGTCGATCCTCGCAACGCCCCTGATCGAGCGTCAAGAAGCCTTGGGTCGGCCGTCGTCCGGGACGTCGGCGCGCTGGGCGAGCTCCTCGGCGAAGCGGCTCCACTCGCGCGCGAAGCTGCTCGCCAGGTCGGCCACGGCGGCGGCGCAGTGCGGCGGCACGGCGGCGATCAGCTCCTGACCGGTCCGCGCGTCGAAGTCGTGGGTGCCCAGCCAGCGCAGCAGCAGCCGGCCGGATTCGGTGAACCGCAGCGACGGGTCCTTGGCGAGCCGCTCCAGGATGCCCGACCGGTCGGCCGGCTCCGGGGTCCGGGACCGCTGGGCGGTCCGGGCCGGGAGGGCGCGGCGGTCCTGCCGCGGGACCCGGCCGGCCAGCCGGAGCGGGTCCTCGCCCTGCCGCAGCAGCCGGCGCACCTCGTGCGCGGTGCTGGACGAGATGCCGACGGCCTGCGAGATCTCCCGCAGGGTCGCCTCGGGCCGCTCGGTCAGCAGCGCGACCGCGGCCCGGCGCCCCTCGACCGGATCCACCGGACGGATCCGCCCGTCCTGGCCGACCCGGGCGCTCGACTGAGGATTTTCCTCGCTCGACCGGCGCCGGATCGCCCCCACGGTCTTCGGCGACAGCCCGGTGGTGCGGGCGATCGCCCGGTCCGACCAGCCCGGGTGGGTGGCGAGGATCCGGGTGGCCGCCGCCCGGCGGTCCCCCAGGGTCAGCGGGAGGCCGTGCGCCACGTTGGCCTCCACCGAGCGGATGAAGATCTCCTCCTCCGGCCCGTCCAGGTACCGCACCCTGATCTGGCGCTCGCCGCGCATGGCGGCGGCGCGCAACCGGTGCATGCCGTCGACCACCCGCCGGGTGGCCCGGTGCACCAGGATCGGGTCGAAGGCCGTCCCACTCTGCGCAAGCGTCTCGACATGTCCGCTGTCCTCGCCCGCGAGCCGCGGCGAGTCGGCCGGCCTCAACTCCGCGATCGGCACGCTGTTGACCTCGGACGTGACAGCCCCCGTCACTGCCACCACCCCCTTCTCCGCTACAGCCTCATAAGACAGCACCCTTCGATCGCTTGCCAAGTTTGTCAATCTCTTTGGCAGATGCTTGTCAAATAACCCCAGGTGGGCTACGTTGCCGCTGCGGAGTGATCGGGGGGAAGCCGGCCCGTACCGCCGCCAGGATTCACTGCTGAACAACCCTAGGGAAAGCACGATGAACACACTCCGCCGCACGCTCGCGCTCACCGGACTGGCGGTGGTCCTCGCATTCGGCGCCGCCCAGAGCATCCATGCCCTGACGGCCCACTCGGGCTCCGCCACCACGGCCGGGAAGGACATCACGATCGTCGTACCGGACGGCAAGGAGGGCGACATCGAGTGGCCGTGAGCCGCTCCGACCAGCCCTGATCCCACTGCGCGCGGGCCCCGGTTGACAGAATTGCCGGGGCCCCGGTGCGGGCTTGACAAATGACGGTGGCGCTGTGGCAGTGTCGTCGCCATGCTCCAGACGTCCCTCCAAACCCTGCCACAGCCCTACTTCGGCATCCGGCTACGGACGATCCGGCAGAACCGAGGCATCTCGCAGGCCCAGCTGACAGGGCCCGGCATGTCCGCCGCCTACCTCTCCCGTCTGGAGTCGGGCAGCCGCCCGCCGACCGACCGCGCGGTGGCCTACCTCTGCGACAAGCTGGACCTGCCGCTCTCGTCGTTCCAGGCCGAACCGACCGACCGCACCGCCGAGACGCTCGCCATGGTGGTCTCCGGGAGCGACGCCGAGGACGCCACCCGGATGCTGCTGGACACCGTGCAGCAGGGCGTCCCGACCCACCCCGCGCTGCGCTGGCAGTCCCTCTGGATGCTGGCCGAGAACCAGCGCAAGAGCGGCGCCCGCCAGGACCAGCAGCGCACCCTGCAGTCGCTCACCGAGCTGAGCGACCAGATCGAACACCCGCATCTGCAGGTCAGAGCCAGGGTCCAGCTCGCCCGATGTCAGAGGTCCACCGGCGACGTCCCCGCCGCCCACCGGATGGCCACCGAGGCCTACGCACTCGCCACCGAGCACCAGCTCTCCCGCAGCGACCTGACCCGCACCCTGCTCGTCCTGATCTCCGTCGAGGCCGAGACCGGCCGGCTGGTCGAGGCCCTTGACCACACCGACCAGGTGCTCCGGCTCGTCGACGAACTCCCGGTCACCCTGCGCGCCGAGACGTTCTGGACGGCCGGCAGCATCCGGATCCGCCAGGGCCGGCACGCCGAGGCCGCCGCCCTGCTGGAACAGGCCATGGACCTGCTGGGCGCCGGCAACGAGGAACTCGTGCTCTGGATGCGGCTGAGACTCGCCGCCGCCTCGCTCTACCTGCGGATGGACCCGCGCCGCACCGACCAGGCCGAACGCCGGCTCCGCGAGGCCGCCCCGGCCGTCGAGCTGCTGAACCTGCCGGTCCACCAGCAGGAGTTCCTCACCCTCCGGGCCCACCTGGCCTTCCACCAGGACGACCACCCGGCCGCCCGGGAGCTCTGCGAACGGCTCGGCGACCACCCCGAGCACCTGTCCTTTCGGGACCGCGTCCGGCACCTCATGCTGCGCAACCAGCTGCGCATCCTGAACGGTGAGCGCGACGCCGCCATCCGGGAACTCGAACAACTCGCCCAACAGGCCCAGGAAGCGGCCAACATCGACCTCGCCTCCGAGGTCTGGCGCTCCCTCGCCGTCACGCTGGCCCAGGCCGAACGCCCCGCCTGAGCCGACCGGTCCGCCTTCCGGTCACCGTCGGTCACGATCCGACCCACCGGTGGAGTACGGACCCCGCTCGAACGTCGCGACGCGATGTGCCGGCGGCCGGAGAACCCGGCTCAGCACTCGCGCACCGCGCGCCCTCGGTGGCCCCCGTGCCGACCCCGCCGGCCGCCACCCGCGCAGCACCCCGCCTCCTCCGCCGTCGCCGTCCCTCGCCGCCGGTCGTCTCGTGCTGCCCCCGTACCGCCCTCACGCTGCCCTCGCGTACTGCCCCGTCGCACGGCTTCGCGGTGCCCTTTCGTGCGCTCCCGCGCTCCCTGTGACTCCCCCGCCGCGGCGCCGCGCTCCGCCGCACGCCGGGGCGGGCGGACGGCCGGGCGCCTTTCCCCATCGCCACGGATTCCGTCCTGAATTTGGCGATGATCACACCTAATGCCCATATCCGGAAGATCTCCGGCCACTTAGCACCGTTCCGCGAACCCACGAAGACCGGCATAGCCGACATGTCCCGACGGGGACATGAGAATTGCCCCGGAATCCCTTCCGAATCCTTGACAGCCGGCCCCGTCCACGCCGCGACAGCCCTGCGGGCCACCGGGGCGGATGCCCCGGTGGCCCGTCCGGTTCGGCGGGTCAGAGCACCGCCGCCGCGGGCCGTTCGGCGGAGCTCGCGGCCCCGGCGGGCTTCAGGACGACGGCCGTGACCACCAGGGCCAGCGCCAGCAGCCCGGCCGCGACCGCGAAGGCCAGGCGGAACCCGCCGGTCAGCGCCTCGGCCGCGGGGTGTCCGACACCGCTCAGGGTTCCGGTCCGGGCGGCGGCGAGGGTGGTGAGGACGGCGACGCCGAGGGCCGCGCCGACCTGCTGGGTGGTGTTGAAGAGGCCGGAGGCGGTGCCCGCGTCCGCCGCGCCGGCGCCCGACATGCCCAGCGCGGTCAGGCCGGAGAGCACCAGCCCGCCACCGCCGATCAGCAGCATGGTCGGCAGCAGGTGGACGGCGTAGTCGGCGTCCACCGGCAGCCGGACGAGCAGCCCGAGCGCGGCGACCAGCAGGGCCAGTCCGGCCATCAGGACGTTGCGCTCGCCGAAGCGGGCGTTCAGCCGGGCGGAGAGGAAGAGCGACACGGCTCCGATGGACACCGCTGCCGGGAGCATGGCCAGACCGGTCGCGGCCGCGCCGTAGCCGAGCACGTTCTGCAGGTAGAGCGCGAGCAGGATCTGGAAGCCGAACATCCCGGAGATCGCGAGGACCTGCACCACGTTCGCCCCGGCGACGGTCCGGGAGCGGAGCATCCGCAGCGGCAGCAGCGGCTGGGCGGCGCGGGCCTGGCGCAGCAGGAAGCCGGCCAGCAGCAGGGCGGCGAGCGCGCCCAGGCCGAGGGTGCGGGCGGAGGCCCAACCGTGCTCGCCGGTACCGACGATGGTGTAGATGCCGAGCATCAGGGCGGCGGTGATCAGTACGGCGCCGAGGGTGTCGGCGCCGGCCCGCAGGCCCGGGCCGCGGTCGGTGTCGAGCACCCGCACCGCGAGCAGCACGGCGGCGAGGCCGAGCGGCAGGTTGATCAGGAAGATCCAGTGCCAGTTCAGGGCCTGGGTGAGGACGCCGCCGAGGACCTGGCCGATCGAGGCGCCGGCCGCGCCGACGAAGCTGAAGGCGCCGATCGCCCGGCCGCGCTCGCCCGGCTCGGGGAAGAGCGTGACGATCATGCCGAGGCTGACCGCGGAGGCCATCGCCCCGCCGACGCCCTGGAGGAAGCGGGCCGCGATCAGCATGCCCTGGCCGGTGGCCACCGCGCAGAGCACCGAGGCGGCGGTGAAGAGGGCGAGCCCGGCGACGAAGACCCGCTTGCGGCCGATCAGGTCGCCGAGCCGGCCGGCCAGCAGCAGCAGTCCGGCGAAGGCGATCAGGTAGGCGTTGACCGTCCAGGTCAGGTCGGCCGACGAGAAGCCGAGGTCCGCCTGGATGGCCGGCAGCGCCACCGTGACGATGGAGCCGTCCAGGATGATCATCAGCATCCCCGCGCAGAGCACCGCCAGGGCGAGCGCACGGGAACGGGCCGAGGAGGCCCGGGTCGGGGCGGGCGCGTCCGGGGCGGATGCGCTCCGGACCGGTGCGCCCGGGGTGGGCGTGCTGGGGGCGTGCGTGGTCATGGCGGGTCTCCCGGTTCGTCGAGTACCGGGTATGACGCTAGCAGATTGTTTTGTTCGGGACTATCTTTCTCGGGAAGGTCTCTTTCGAGATGCTCAGTTCCGGGAGCGACGGGCCCGGCGGACCGTCCGGTCGCTCTCCACCGGCTCCGCCAGATGCCCGCCCACCAGCTGGGTCAGCGCCGAGACGAAGACCGTCCGCTCGGGCTCGGGCAGCGACTCCAGCACCTCGCGGTGCACCCGGTCAGCGATCGCGGTGCCCTCTTCGACGGCGCGCTCGCCCGCCTCGGTGACCGAGATGATCCGGGCCCGGCGGTCGGTGGCGGACGGGCGGCGCTCCGCCAGGCCCGCCTTCTCCAGCTCGTCCACGGTGACGACCATGGTGGTCTTGTCCAGGTCCGACAGCTCGGCCAGCTGGATCTGGGTGCGTTCGGTCTCCAGCGCGTGGAACAGCACGCAGTAGGCGCGCGGGGTGATCCCGAGCTCGGTGAAGGCGGCCGCCATCCGGGTCGCCAGGACATGGCTGGCGTGGTCCAGCAGGCCGGAGAGGTCTCGGATCCGGCGCACCGGCGGGCTCGTCGTCATACGTCCGAGCGTAGCAAGGCCGTCTGCCGGCAGATGATCCCGTGAACAACGATCCCGCGGGGCGGCGACCCACGGTACCGGCGGGGCGGGCGGCGGGCGCGGCCCGGCCTACGGAATGCCGAGCTCGAACAGCGCGTACCCGGCGTACCAGCCCGCCGCGAGCGTCGGCATCGCGCACAGGCCCAGCAGGGTGGGCACCTTCACCCGGCGCAGCGCGACCGCCAGCCCGATGAAGAGCGGGAAGGCGGGCAGCAGGTAGCGCGAGATGTTGCCGAAGATCTGGTTGCTGCTCAGCGCGGTGAAGACGGTCAGCAGCGTGTAGACCACCAGGACCAGCGGCGGCCGGATGCGCAGCAGCAGCACCAGCAGCGCGGGCAGGAGCATCAGCAGGGCCACCGCGATCAGGTCGGGCGCGGGGTTGGACTGCCAGAAGTCCCAGTGCCCGGTGATCACGTCCAGGAAGGTGCGCGAGGTGGAGGCGCCCCAGTCGAAGTAGCGGTTCCAGGCACCCCGCTGCAGCTTGAAGTAGCCGCCCCAGTCGCCCATCCGGTAGCCGACCCAGCCGACGTACCAGAGCAGGCCCCACGGCGTGATCAGCATCGCGGTCAGCGGTCGCGCGATGCCGTCGGTGCGCCGGACCAGAGCCACCAGCGCGGAGATCGAGACGGCCGCGATCAGCGCGGCGGCGGTGGGCCGGTTGAGGCCGGCCGCGAAGGCGAGCAGGCCGGCGGCGAGCCAGCGGTGGGTCATCACGCAGTAGCAGGCCCAGGCGGAGAGGGCGACGAACAACGAGTCCGAGTAGACCGCCCACTCGACGCCCGACCCCGGGAAGAGGCCCCAGATCACCGCCGCGATCACCCCGGCCCGGAACCCGCCGAGCCGCTCGGCGACGGCGAAGACGCCGGCCGCCGCGACGAACGAGGCCACCACCGAGACCGCGATGCCCGACCCGTAGGGGCCGAGCCCGGTGACGGCGCCGACCAGGCGCATCAGCCACGGGTAGAGCGGGAAGAACGCGGCCGAGTTCTCGTAGTAGGTGGCGAGCGGGAAGCCGTGCAGCGGGACCAGCTGCGGGTGGTAGCCGTTCTCGGCGATCCGCTGGTACCAGACGCCGTCCCAGGTACCGAGCACGTCCCAGGGCTGGGCACCCCCGCCGCGGCCCGGCTCCTTCCGGAGGAAGTCACCGGTGTGCGAGAGCAGCAGCAGGAGCACGGCCAGGCCGGTGGCCTTCACCACCGCGTACGCGCCGAGCGCGGGCGCGAACCGGTCCACGACGGCGCCGAGGCGGCCCTGCCGCCCGGCCTCGGCCGAGGGGGCGCCGGTGCCGGACGGCTCGGCGCTCGCCGGCTCCGCGCTCGATGTACTCGATGCCGTGCTCATCAGCTCTGGACTCCCGCCCCCGCTCGTGGTCGGCGCGGCCACGATCGCGCCGCCGAGCGAGCCTACGGCACGGGATCGGGCCTCTCCGGCCGACCTTCCGGTGCCGCCCCGGGCCGGTCGCGGACCCGCCCCGGACCGGGCGCGGCCCCGGGCAGCGGGCCGCCGCCGCCCGGGTGGGGCGGCGGCCGGGTGGGCGGGGCGGGTCAGCCGTGCAGGTAGACGATGCCGAGCTTGGTGAGCCGCCAGAGCTGGTCGGCGGCGCCGGTGTCGGTGGCGAGCTCGACCAGGGTGTTGCCCTTGGCGTCGCGGCTGCCGCCGGCGGTGGCGACCTTGGTGCGGTCCTGGGAGTCGGCCAGCTTGTAGCGGCCGTCACCGGCCGGCTCGAAGACCCAGTGCTGGTTGCCGCCGCCGTTGCAGCCCCACTGCTGGAGCCGGGTACCGGGGGCGGTGGAGCCGGCGTCGGCGTCCAGGCACATGTTCCGGTTGCCGCTGAAGTCGAGCTCGTAGCCGCCGCCCTGCTCGGCCTCCAGGACGAAGGACTGGTTCAGCCCGCCGGTGGGGGTGTAGGTGAGGGCGCCGCGGCCGTTGGTGGAGTCGCCGTAGGTGCCGCCGCCGGAGAAGTCGAGCGCCTTGCCGTCGGCGGCGGAGGTGAGCTGGTACCAGGCGCCGTCCTCCGGCCCGTCGCCGAACGGCTTCCCCGGGGTGAGCGGCTGGATGGAGGTGGTGTTCCGCTGGTCGAGGGTGCAGTAGGCCTGCTGCTGGTCCGGCCTGGCGTAGAACTGGCCGAGGCAGACGCCCTCGCCGCGGTAGCCGGCCACCCGCAGGTGGTAGGACTGGCGGACCATGTTCATGCAGAGGCCGGGGATGCCGATCTGCTGGTCGCAGCCGTTGCGGATCCACTCGGCGAGGTTGATCACATCGCCGTTGGTGTACTCGTACGGCGAGCTGGTCCACTCGGCGCAGACCTCGTGGCCGAAGGCGACCCGGCGCTGGTCCAGGTACCGGACGCCGGGCACCTGTTCGGCCGCGGCGCGCAGGGTGTCGCTGAAGAGCGGGACCACCCAGTTGTGGCCCCAGGCGAGGTCCTCGGGGAACGCCGGGCAGCCGTCGGCGACCTTGCCGACGTAGTCGTTGCGGCGGATGTCCGGGGTGATCGGGTTGAAGTAGGACTGGTAGACCAGCTGGTAGACGCTGTCGGCGTAGCCGGCCCGGCGCATGGTCTGCCGGATGTCGCGCAGCGCCGCGACCACCTTGGGCTGGACCGCCCTGGCCCGCTCGGCGATCTCCGCGCTGCCGATGGTGTCGCGGCAGCCCTGGTCCTTGGGGACGGGGAAGTACTGCGCGAGGCAGTGCATCATGATCCCGCTGAAGTCGAAGTCGTCGTTGGCGCCGATCGTGACGACGACCATCTTGACGTCGTACCGGCCTGCCACGTCCGCGAGTCGGACGTCCTGCTTGGGCTCGCCGAAGTCCCCGCTGCCGGGGCCGGTGATGGCGGCCAGTTCGGGGTCGCTGACCAGGTCGCCGGTCTGGGCGCCGGAGCAGGCCAGGTCGATCGGGGTGACGTCGGGGATGCCGGTGACGAAGATCTCCGACTTGGGGTGCCGGTGGCAGTAGTTGGTGGGCGAGTCGGTCTCGGGGAAGTAGCCGTCACCGGTGTCGGTGCCGGCGCCCTCCCCGGAGATGGCGCTGTCGCCGAGGGCGACGACCGCGGCCGGGCGGCCGGTGGCGGAGGCCGCGGAGGAGGCGCCGGAGTCGGCGAGGGCGGTGGGGGCGCCGACCAGACCGAGGGCGGCGACGAGGGCGCTCGTCGCGAGCAGTGTGCCGTAGGGGGAGCGGCGCGCGACCGACCGGGATCCGCGCGCGCCTGACAGGGGTGACCTGATCACTCGTGACTCCTTGCGGGGTGGGGGCCGCCCGACCGGGGACGCCGGACGGTTCGGAGCAAAGAAAGGTGAGCAGGTCTCACATTCTAGGTACTGACAAGTAACGCAACAAGGCTCCGGACAGCACCGGCCGGGACGCCCCCGGCCGGGCCCGCGTCCGCCGGCGGCGCCGGAGAACGCGGAGAGCCGCCGCCCCGCGCCCCAGGAGGGAAGCGCGGAACGGCGGCTCGCGCCGGCCGAACCGGGCGTCGGTCAGCCCGCGTTGACGCAGTGGTTGCCGAACGCCGGGTTCAGCAGACCGATGATGTCGATGGTGTTGCCGCAGAGGTTGACCGGGACGTGGACCGGCACCTGGACCTGGTTGCCGGAGATGACGCCGGGGGAACCCGCGGCGACACCCTCGGCGCCGGAGCTGGCCATCGCGGTGCCGGCACCGGCCGCCACGATGCCTACCACGGCGGCACCGACGGCGGCCGTCTTCTTGATGCTCATAGGAGCCTCCTGACTGATCGACAGAACTGCACGGGGAGTGCGACATCTAGAACGACACCCGTCCGGCCCGGTTGCTGCACCGCCCCCTTTGTCACCCGGCTGGCCCAACGGGCCCGGGCCTCCCGGCATTCGGGTGATCACCGGACCCGACCGTTTCCCTCCGGCCACTGCCTCGTTCTCCCTCTCGGAACCCGTTCCGCACAGGCCCACGAGACGAATCGAGTACCGCACATGCGCAAGCTCGCCCACGGCGCCCTCGGCACGGCGGCCACCGCCGCCCTGCTGGCCGCCGGCGCCGGCGTCGCCGTCGCCCACCACGCCCACGGCGCGTCCGCCGAGGGCGTCGCGGCCGGCTCGCCCGGGGTGGCCTCGGGCAACCAGTTCGAGATCCCGGTGCACGTCCCGGTGAACCTGTGCGGCAACTCCGTCGACGTCGCCGGCCTGCTCAACCCGGCCTTCGGCAACCACTGCGCGAACGCCTGAGCCGGCGCGGAACGGCCGCCCGGCCCACCGGGCGACCCATCGACTCCGGGAGATCCGCCGCCGGTCCGAGCCCGTCCGGAATCGCTCCTGGTCGCGCGTCTGCGCGAGTTGTTCCCGGCCGTGCGGGAATTCCTCGCGACGCGCTGGTGCAGCGGCGGCCTCCCATCGTCCAAGCCACGGACGACACGCGCCACTTGGGCCGCCAGAGTGACAATCACGGCAATCCCAGAAACCAGCGGGCGATGATTTCCCTTCGCCCGGCTCCCGACTCATTCCATTGACGGTCGGGCAGAAAACGGAGGAAGAACCACATGCGTAACCTCAAGAAGGCCGCCGCCCTGTCCCTCGCCGCCGCCGGCCTGGTCGTCGGCGCGGCCGGCGGCGCGTTCGCCAGCTCCGGTGCCGAGGGCGTGGCCGCCGGCTCGCCCGGTGTGCTCTCCGGCAACCAGATCCAGATCCCGGTGCACATCCCGGTCAACGTCTGCGGCAACTCCATCGGGGTCATCAGCATCCTGAACCCGGCGTTCGGCAACAACTGCGCCAACATCGGCTGAACCGGCGGTCGCCGCACCGGCGACGGCAGTTCCACCGAGTCCGTGCCGCATCCCGCCCCCGGGCGGGGTGCGGCCCGCTCAACCCGTGTGTGATCGAGGAGATCAACCCCATGCAGAACGTGAAGAAGGCCGCCGTCCTCTCCGCCGCCGCTGCCGGCCTGGTGCTGGGCGCGGCGGGCTCCGCCGCCGCCAGCTCCGGTGCCGAGGGCGTGGCCGCCGGCTCGCCCGGCGTGCTCTCCGGCAACCAGCTGCAGATCCCGGTGCACATCCCGGTGAACCTCTGCGGCAACTCCGTCAACGTGATCGGCGCCCTGAACCCGGCGTTCGGCAACAGCTGCGCCAACGTCGAGGCGCACCCGCAGCCCGCCGACGACTGCTGATCCCCGATCGGCACGCGTACCGGCCGAACTGCCCCCCGTCCAGCCGGTCGGGGGGCAGTTCGGCATACCCGGGCGCAGTACGGCCGCCCGGGGACCCGATCTCCCGAAGGTGACTGAGCATGGTTGCGAAGAGCATGGTTTCGATGAAGAGCGGGGCCGGCCTGGCCGCCGCCCTGGGCGCCGCGATGCTGCTCGGCGCCGGCGCCGGCACGGCGCACGCGGCGCCGGCCGAGGGCGGCGCCAGCCTGGCCAAGACCGACCTCGCCCAGGCGCTGGGCGGCACCACCACCGGTCTCGGCTACGGCATCGCGCCGGTCAAGGACCTGCGCGTCGACCCCTGGGCCAACTCCTCCGCCGACGTGCTGAACAACGGCGCGACCGTCCAGCCGGAGAACACCGGCCTGGCCCCGGTCAGCACCAGCACGCTGACCGGTCCGCTGAGCGCCGGCGGCGGTCCGCGCGACCTGCCGGTCGTGGGTCAGCTGCTCGGCGCCCTGCCGGGCTGAGCACCGGCGCCGCACGGCCGGGAGCCCGGCGCGCCCTCCGCGGGGAGGGGGCGCCGGGCTCCCGTGCGCGCCGGGTCGGCCCGGACCGGCTCAGAGCTGGGCGAGCCCGGTCAGACCGCTCTGCTCCACGACACCCGTGGTGGTCGCCGTGGCGGTCGTGGCGAGGTCCCCCACCGAGTCGGTCACGGAGATCCGCTCGTCCTCGTTGCCGAGCGTCGCCTTGGCGCCCGGGACGGCCTGCACCGCGCCGGTGACCAGCCGCGGGTCGATCTCGCCGACCTTGAGCGTGCCGTCGGCCAGCTGCCCGGTGCCGTCCTGGGCCAGCGCGAGCGGCTTGCCCAGGCCGATCCCGGGGGTATCGGCGTGCAGCGGGGCGGCCGGGGCCTCCAGCAGCAGCTCGCCGAGGTCGGCGCCCTGGTCGACCAGCGGCAGCGGGAGCTCCGCCTTGGCCGAGGGGCCCACCTTGCCGGTGCCGAGCTGGGGCACGATCCGCTCCGGGAGCAGCTCGTTGCCGGTGGTGCGGCCGGGGACGGCCGGCATCACCAGGGAGGTGGGGATGCCACCGGAGATCCGGCTGTCGAGGGGTGCGAGCGGGACGTCGAGGGGGACCTGCTGGGTGGCCAGCCGGTCCTCCAGGGCCCCGACCTGGTCGGGACTGACCGCGGCGGCGGAGGCCGCGCCCTGGGAGGCGAGCACGCCCGCACCGACCGCCAGCAGCATCGCGCCGGCCCGCTTGGAGAACTTCATGCTTTTCACCGTTCTGCCTGTCCGTACTGGGGATCTGGGGGTCGGCCGCGCGCAGGGCGCAGCCGAAAGCCATCTGTCTCAACGAGACACCCGGAGCCCTGATTGCGGCCGTTAACCGGTTCGGCCTAATAATCCGACCGGAATCCCCCGGAAGTCGCGCCTCCCGGACTCTTTTCAAGAATCCCCGTAACCTTCCGTGGCGTCATTCTTTGATCTGAATGTCAGTGACCGCAGACCGGGCCTGAGCGTTCTACGCGTTGTACGCACGGAAACCAAAAGCATTCCAGAGAGGGATCTCCCCATGATCCAGAAGTCCTTCGCCGCCGCCGGCCTGGCCGTCGCCGCGCTGGCCGCCGCTGCGGCGCCGGCCTCGGCCATCGCGGACTCGGACGGCTCCGCCGCGTCCCTCCAGGGCAACGGCGGGACCAACTTCACCGGCACCGTCGGTGACAACAGCCCGAACTTCCACTTCCTGGACAACGCGAACGTCTGCCTCCCCGAGATCCACAACATCGCGGTCGGCGTGCTCGGTGTGGCCGTCCCGGTCGAGGTCCCGATCGCCAACAGCGGTGGCAAGCAGTACTGCACCCAGGGCCAGGGCACCCAGAGCAAGGGCGACTCCGGCGTCTCCCACCTCATCGGCTGACCTGCCGACCCCGCACCACCTCCTGAACCACCCTTCGAATCGCTCCCCGATTCATCCCCCGAGAGGAAACCCGAAATGATCAAGAAGACCCTCGCCGCCGCCGGCCTGGCCGCCGCCGCCATCGCGATGTCCGCCGGTTCGGCCTCCGCCATCGCCGACTCGGACGGCTCGGCCGTCTCCGCCCAGGGCAACGGCGGCACCAACCAGACCGGCACCCACGGCAACAGCTCGCCGAACTTCCACACCCTGGACAACGCGAACATCTGCCTGCCGGAGGTCCACAACATCGCGGTCGCCGTCATCGGTGTCGCGGTTCCGGTCGAGGTCCCGGTCCTGAACAGCACCCCGAAGCAGATCTGCAACGTCGGCCAGAACACCCAGTCCTCGGGCGACGCGGGCGTCTCGCACCTGATCGGCTGATTGCCGCCACAGGACAGCGACGGAGGGCCCGGGGACGTGTCCCCGGGCCCTCCGGGCTTCGGTGGATCGACTGTCCGGTCGGCCCGTGCCCACGGGCGCGGGCCGACCGGGTGACAGGCCGTCGGGGCGGCGCGTGGAGCGCCGCGGCCGACGGCAGCGTGTGTTCACGTGTCAGTGGCAGGGCGCTCCGACCGAGCGCTCCGGAAGAGAGGGCAGATCCAATGAAGAACAAGCTGGGCAAGGCCGCGCTGACCGCCTTCGGCGCGCTGGCGCTCGCGGGTGTCGCCACCCCGGCGTTCGCGCACGTCGGCCTGGCCGGTGGCGGCGAGTTCGTCGCCTCCGCGCACCCGGTGTTCGCCGCCGGTGAGTGGTACGGCCTCGCCCACACCTCGCACATCCACACCGGCGCGCATGCGTTCGGCGCCGCCACCTCCACCGACGCGCTCGGTGGCCTGGAGGGCTTCGCCCACGTCGGCTGACGCCCGGGTGGTACGACGGAGGCCGGACCCCGCCCGGGGTCCGGCCTCCGTCGTGCTCACGGCTCCGACTACTTGATCATCGCGGCGGTTTCGAGCGCCCAGTAGGTGAGGATCTGCTCGGCCCCGGCCCGGCGGATCGAGGTCAGCGTCTCCAGGATCATCCGCTCCCGGTCGATCCAGCCGTTGGCCGCGGCGGCCTCGACCATCGCGTACTCGCCGGAGACCTGGTAGGCGACGACCGGCACCGGCGAGGCGTCGGCCACCTGGCGCAGGATGTCCAGGTAGGCCATCGCGGGCTTGACCATCACCAGGTCGGCGCCCTCGGCGACGTCCAGCTCCAGCTCGCGCAGCGACTCCCGGGCGTTCGCCGGGTCCTGCTGGTAGCTCTTGCGGTCACCCTTCAGCGAGGAGCCGACCGCCTCGCGGAACGGGCCGTAGAACGCCGAGGCGTACTTGGCGGTGTAGGCGAGGATGCCGGTGTCCTGGTGCCCGGCCTCGTCCAGGGCCTTGCGGATCACCCCGATCTGACCGTCCATCATCCCGGACGGGCCGACCAGGTGGACGCCCGCGTCCGCCTGCACGCGGGCCATCTCGGCGTACCGCTCCAGGGTCGCGTCGTTGTCCACGCTGCCGTCGGCGGCCAGCACGCCGCAGTGGCCGTGGTCGGTGTACTCGTCCAGGCAGAGGTCGGACATGACCACCAGGGAGTCGCCGACCTCGGCGACCACGTCCCGGATCGCCTGCTGCAGGATGCCGTCCGGGTTGGTGCCCTCGCTGCCGACCGCGTCCTGCACCGCGGGCACGCCGAACAGCATGAGGCCGCCCAGGCCCGCCTCGGCCGCCTCGACCGCGGCCTTGCGCAGCGTGTCGCGGGTGTGCTGGACCACACCCGGCATCGACGACACCGGGACCGGCTCGCGCACGCCCTCGCGGACGAACAGCGGCAGGATCAGCTCCGCCGGGTGCAGCCGGGTCTCGGCGACCAGCCGGCGCATCGCCGGGGTCGAGCGCAGCCGGCGCGGGCGAACGTACGGGAATTCAGCGGACACGGCTTCTCTCTCCGAACGGTTGGGCGGCGCCGGGGGCGACGGTCGGCCGCCCCCGGCCCCGGTTGGTCGGGCGCCGGCCTCAGCGCGCCTTGCGGCGCGAACCGGGACGGCGCTCGCTGGGCCGGTAGACCGGCTCGCCCGCCGCGGTCGCGGTGTCGCGACGCCTGGCCCCGAAGTCTGCCAGGGCCTGGGCCAGCGCGGCCGCCGACGGCGCCGGGGCCATCACGTCGACCCGCAGGCCGTGCTCCTCCGCGGTCTTGGCGGTGGCCGGGCCGATGCAGGCGATGACCGTGACGTTGTGCGGCTTGCCGGCGATGCCGACCAGGTTCCGCACGGTCGAGGACGAGGTGAACAGCACCGCGTCGAAGCCGCCGCCCTTGATCGCCTCGCGGGTCTCGGCCGGCGGCGGCGAGGCGCGCACCGTCCGGTAGGCCGTCACGTCGTCGACCTCCCAGCCCAGCTCGACCAGGCCAGCGACCAGGGTCTCGGTCGCGATGTCGGCGCGCGGCAGCAGTACCCGGTCGATCGGGTCGAACACCGGGTCGTACGGCGGCCAGTCCTCCAGCAGCCCGGCGGCGGACTGCTCGCCGGACGGCACGAGGTCCGGCTTCACGCCGAAGTCCACCAGGGCCTGCGCGGTGGTCTCGCCGACCGCCGCCACCTTGATCCCGGCGAACGCCCGGGCGTCCAGGCCGTACTCCTCGAACTTCTCGCGGACGGCGCGCACCGCGTTCACCGAGGTGAAGGCGATCCACTCGTAGCGGCCGGTGACCAGGCCCTTGATCGCCCGCTCCATCTGCTGCGGGGTGCGCGGCGGCTCGACCGCGATGGTCGGCACCTCCTGCGGCACCGCGCCGTACGAGCGCAGCTGCTCGGAGAGGCCGGTGGCCTGCTCCTTGGTGCGCGGCACCAGGACGTTCCAGCCGAACAGCGGCTTGGTCTCGAACCAGGAGTGCGAGGCGCGGTGCGCGACCTGCTCGCCCACCACGGCTATCACCGAGGTCGCCGGGTCCACCGGGGCGGAGACCGGCGAGGGCAGCACCCGGGCCACCTTGAGGTCCGCCGCGATGGTGGCCAGGGTGGCGGTGAAGGTGCGCTGGCGGGTGGTGGTGCCGGAGAGCGTCGCGCTGAGCGCCGACTCCGGCTTGCGGCCGTTGGAGACCAGCGCGTTGGCGGTGGCCGGCAGCTGGCCCAGGGTGGTGCGCACCACCAGGGTCGTCTCCGGCGCGCCCAGGTCCACCGGGCTGCCGGCGAGCAGCGCGGCGCCGTCCACGAAGCGGACGTCGGTACCGCCCACACCGCGCAGCGGGACACCCGCGTAGGCCGGCACGCCGACCGACTGGGCGACGCCCGGGATCACCTCGAAGTGGATGCCGTGGCCCGCGCAGCCGAGCATCTCCTCGGCGGCGCAGCCGTCCAGGCCGGGGTCGCCGTCGACGGTGCGCACGACGTGCTTGCCCGAACGGACCGCCTCGGCGACCAGCTCGGCCAGGTCGAACTCCGGGCCCTCGGCGCCGGGGGTGTGCACCTGCACACCGGCCGGACAGTGGCTGCGCACGGCGGCGGCGGTGAGCGGGTCGGCGACCAGGACGTCGGCCGAGGACAGCACCTCGACCGCGCGCAGGGTCAGCAGGCCCGGGTCCCCGGGGCCCGCGCCCAGGAAGGTGCACCGGCCCGCGGCGGGCGTCCCGCCCGGGAAGGGGCTGTCGGCCGGGAACGGCGTCTCGGTGGCGGCGGTGGGGCTCATCGGGCTCGCTCCCCCATCAGGGCGGCCGCGCCCGCGTCGAGCAGCCGGGCGGCCAGCGCGCGGCCGAGGGCCGCCGCCTGCCGCTCGGCGGTCTCGTCGAGGACGATCGGACCGTTGGCGGACATCTTCAGCAGGGTGGCGCCGTCGACGGTGCCGACCACGCCCTCCAGCCGCAGTTCGTACTCGTGGCCCCAGGTGGCCAGCGCGGCGACCGGTGCGGAGCAGCCGGCCTCCAGGGTGGCCAGCAGGGCGCGCTCGGCGGCGACCGCGGCCCGGGTGGGGGCGTGGTCGAGGGCCGACAGCGCGGCGGCCAGCTCACCGTCGGCGCGGGCGCACTCGATGGCGAGCGCGCCCTGGCCGGGTGCCGGGAGCATCAGCTCCGGGTCGAGGTGCTCGGTGACCTCGGCGGCGCGGCCGAGCCGGTTCAGGCCGGCGGTGGCCAGCACCACCGCGTCCAGCTCGCCGGAGGCCACGAAGCCGATCCGGGTGTCCACGTTGCCGCGGATCGCCACCGTCTCGATCTGGGCGCCCCGGCCGCGGGCCCAGGCGTTGAGCTGGGCCATCCGGCGCGGGGAGCCGGTGCCTATCCGGGCGGTGCGCCCGGCGCCGGCCAGCTTCTCCACCAGCTCGTCCAGGGCCAGGCCCTCGCGCGCCACCAGGGCGTCGCGAGCGTCCTCGCGCGCGGGGACGGCGGCCAGCGCCAGCCCCTCGGGCTCGGCGGTGGGCAGGTCCTTCAGCGAGTGCACGGCGAAGTCGATCCGGCCCTCCAGCAGCGCGTCCCGCAGGGCGGAGACGAAGACGCCGGTGCCGCCGATCTGCGCCAGCGCCTCCTTGGAGGTGTCGCCGTAGGTGGTGATCTCCACCAGCTCGACGGGGCGCCCGGTGACCCTGGTCACCTCGCGGGCGACCATGCCCGACTGGGCCATGGCGAGCGCGCTGCGCCGGGTGCCGAGCCGCAGCGCTGCTGCGGTGGCGGCCGGGGCCTGGTCGGTGAGCGGTTGACCATTCATGAGGTGATCGTCCCGGTGGTACTCGTGGGATGGCTGACGGTTCATCTGGCGCCCCCGCCCGAAGGCTGGGTGCCGATCGGGGTGCCCGAGACCGCGTGCACGGCCGCCGGGTCGAGGTCGAACAGCTCGCGCAGCGCGTCCGCGTAGGACGCGCCGCCCGGCTCGGCGGCGAGCTGCTTCACCCGCACGGTGGGGGCGTGCAGCAGCTTGTCGACGACACGGCGGACGGTCTGGGTGATCTCGGCGCGGGACCGCTCGTCCAGGGCGGGCAGCCGCGAGTCGAGACGGCCCAGCTCGGCGGCGACCACGTCGGAGGCCATCGCCCGCAGCGCCACCACGGTCGGGGCGATCCGGGCGGCCCGCTGGGCGGCGCCGAAGGCGGCGACCTCGTCGGCGACGATGCCGGAGACGGCGTCGACGTCGCCCGCGCCGGGGGTGGCGGCGTGGGCCTGCGAGAGGCTCTCCAGGTCGACCAGGAGCGCGCCGGGCAGCTCGTGCACGGCGTGGTCGACGTCCCGCGGCATGGCGAGGTCGAGCAGGGCGAGCGGGGTCCCGCCGGCGCGTGCGGCGACCGCCGCGGCGACGTCCTCGGCCCCGATCACCACGCCGGCCGCGCCGGTGCAGGAGATCACCAGGTCGACGTCGGCCAGCGCCTCGGGCACCTTGGCCAGCTCGACCGTCCGCGCCACGTCGGCGCCGAGGATCTCGACCAGGCGCTCGGCGCGCTCGGGGGTCCGGTTGGCGACCAGCAGATCGGTGACGCCGGCGCGGACCAGCGTGGCGGCGGCCAGCGAGCTCATCGAGCCCGCCCCGACCACCAGGGCGCGCTTGCCCGCGATCTCGCCCGCGCCGGCCGCGACCTGCTCCAGGCCGAAGGTGACCAGCGACTGGCCGGCCTTGTCGATGCCGGTCTCGCTGTGCGCCCGCTTGCCGACCCGCAGGGCCTGCTGGAACAGCTCGTTCAGCCCGCGCCCGGCGGTGTGCTGCTCCTGGGCCTTGGCCAGCGCGTCGCGCAGCTGGCCGAGGATCTGCCCCTCGCCGACCACCATCGAGTCCAGGCCGCAGGCCACCGAGAAGAGGTGGTGGACGGCGCGGTCCTCGTAGTGGACGTAGAGGTGGGAGGTCAGCTCCTCCAGGTCCACTCCGCTGTGGTGGGCCAGCAGCAGCGAGAGCTCGGCGACGCCGGCGTGGAACTTGTCCACGTCCGCGTACAGCTCGATCCGGTTGCAGGTGTTCAGCAGCGCCGCCTCGGCGACGGTCGCGGTGGCCGCCGCGTCGTGCAGCAGCCGGGTCGGGACGTCACCGGTCAGGGCGGCGCGCTCCAGCACGCCGACCGGGGCGGTGCGGTGGCTCAGGCCTACGACGAGGAGGCTCATGCCCGCCCCCCGGTGCCACGGATCCCGCACCGCACGCGCCCGGCCCGCTGCGACCGACGACCGCTCCGCACCGCGCGCACCTTCCCGATGGTTCGCTCGCTCACGCCGGCATCACCGCGGAGAGCTCGCCCTCGCCGCCGGCCTTGCCGGGCTTGGCCTTCGCCGGCGCCTCGTCGTCCTTGGCCGGCTCGGCGACCGGACGGGCCTTGCCGGAGCCGGCCGCGGCGCGGCGCAGCTTGGCCGCGGCCGCGCGGACCGGGCCGGGGGCGCGGTCCAGCACCGACTCGGTGCGGTCCGGCTCCTCGCCCGCCTTGCGCTGCTCGTGGAAGGCCAGGATCTGCAGCTCGATGGAGAGGTCCACCTTGCGCACGTCCACGCCGTCCGGAACGGTGAGCACCGTCGGGGCGAAGTTCAGGATGCTGGTGACACCGGCCTCGACCAGGCGGTCGCAGACCTGCTGGGCGGCACCGGGCGGGGTCGTGATGACACCGATCGAGACGTGCTGGTTCTCCACGATGGACTCCAGTTCGTCCATGTGGCGCACCGGCAGCCCGGCGGCGCTGCTGCCGACCACGGCCGGGTCGGCGTCCAGCAGGGCCGCCACCCGGAACCCGCGGGACGCGAAGCCGCCGTAGTTGGCGAGCGCGTGGCCGAGGTTCCCGATGCCGACGATGACGACGGGCCAGTCCTGGGTCAGGCCCAGCTCGCGGGAGATCTGGTAGACGAGGTACTCGACGTCGTAACCGACGCCGCGGGTCCCGTACGAGCCCAGGTAGGAGAAGTCCTTGCGCAGCTTCGCGGAGTTCACGCCGGCGGCGGCCGCCAGCTCCTCCGAGGAGACGGTCGGCACGGAACGCTCGGAGAGCGCGGTGAGTGCCCGCAGGTAGAGGGGAAGGCGGGCGACGGTCGCCTCCGGGATGCCCCGGGCACGCGAGGGTCGGCGCGCGGCGCCCTGGTCGGGCGTCTGCGAACTGCTCTGTGGTGATCGGCCGATTGCCACGGTGCTCCTGTGGGTGAAGCTGGGCTTTGGCAGCCAGGCTATGCGTTTGTGAACGTGTGCACAAAGATGGTGTCCGATTTGTCCCCGCACAGTGATGCGCATCACGCCGGCGAGTCCATAGCACCGGTCCCCGTCGGCACCGCCGCCGGGGGCTGCGCACCGGGCGGCCGGAGGCCGTACGGCGGCTCCCGGCGGAGCTGCGGGACGACCGCCCCGGCGGCGCCCGAGCGGGCCCGGCCCAGCCTCGGCCACGGCACCCGGGCCGCCTCGCGCAGGGGCGCCGCCCAGTCGTCGGGCGGGCAGGAGGGCGCGTCCAGGCAGTGCCGGAGCAGCCCGGCGGTGGCCCGGGCGTCGCCCAGCGCGGTGTGCGCGGGGAACCGGCCCAGCCCGGCCGCCTCCGTGCAGGCCGCCAGACCGAAGCCGCCCGCCTCCGACAGGTGGGCGCGGGCCAGCCGCATCGTGCAGAGCAGCGGGACGGGCGGCAGGGCCACCCCGATCCGGGCGAACTCGCGATCGAGGAAGGCGTGGTCGCAGGTCACGTGGTGGCCGACCAGCACCCGGCCGGCCAGCAGCTCCAGCAGCCGCGGCGCGACCTCGCGGAACCGGGGGGCGCCCTCCACGTCGGCCTGGGCTATCCGGTGCACATGGGTGGGGCCGACCGGACCGGCCGGATCCAGCAGGGTGCAGAACTCGCCCTCGGGGCGGAGCCGCTCGTCCAGCAGGACGACGGCGACCTCGACCACCCGGTGCCGCCACGGGCTGCGGCCCGTCGTCTCCACGTCCACCACCGCGAAGCCCCCGCCGGCTGCGGGCACGGGCGTCCCTGGGGTCGGACCGGGAAGCATGGCGGCACTCCTCGTGTGCTCAGCCCCCCATGGGCGCGGACGAGTTCGATCGTAAGCCGACGAACATCGCCGTTCCCAGGCCCGGTACGGGATTCTTCACAACGATTCGGCGAACCGCCCCCGCCGGTCGGCGGGGGCGGTTCACCGCCGTCAGGCGCCGAGCGCGGCGCGCAGGCGGCGCTCGTCGACCCGCCAGAAGTCGTGCTGACGCCCGTCGATCAGGGTGACCGGGATCTGCTCCCAGTACGCGCGGTACAGCTCCTCGTCCTGGGTGATGTCCTTCTCCTCGAAGGTCGCGCCCAGCTCGCCGGTCACCCGCACGATCACCTCCCGGGCGTCGTCGCAGAGGTGGCAGCCCGGCTTGCCGACCAGGGTCACGGTGCGGTCGGCCGGCTCGGGGCTCTGGTTCTTGTCACGTCGCAGCAGTGGGCTCACCCCGCCATTGTGCGCCCGCCTCACACCGGCCCCGACGCCCGGCCGGCCCGGGCACCGCCCGCCCGGGACCCGGCGCCGGACCGGTCGCTGTTCACCCGGTGGGCACGTCGCCGTCACGGCTCCTCCCGGCCCGGCTCGATATGCTCGACGGCATGGCCGTGCTCCGAAGGCTCACCCAGTCAAGGCGTTCCACCACCGAGCGGAACGCCCTGGCCGGCGAGGCCGCGGCCGAGGCCGCGGAGGCCGCCCTGCGGGCCGCCACGGACGCCCCGCACGACCCGGACGCCCCCGCCACGCCGACCGCCGCGCACGCGGCGACCGCCCCGGACGGCTCCGACGAGCGGCCCGCGAAGGCCCCCAAGGCACCCGCCGGCAACCACACCCCCGAGCGGGACGACCCGCGCGCCGCCGCCTTCTTCGACTGCGACAACACCATCCTGCGCGGTGCCGCGATCTTCTACCTCGGCGTCGGCCTCTACCGCCGCGGCTTCCTCACCCGCCGCGACATCGCCCGGTTCGCCTGGCAGCAGGCCTGGTTCCGGCTGCACGGCACCGAGGACCCGGACCACATGGCCGACGCCCAGCACACCGCGCTCGGCCTCGTCGCGGGCAAGCGCACCGCCGACCTCGAAGCCATCTGCGAGGAGGTCTTCGAGGAGGTCATCGCCGAGAAGATCTGGCCCGGCACCCGGGCCCTGGTCCAGATGCACCTGGACGCCGGCCAGCGGGTCTGGCTGGTCACCGCCGCACCGCTGGAGGTGGCCCGGGTGATCGCCCGCCGGCTGGGCATGACCGGCGCGCTCGGCACCGTCGCCGAGGCCCGGGGCGGCCTGTACACCGGCCGGCTGGTCGGCGACCTGCTGCACGGGCCCGCCAAGGCGGCCGCCGTCGGCGCGCTGGCCCGGCGCGAGCGGCTCGACCTGGAGCGCTGCGCCGCGTACAGCGACTCGGCCAACGACATCCCGATGCTCTCGCTGGTCGGCCACCCGTACGTGGTGAACCCGGACGGCGCGCTGCGCCGCCACGCCCGGGCCCAGGGCTGGCGGGTGCGGGACTTCCGGACCGGGCGCAAGGCGGCCCGGGTCGGGCTCCCGGCCGCCGCCGCGCTCGGGGTGGCCGCCGGGGCGACGGCCGCCGGCATCGCCCTGCAGCGCCGCCACCGCGCCTGAGCCGCGGACCGGACCGGGGTGGGGGCCACGCCCGGCGGCCACCGCCGAACCACCCCCCTGCGAGGGTGACCAGCCGTCAATCCGTACACCGAACATGGCCCCCGTACGGGCTAACTCCCCTCCACCGGCCGGGAGCCCGAAGAGCCTGAACGAAGCTGTCACTGGGTGACCGGTTCTGATCGTTCGTCAGACGGGGAAAGTCGGGGGTTACCAAGGCCAACCAAGGGGAAACCGGCCGTCCGACCGCCTAATTGGTCACCCGGTGCACATGTTCGATCACGTTGAGCCGGATGAACGATGACACGTTCGGTCAGTGTCAGCCGAATATGCACGCCATGTGGATCCCAAACGACCACTTCGACCACACGGTGTAGCTGTCATTGCACAAAGCGTTATTCTCTCCTGGATGCACGTCACCCACGCGCCCCGCTCGAACGGGCGGCGCGGGCGTGCTCTCCGCGCAGGCGGAGGTGATCCGTCCACAGTTCTGCCTCTGGGAGTCCCGTGTACCCACCCGTCCGGAACGACGCGCCTGCACCCTCCCGCCCGTCGCCCGCCACCCTGCGCTCCCGCACCAGCCTGCGCGGCCGCCCGGCCTCGGCCCGGCAGATCTCCACCGGCCTGGAACTGTTGCGCACCCTGCTCCGCAGCCAGCTCGCCACCTCACCCCAACTGGTGCCCGCCGGAGTCCCGTTCGGCCAGCAGCCGCAGCCGGCCGGTCTCGCCCTGCGCACCACGGCCGCCGGCTCCACCGGAACCGGCTCGCGCGGACGGACCGGAGCCACCGGCAGCAGCGGCCGCAGCCGGGCACGGACGGCCCCGGCTCCCGGCTACGAGACCGAGCACAACCCGATCATGGAGCTGGTCGAGCGGGCCCAGGCCGGCGAGAGCGACGCCTTCGGCAGCCTCTACGACCACTACGCGGACACCGTCTACCGCTACATCTACTACCGGGTCGGGAGCCGGGCCACCGCCGAGGACCTCACCAGCGAGACCTTCCTCCGCGCCCTGCGCCGGATCGGCACCTTCACCTGGCAGGGCCGCGACTTCGGCGCCTGGCTGGTGACCATCGCCCGCAACCTGGTGGCCGACCACTTCAAGTCCAGCCGGTTCCGGCTGGAGGTCACCACCGGGGAGATGCTCGACTCCAACGAGTGCGAACGCAGCCCGGAGGACTCGGTGCTGGAGTCGCTCTCCAACGCGGCGCTGCTGGACGCGGTGCGGCGGCTCAACCCGCAGCAGCAGGAGTGCGTCACGCTCCGCTTCCTGCAGGGACTCTCGGTGGCCGAGACGGCCCGGATCATGGGCAAGAACGAGGGCGCCATCAAGACGCTCCAGTACCGCGCGGTACGGACGCTGGCCCGGCTGCTGCCGCCCGACGCGCGGTGAGCGGCGCGAAGACCGGGGGCGGTGCCGCGGACGGCACCGGCGAGATATCCGGCGGGCCGTCACCGACGGCGGCGGTCCGACACGTCCGGGTGAACGGTCGATCCGATGATCAGCCGTGCGTAACCGACCGCCCGCACCGCTCGTTGGCCAGCGTGCAAGCCTCCACCAGGCGTACGGTCAAGTCGAATTGCGACCTCTCACCCGATGGAGTGGCTTTGGCCCGCCGAGGCAACCGTCCGGCAGGCCGGGGTGTCGACAACGACGAAGGGAGGTGTGGCCCGTGACGGCAAACGTGCTGGAGCACCGGCGGGCGAAGGCCTTCGCCGAGGCGCTGGAGGCCCACCAGGCAGAGGAACACGGCGCCGCCGGTTCCGCGGCGGCCAACGCCGCTTCCACCGGCGCCGGTTCGGCCGCGATGGCGGAGCTGGTCGGCATGGTCGGCGCACTCGGCGCGCTGCCCGGACCGGCACTGGACCAGGAGGTCCGAACGGTCCAACGCGCTCAGCTGATGGCCGCGTTCGAGCAGGTCTTCGCCGGTGGGCCGGGTGCCGCGGTGCCCCGCCAGCGCGGCCACCGGGCAGTCCGGACCGCCCCGCGCGGCCGCTGGAGCCGCCGGTTCGCGATCGGCGGCCTGGTCGCCGGGCTCGCCGTCGGCAGCCTCGCCGGCGCGGCCGCCGCGAGCGCCAACGCCCTCCCCGGGGACACGCTGTACGGCATGAAGCGCGGTCTGGAAGGGCTCCGGCTCGACCTCGCGGACACCGACAGCGAGCGCGGCGAGCTGCTGCTGGACAACGCGGCCACCCGGCTCGGCGAGGCGAAGAGCCTGGTCGGCCGGACGGACCCGGGCGGCTCGCTCAGCCCGGGCACCGTCGACCAGGTCCGCAGGGCGCTCGACGACATGCACGCCGACGCCCTCAAGGGCCGCGACCTGCTGCGCTCGGTCTACCGCAGCAACGGCTCGCTGGACCCGATGCGGGCCCTGGCCGGTTTCGCCCAGGACGAGGACGGCCACTGGACGGAGCTGCAGAGCAAGCTGCCCGTCCAGCTGACCTCGCAGGCCCACCTGGTGGACCAGCTGTTCGACGACATAAGCGAGGACGTCGCGCCCCTGCGACTGGCCCAGCCTCCCGCCAAGAGCGGTGGACCGGCCGGCAGCGGGGCGGGCGGCGGCGCGGGCCATCCGGCCGACGGCGGCTCGCAGGGCGACGCCCCGGCCGTCGGCGGCAACGCCGCACCGGGCGCCGGGACGGCCCAGGGCGGCGCGGGCAGCGCGAACGGTGGCAAGCCCGGCAGCACCGAGCGGGCACCGTCCGCCGGGGCGAGCACGCCCGGTGGCGGCGCCGGTGCGCCCAGCAGCGCACCGAGCAACGCGGCGGGCGCGGTCGGCGGGCTGGTCGACAACCTCACCAACGGGCTGACCGGTCCGAAGCCCTCGCCGAGCGCGGACCCGGCACCGGACCAGGCGGCCCCGCAGCCGTCCGGCTCGCCCAGTGCCGCGCCCGGCACGGCACCGCAGGGTGTCGACGTGCCGCCGCTGATCCCCGGGCTGCTGCCCGGTCTGCGGATCCTCGGCGGCTGAACGGGCTGCATCGGCTGCATCAGCTCGACCGGCCGGACGGGCCGATCCGGCCGGTCGACCGGATGGTCGACGGGCCGGTGGTGCGGTACGGCGTGAGCCGCCCCGCACCACCGGCCCGTCGACGCGGGAGGGGTCCGGCGGTATCCGCCGGGCCCCTCCCGCGTCCGTGCCTCACGGGCACCGGCGGACAACCTCAGAAGAACACCGAACGCCGCTGCACCAGCAGCTTGTAGAGGGTGTGCTGGATGGTCTCGCGCACCTCGTCGGCGAGGTCGAAGGTCAGCATCGGATCGTCCGCCGCCTCCACCGGGTGGCCGTCGGTGGCGATCGGCTCGCCGAACTGGATCGTCCACTTGGTCGGCAGCGGCACCGCGCCGAGCGGCCCGAGCCACGGGAAGGTCGGCGTCACCGGCACGTACGGCAGCCCCAGCAGCCGGGCCAGCGTCCGGAAGTTGCCGATCATCGGATAGGTCTCCTCCGCCCCGACGATCGCGCAGGGGACGATCGGCACCCGGGCCCGCAGCGCCGAGGAGACGAAGCCGCCGCGCCCGAAGCGCTGCAGCTTGTACCGCTCGGAGAACGGCTTGCCGATGCCCTTGAAGCCCTCCGGCCAGACCCCGACCAGCTCGCCGCGCTCCAGCAGCGCCTGGGCGTCCTCGTTGCAGGCCAGCGTGTGACCGGCCTTGCGGGCCAGCTCGTTGATGCCGGGCAGCACGAACACCAGGTCGGCGGCGAGCATCCGCAGGTACCGCCGGCTCGGGTGGTGGTCGTGGATGGCGACCTGGGTCATCAGGGCGTCCAACGGGATCGTCCCGGAGTGGTTGGCGACGATCAGCGCGCCGCCCTCGGCCGGGATGTTCTCGATCCCGCGCACCTCGACCCGGAAGTACTTCTCGGCGAGCGGGCGCAGCAGCGAGAGCAGCACCTCCTCGGTGAGCTCGCGGTCGAAGCCGAACTCGTCCACCTCGTAGTCACCGGTGACCCGGCGGCGCAGGAAGGCGAGGCGCTCGGCGGCCCGGCCCTCCCAGCCCTTGCCGAACAGCCGGGTGGCGGCCGGGCCGAGCCGGCCGGCCAGCGCCCCGCCGACGGCGTCGGCGAGCTGGTCGGCCAGGCCGGCGGGGCGGTCGGGCTCGCTCCAGCTCGGCGCGGACTCGATCGGGATGACCTTGGCCTGGCCCGGCGCGTTCTCGGCAGCGGCACTCATCGCGGGTTCAGCTCCTGGGTCGGCTGGCATGGGAACGGGCGGCCCGCGCGTACTCCGGCCCGAGCAGCGCGGCCAGCCCGTCGGTGACGGCGGCGAGCCGCGCGGGCGGCAGCAGGCCGGCCGACTGGGCGGCGGCGAAGTCGGCGAAGGCCTCGGCGGTGGTGAACCGCGGCCGGTAGCCGAAGGTCTCGCGCAGCCGGGCGGTGTCCACCACCCGGCCGTGGGTGAGCAGCCGCAGCTGCTCCGGCGAGAAGTCGACCATCCTGGTCTGCCGGGCCAGCGCCGCCATCCAGCTGATCGCGGGCCGCAGCAGCGGCAGGGTCGGCCGGCCGAGCCGGCGGGCGCACTGGGAGAGCAGCAGGACGCCCTCCCCCGCCACGTTGAAGGTGCCGGTGTTGACGGTGCCCGGCTCCGGCGGCAGCGCCGCCCGGCAGAGCACCTCGACGACGTCGTCCTCGTGGGCGAACTGCAGCCGGGGGTCGTAGCCGAGGACGGTGGGCAGGACCGGCAGCGCGAAGTACTCGACGAGCGGGGTGTCCGCGCCGGGGCCGACGATGTTGGCGAACCGCAGGACGGTCACCGCGACGTCGGGGCGGCGGCGGGCGAAGCCGCGGACGTAGCCCTCGACCTCCACCGCGTCCTTGGCGAAGCCGCCGCCCGGCAGATTCTTGGGCTGGGTCCGCTCGGTGAACACGGCCGGGTCGCGCGGCGCCGAGCCGTACACGCCGGTGGTCGACTTCACCACCAGCCGGCGCACTCCGGGGGCCTTCTGGCAGGCACCGAGCAGCTGCATGGTGCCGATGACGTTGGACTCCTTGACCGAGGAGCGGTTCGTGGAGCCCAGTCCGGTGGCACTGACGGCGAGGTGGACGACGGTGTCGACCCGGTGCTCGGCGATCACCCGGGCGACCGCCGGGCGGCGCAGGTCCAGCTGGTGGAAGCGGTACGGGGCGGCGGGGCCGTCCGGTTCCTCGACGGGGTGCCGGGGCGGCTGCACGTCCACGCCGACCACCAGGTCGACGTCGGGCCGGCGGCGGAGCTCCGCGACGAACCGGGCTCCGAGGTGGCGCGCCACGCCGGTGACGAGCACGACCATGCCCACAGTGCTGCACCCCATTCCTCGGCCTCGGCGGGCCTGCGTGCACCGTACCGCGCCGCCGTGGCGGGCCGTGAGACGACACCGCCCGCCCGGGCCACGAGGGCCTGGACGGGCGGTGGAAGCACCGGGCGCGCAGGGCGCGGCGGGCGCTTACTTCTTGTTGCGACGCTGCACGCGGGTGCGCTTCAGAAGCTTGCGGTGCTTCTTCTTGGCCATACGCTTACGACGCTTCTTGATGACAGAGCCCACGGAACAACCCTCGCTCACTGAGACTCCCGTCCGTGAGAGACGGAGTCCATACGACTGACGGAGGGCCTAGCCTACCGTCCACGCGGCCAGGGCCGTAATCGTGCTCCCCGGACCGGGAAACTCGCGGGAAATCCGCGGCAAACGAGCGCGGGGGCCACCGGCTGTGACCCCCGCCCACGTCAGCCGAGTCCTACGCGCTTTCGAGCCGCACGTAGGACTCCTTGAGGTACTCGTGCACCGCCTGCTGGGGCACCCGGAAGGACCGACCGACCCGGATGGCCGGCAGCTCTCCGCTGTGCACCAATCGGTACACCGTCATCTTGGACACCCGCATGACCGCGGCCACTTCGGCCACGGTCAGGAAGACGACTTCCTGCAGGGGGCGTTCGCCGGAACTCATGACCATCACCCGACCCTTACCCGTGTGCAAGGCACCGGCTTCCCCTCCGGTGACTCCACCGGCACACGTGTATCCCCAGAGTAGTTATGGGTGGTACCAGTGGGAAGAGGGAGAAGCCCAGTCCTCGTACGGTGAGAGATAGTCCTGTTGCATTACGTAGTCACTCGGCGGTCTGTCGCAGGGGTCGTGCGCACCGCCCGGCGCCTCCACAACCGGGGGCCGGGATTCAGGGCAGCAGGCCGTGGTGCGGCAGCACGGCGCGGCGGCTGGCCAGGATCGCCTGGTCGAGGCGGTCGGCCGGATCGTATCCCGCGTCGAAGTCCCGCCAGACCGGCCGGGCGCCGTCGGTCATCCGCAGCGGGGCCGGCCGGCGGGTGCGCCGGTAGACCTCGGCGCGCCAGGCCTCCGGGGTCTCGGTGGCCGGGTCGACGGGCCGGCCGGCGGCGGTGGCGACCAGATGGGTCCAGGTCCGCGGGACGACGTCCACGACGGCGTACCCGCCGCCGCCCAGCGCGATCCAGCGGCCGTCGGCGTGCTCGTGGGCCAGGGCGTGCAGTTCCTCGGCGATCATCCGCTGGGCGTCCACGGTGACGGCGAGGTGGGCGAGCGGGTCCTCCAGGTGGGTGTCCGCGCCGTGCTGGGTGACCAGCACCTGCGGGCGGAAGGCGGCCAGCAGTTCGGGCACCAGGGCGTGGAAGGCGCGCAGCCAGCCGGAGTCACCGGTACCGGCCGGCAGCGGCAGGTTGGCCGCCGAGCCGGGCGCGGCCGGGCCGCCGGTCTCGGTGGCCCAGCCGGTCTGCGGGAAGAGCGTGGCGGGGTGCTCGTGCAGCGAGACGGTGAGCACCCGGGGGTCGTCCCAGAACGCCTGCTGGACGCCGTCCCCGTGGTGGACGTCCACGTCGACGTAGGCGACCCGCTCGGCGCCGAGTTCGAGCAGCCGGGCGATGGCGAGCGCGGGGTCGTTGTAGATGCAGAAGCCGGACGCCCGGGCGGGCATCGCGTGGTGCAGTCCGCCCGCGAAGTTGACGGCGTGCGGGGTCTCGCCGCGCCAGACCGCCTCGGCGGCGGCGACCGACTGCCCGGCGATCAGCGCGGAGGCGGAGTGGACGGCGGGGAAGGCCCAGTTGTCGTCGGTGCCGAGCCCGTGCCGCAGGTCCACCTCCTCGGGGTGGGCGGCCGCGTGCTTGACCGCCGCGACGTACTCCCGGGTGTGCACCAGCCGCAGGGTGGAGTCGCCGGCGGGCGGTGCGGACCGGACGGTGACGCCGGGCCCCGCGCTCAGCCCGAGGGACTCCACCAGGCGCATGGTGAGCGCCAGCCGGTCCGGGTCCATCGGGTGGCCGGGACCGAAGTCGTAGGCGGTGACGGCCTCGTCCCAGAAGAGGTGCAGGCCGCAGGGGGTGTCACGCTCGGCTTCGGGCATGGCGTCCACGGTAGTGCGTGCGCGCGCCGCGACCGCCGCCAGGTCACACCCCCGGGGGTCGGTGAACTGCCCGCCCGGGCGCGGGCCTACCTCCGGGAGAGCCGGGCGGCCGGGCCCGGCGCGGGTGTCGGTACGGGCGCGGCGGCGACGCCGGTGCGGCCCGCCAGCCGGCAGCCGAGGCAGTCGGCGTGGCCGGCCCGGGCGGCGGTGTCCCGGGTGCGCCAGTGCCGGCCGCCGGCCGGGCGGGGCCCGGTGGCCTTGCCCCAGCCCGCGAGGTGCAGCAGCCAGGCGGCGGGCGCCCCGGCCGCGGCGACGGCGAGGCCGGTCCAGAACGCGGCGGCCGAGCCCGCCGCGAAGGCCACCCCGGCGACCGCGCTGCCGGCGATCGCGATCGCGACACCCGTCCAGCCGGCGACGGTGTGACCCATGTCGTGCTCGTCGTGTGCGCCCATGTCTCCCTCTTTGGTGTGATGGGGTTCCGCTGTGATGGGCTTCGCGGACGGTCGGCGCGCCCGGGGAGCGGGCCGCGACCGATGTTTTATCTCGCGAGCTAAGTAACTTAGATACTAAGGAGATGCTCCGTGGAGGGCAAGCCGCGCCCGCGGGCGACGACCGAGCAGGCGCAGTACGCGATGGACCGGATGATCGCGCTCGCCCAGTTCGGACAGCAGGACGTCGCCGCCCGGCTCGGGCTGAACGTCACCGACCTCACCTGCCTCGGCTTCGTCATCGAGGCGGCCATGGCCGGGGAGCCGCTCGCCGCCGGCGACCTCGCCGAGCGGGCGCAGCTCACCACCGGCGCGGTGACGGGCGTGCTCAACCGGCTGGAGAAGTCCGGGTACGCCCGCCGCGAGGCCGACCCGGCCGACCGCCGCCGGGTACGGGTGGTGATGGAGGACTCCGCGCAGGCCCGCATCCTCCAGGTCTACGGCCCGATGTACGAGCGGTTCGGCCGCCTGTTCGCCGACTACACCCCGGACGAGATCGCCGTGCTCGCGGACTGGTTCACCCGCGCCAAGGCCCTGATGCGGGAGTCGCTGGACGAGATCCGCGAAGGCTGAGCGCCACGCGGCGCGGCGCCGCCGTCAGGCCCGCGCCGGGACGAGCGCCGGGGCGGGGGCGAAGCGGTCGGCCAGCGGGAGGACGGCGAGCACCAGGAGCATCGGGGCGAGCAGCGCCCAGCGGTACGAACTGGCGTCGGCGATCGCGCCCACCAGCGGCGAACCGATCAGGAAGCCCACGTAGTTGAAGAGGTTGAGCCGGGCCACGGCGGCGTCCGAGTCGTCCGGGAGGAGCCGCCCGCCGGCCGCGAAGACCTGCGGGATGATCGCGCAGATCCCGAAGCCGAGCACGGTGAACCCGGCGATGCCGGCGGCCGCACCGGGCGCGGCGGCGGCGATCGCGAAGCCCAGCGCGGCCAGCGCGGCGCCGCCGCGGACCACCGGGACGGCGCCCCAGCGCTGCACCGCGCGGTCGCCCAGCGCACGGCCGAGCAGCATCGCCACCATGTAGCCGAGGTAGGACAGCTTCGCCACGTCCTCGGCGCTGCCCAGGCCGTCGGTGAGGTACTTGACGCTGTAGTTGGAGACCGAGGCGTCGGCGATGTACGCGAAGGCCATCGCCAGGCAGAGCGGCAGCAGCGGCCGCCACGGGACGCTCCGGGCCGCGGCCTCGGCGGCCTCCCGGACGGCGTCACCGAGCTCGGCGGGCCCGGCGAACCGCGTCCCGGCCAGCACCGCGAGCGGGGCGATCACCACGGCGGCCGTCCCGAACAGCACGGGCAGGCCGAGGTGGTAGTGCGAACCGAGGCCGGTGACCACCGTGCCGAGGATGCCGCCGAGGCTGAACGCGGCGTGGAAGCCGAGCATGATCGAGCGCCCGTAGCGGCGCTGCAGGCCGACCCCGAGCATGTTCATACTGGCGTCCAGCGCGCCGACCAGCAGGCCGAACGCGCCGAGCGCGAGCGCGAGTTGCCAGAGCGTGCGGCCGAACCCGGCGCCGGCCAGGCTGAGGCAGACGGCGGGCTGGACGACCCGCAGCACCGCCCGCGCGCCGGCCCGCCGCACCAGCTGCTCGGAGACGATCGACCCGACGCCGGCCAGGATCGGCACGGCGGCCAGGAAGACCGGCAGCAGCGCGTCGCTCAGCCCGTACCGGTCCTGGATCTCGGGGATGCAGGTGACCAGCAGCGCGAAGGTGACGCCCTGGAGCAGGAAGCTCGCGGTGAGCGCGGCCCGGCCCGCCCGCAGCCGTGGCGGTGCCGCGGCACCGGGCGCCGTCCCGATCTTCACGCACACCTCGCTACTGGCCGGTACAACGATGTTGGCGAGAGCGTAGGGGGTGGCGCGGCTTTTGGGGAGGGGGTGCGCACGCCGGTACGGGCCCGGCCGCTCAGCCGAGCAGCGCGGCGGCCTCGGCGAGGTCCCCGATCAGCCCGGTGGCGCCCGCCGCCGTCAGCCGCGCCGGGTCGGTGAGCGCCGTGTAGCCGTAGACGTCCATCCCGGCCGCCCGGGCGGCCAGCACGCCGTTGACGCTGTCCTCCAGCACCAGGCAGCGGGCCGGGTCGACGCCGAGGGCGCGGGCGGCGTGCAGGAAGAGGTCGGGGGCCGGCTTGCCGACGCCGACGTCCTGCGCGCTGAAGATCCGCTCCTCGGCGAAGTACCCGCGCAGACCGGTGACGTCGAGGGCGGTGCGGATCCACGCGTGGTGCGCCGAGGAGGCCAGGCAGAACGGCACGGAGCGCTGCCCGAGTTCCTTCAGCAGCGTCTCCGCGCCCCGCACGGCGGTGAGTTCGGCGTCGAAGGCGGCGAACACCCGGCCGTGGAACAGCTCGTCGAAGCCCTCCGGCAGCTTCGCGCCGTCGTGCCGCTCGGCGATCACGTCGTGGATCCGGTGGGCCGCGGTGCCCATGAAGTCCCGGTAGGAGTCCTCGATCGTGGTCGGGTAGCCGAGTTCGGTGAGGTACTCGGCGAGCAACCGGTTGGAGAGCGGCTCGCTGTCCACCAGCACGCCGTCGTTGTCGAAGATCACCAGGTCGTAGGCCATGCGGCCGAGCCTACTGGGCGGCCTACCGGCCGCCGGAGGCCAGCTCCCGGGAGCGGTCCCGGGCCGCCTCCAGGGCGCCCAGCAGCGCGGCCCGCACCCCGTGGTTCTCCAGCTCGCGGATGGCCGCGATGGTGGTGCCGGCCGGCGAGGTGACCGCCTCGCGCAGCTTCACCGGGTGCTCGCCGGAGTCCCGCAGCATCACCGAGGCGCCGATCGCGGACTGCACGATCAGGTCGTGCGCCACGTGCCGGGGCAGGCCGAGCAGGATGCCGGCGTCCGTCATCGCCTCGACCAGGAAGTAGAAGTACGCCGGGCCCGAACCGGAGAGCGCGGTCGCCGCGTCCTGCTGGGACTCCGGCAGCCGCAGCGCCTTGCCGACCGAGCGGAAGATCTCCTCGGCCCGCTCCAGGTGCGCCTCGGTCGCGTGCGAGCCGCCGGAGATCACGCTCATGCCCTCGTCCACCAGGACGGGCGTGTTGGGCATCACCCGGACCACCGGGGTACCGGGCGCCAGTCGCTCCTCGAACCAGGCGGTGGGGATGCCGGCCGCGGCCGAGATGACCAGCCGGTCCGCGCCGACGTGCGGCGCCAGTTCGTCCAGCAGGGTGCCCATGTCCTGCGGCTTCACCGCGAGGATCAGGGTGTCGGCGAGCTTGGCGGCCTCGTGGTTGGCCACCACGCCGACGCCGTACTTCGCGGCCAGCTCGGCGGCCCGCTCCGGCCGGCGGGCGGTCACCAGGACGTCCGCCGGGTCCTTGCCGGCCCGCAGCAGACCGGAGAGCAGGGCCTCCCCGATCTTGCCCGTCCCGAGGAAAGCGATCTTCTGCCCGTGCGCCGCGCCGCTGCCCATGCCCGCTCCTTGCATCCGTTCCTGCCGCCATCCTCGCACCGCTCCCGCGCCCGCGGCGGGACCGTCCACCCTGCGGAAGTGCACGGCGGCGTCCGCCCCGGGACCGGGCCCGGGGGCGTCCGCCCTAGGGAGAAACTCGGGGTTCTCCCCTATGGCTTCGGGCCGTGCGCGGGCGCACCGTGGAGGCATGGCACACGGAGAGATGTCCCGACGTGAGAACCGGCAAGCCGCCGTCGCCGCCGCGACGCTGGGGCCGTGGCGGACGGCCGCGGGAGTCGGTGCGGTGGTGGGGGCGACCGCCCTGGGGATCGACGCGATCACCGGCGACTGGTCGCTGAGCATGCTGGCCGGACCGGCCGGCTGGGCCCTGTTCTTCTTCTTCCTGGTCGGCACGGTGGGCGGCCAGCTGCGCAAGGACACCACCGACCGGCGGCTGCGCCGGTGGGCGGACGCGCATCCGTGGAAGTCGGCGCTGCCGGCCGCGGGCGGGCTGCTGGTGCTGAACATGCTGGCGCAGACGATCCTCGGGGACGCGGGCCTGTTCGGCGCGTTCTTCCTCTCGCTGCTGCCGGCCGGTCTCCTGCTGGCCGTCGCGGGCGTGGTCGGCTCGGTGAAGCAGGCCCGCGGCAAGGGCTGAGCACCGGCCCGCGAGCCGGACAAAACGGGGTGATTCCCGCACGCCGCACCCGAGTTCACCACACGGTGTGCCCCCGATCGATTCCCTGTCACACCCCGTCGGCATACTGGCGCGATGCCGATAGCCGAAGATCCAGAACCGCGCCCGTCCGAGGGCCGGGCCCCGGACGGGGCGGACCCGTCCGGAGCGGGCGGGAAGGACCCGTTCGCCGACCTCGTCCTGGACGAGGAGTTCGTCCGCGGGGCCGCCGTCAAGGAGCCCGCGGGCCGCACCCGGATGCTCTCCGCCCGGTGGCAGCACACCCCGCCGGTCGACCCGGGCGGCCGGCGCTCGGTGAACGACGGCCCGAGGAAGGCCGGGCGCTTCGGGCGCGCCCCGAAGCCGGTCGACCCCTGGGGCAACGCCCGCCCGCGGCCGCGGTGGCAGGCGCCGCTGTACGTGCTGCTGACGGTGGTCGTGCTGCTGGGCGCGCTCAACGTCGACGGCGTGCGCTCCTGGTTCTCGACGACCTTCGGCGCCGCCCCGGACCGGTCCGGCACGTCCGCCGCGCCGGTCGCCCCGGAGACCGCGCGGCCGACCGGCGCGCCCTCACCGGTCGACGAGGAGCAGCCCACCGTCGACCGCCCGTGGGCCGGCTCCCCCGCCAAGGACTGGCCGACCACGATGGACGCCTTCGACCTGCCGCAGGCCCCCGGCGCCATCGGGGTGTTCGGCGCCGAGCAGGCGGCCGCCCAGGTCAAGCTGGTGAAGGACTACCTGGCGGCGGCCAACCTGGATCCGAAGGTGATCGCGGGCGGCCGGCCGGACGCCGCGCTGGCGATGCTGGAGCGGGAGAGCCGGGACAAGCTGGAGATCGCGCTGGCCCGCCCCAGCAAGGAGGACGACCCCACCTCGGCGTTCGACCGCTTCGATCCGCGCGAGGCGGTCCAGGTGGCCGACGGGGTCAGGCTGCAGGGCCGGATCAGCGTCGAGGGCGACGGCGAGAAGGGGGTGGTGGTGCACACCGACTTCACCTACGTCTACGCGCTGCGTCCCGGCCCGGAGGCGGCCCAGCGCGCCACGGCCCAGCGGCCGACGCCGGGCGCCCCGGCGCAGTCCCCGCGGTCGGCGCCGCCCGCGGCGCCCGCGCCCGGGGACGGCGCGGTCAAGCCGGTCGGCCTGCTGCTCCCGGTGGCCGACGTCCCCGGGGACACCCGGACCGCCCGCACCATCGTGCGCAAGACGGAGGACTTCCGGTTCTACGACCCGGGCAAGTACCAGAACAGCCCGAAGAAGATCAACTTCGGCAAGCGCCGGTCCGAGGTCGGCAACACCGCCTGCGAGGTCTACGACGGCTTCCTCCACCCGCGGTTCCCCCAGTTCGCCCAGCCGGACCCGGAGCGGACCGGACCGGCCACCGACCCGTACGACCGCTCCAAGGAGCTGACCGTGCGGGGCGAGTGCGGCACGATCACCCGCAGCTGACCGCTCAGCGCTTGCGCCCGCCCCGGCCCGGCGCCGCCTTCTTCGCGCCGGGCCGGCCGCCGCGGCCCGCCTGCCGCCGCCCGTACTGGGCGGTGGCGCGCTCGTACCGGGCGCGCTTGACGGCCTCGCCGGGGGCCTCGACCAGGCCGCGCAGGAAGTAGGCGAACAGCGCGCCGACCCCGCCGATGACCCAGACCACGCCGAGCGACTTGTCCTCGGCCATCCAGCCGGTCAGCTGGTCCCTGCCCTCGCTGAGCAGCTTCCAGTTGCGCAGCCCGGCCAGGCAGGAGCAGATCGCCACGGCGGCGACCAGCAGGCCGTTGACGAACCCGCCGTTGTCGGACAGCTGGACGCCCTCGACGGCGAAGCGCAGGACGAACGCCCCGGCCACCGCCGCGAGCAGGGCGCCGAGCGGCACCACGACCCGGCGCAGCCGGTAGTCGGTGCCACGGCCGACCCAGCTGGTGCCGAACCAGCGGATCGGTTCCGGCTCGGGGGCGCCGGCGGGCCTGGGGGTGGGGGTGGGGTCCTCGTTCACACGGCCGATTATCACCCGGCGCCCCGCCCGCGAGACAGCATCCGGCGGCCGACGCGGGAGGAGCCGTCCCGCCCGGGGCGGAACGGCTCCTCGTGGCGCGGGGGTGTCAGCCGAGCTTGGAGACGTCGCGGACGGCGCCCTTGTCGGCGGAGGTGGCCATCGCGGCGTAGGCCCGCAGCGCCTGGCTGACCTGGCGCTCGCGGTTCTTCGGACGGTAGCCGCCCGCGGCCTCCAGCTTCAGCCGGCGCTCGTGCAGCACCTCGGCGGGGACCTCCAGCGAGATCGTCCGGCCGGGGATGTCGATGGCGACGATGTCGCCGTCCTCGACCAGCGCGATGGTGCCGCCGGAGGCGGCCTCCGGGGAGGCGTGGCCGATCGACAGGCCCGAGGTGCCGCCCGAGAAGCGGCCGTCGGTGACCAGGGCGCAGGCCTTGCCGAGCCCCCGGCCCTTGAGGAACGAGGTCGGGTAGAGCATCTCCTGCATGCCGGGGCCGCCCTTGGGGCCCTCGTAGCGGATGACGACGACGTCGCCCTCCTTGATCCGCTTGGTGAGGATCGCGTCGACGGCGTCCTCCTGGGACTCGACGACGACCGCGGGGCCGCTGAAGGTCCAGATCGACTCGTCGACACCGGCGGTCTTCACGATGCAGCCGTCCTCGGCGAGGTTGCCGTACAGCACGGCCAGGCCGCCCTCGACCGAGTAGGCGTGCTCGACGCTGCGGATGCAGCCATTGGCGGCGTCGGTGTCCAGCGACTCCCAGCGCTCGGACTGGGAGAAGGCCTCGGCGGAGCGGACGCAGCCGGGGGCGGCGTGCCAGAGCTCGACGGCCTCGGCGGACGGCGAGCCGCCGCGGACGTCCCAGGTCTTCAGCCACTCGGCGAGCGAGTCAGAGTGGACGGTGGTCACGTCCTCGTGGAGCATGCCGCCGCGGTAGAGCTCGCCGAGGATGGCGGGGATGCCGCCGGCCCGGTGGACGTCCTCCATGTAGTAAGAGCCGTTGGGCGCGACCTTGGAGAGGCAGGGCACCCGGCGGGAGACCGCGTCGATGGCCCGCAGGTCGAAGTCCAGCTCGGCCTCCTGGGCGGCGGCGAGCAGGTGCAGGATGGTGTTGGTCGAGCCGCCCATCGCGATGTCCAGCGCCATGGCGTTCTCGAACGCGGACCGGGTGGCGATCGAGCGGGGCAGGACGCTGTAGTCGTCCTGCTGGTAGTGCCGGTTGGTGATCTCGACGACGGTCCGCCCGGCCTTCTCGTACAGCGCCCGGCGGGCGGTGTGGGTGGCGAGCACCGAGCCGTTGCCGGGCAGCGAGAGGCCGATCGCCTCGGTCAGGCAGTTCATCGAGTTGGCGGTGAACATGCCCGAGCAGGACCCGCAGGTCGGGCAGGCGTTCTCCTCGATGATCGCGATGTCCTCGTCGGAGACGTTCTCGTTGACCGCCTGGGAGATCGCGTCGACCAGGTCCAGCCTGCGCACGGTGCCGTCGACCAGGGTGGCCTTGCCGGCCTCCATCGGGCCGCCGGAGACGAAGACGGTCGGGATGTTGAGGCGCAGGGCGGCCATCAGCATGCCCGGGGTGATCTTGTCGCAGTTGGAGATGCAGATCAGGGCGTCCGCGCAGTGCGCGTTGACCATGTACTCCACCGAGTCGGCGATCAGGTCGCGCGAGGGCAGCGAGTAGAGCATGCCGCCGTGGCCCATCGCGATGCCGTCGTCCACCGCGATGGTGTTGAACTCGCGCGGGATGCCGCCCGCCTGCTTGATCGCCTCGGAGACGATCCGGCCGACCGGCTGGAGGTGGGTGTGCCCGGGGACGAACTCGGTGAAGGAGTTGGCGACCGCGATGATCGGCTTGCCGAAGTCCTCGCGGGCTACGCCGGCGGCCCGGAGAAGCGCCCGGGCGCCTGCCATGTTGCGACCGTGGGTGACCGTACGGGACTTCAGCTCGGGCACTGTGCTCCACTCCTTCGGAGGCTGCTGGCGGCCCCGCCGGTGAGGAGGGTGCGCGGCCGCTGTGTCTTTCGAGACTACGCCCGACGTCCGGCGGGCGGACACCGCGTCCGCGATGCGGTCAGGCCGTGGCGTCCGGGGTCCGGGCCACGGTGAGGTCCAGGACGTACGGCTCGACCACCCAGCCGTCCGGGAACTCCGCCAGCAGCGCCTCGCGCTCGACGGCCAGCAGCGGCGCCCGCTCCTCGGGGGCGAGGGAGGCCAGGTAGGAGCGCGAGACCAGGTCGGTGATCACGTGGTCGACGGTGACCCGGCGCTCCCAGCGCAGCGTGGCGGTGCCGATCCGCAGGTCGTGGGGGGCGAGGCGCGAGACGATCTCGTTGACCGCGCCGTAGCCGTGGTACGTCCCGGTGAGCGCCTTGGCGAGCCGCTCGCCCATCGCCGCCACCCAGGCGACGCCGCTGTCCTTCACGTTCCACCAGGTCGCGAGCGCGCCGCCGGGGCGCAGCACCCGGATCGCCTCGGGGACGGACCGCTCGGGGTGCGTCCAGTGGAAGGCCTGGGCGTAGGTGACGAAGTCGGCCGAGCCGTCGTGGAAGGGCAGGTCGTCGCCGTCGCCCCGGACCAGCGGCAGGCCCGGCGAGGAGGTGAGGAACTGGGCGCCCATGCCGGGGGTGGGCTCGACGGCGATCACGTCCGCGCCGCGGCCGGCCAGCAGCCGGGTGGCGATACCGGTACCGGCGCCGACGTCCAGCACCCGGGCGCCCTTCAGGGTGCGGCCGGCCAGGCGCTCCAGCGCGTCGAAGAGCTCGTCGGGGTACGAGGGACGGGCCCGGTCGTACTCGGCGGCCACCGCGCCGAACGAGCCGGCGAGCCGCCGGTAGTCCGTGCTGTCCGTCATATGTCCCCCTCGGTACGGCAGTTCGTGGTCAGCGTACCCGGGCGGGGGTGGCCAGGTGCAGACGGGTGAAGGCGAGCGCCTCGGCGAGATCGGCCTCGCGTTCGGCGGGGGACGCGGAGCGCCGGGTGTTGACCTCCAGCACCACGTGGCCGTCGAAGCCGGTCCGGGCGAGGTGCTCCAGCAGTTCGGCGCAGGGCTGCTTGCCCCGGCCGGGGATCAGGTGCTCGTCCTTGCCGGAGCCGCTGCCGTCGGCCAGGTGGATGTGCGCGAGCCGGTCGCCCATCCGGTCGACCATGGCGAGCGCGTCGATCCGGGAGGTCGCGGCGTGCGAGAGGTCGATGGTGAAGTGCCGGTACTCCTCCTCCGTGACGTCCCAGCCGGGTGCGTAGGCCAGCATCTCGCGGTCGCGGTAGCGCCAGGGGTACATGTTCTCGACGGCGAAGCGGACGTCGGTCTCGCCCGCCATCCGGTTGATGCCCTCGACGAAGTCCCGGGCGTACTGGCGCTGCCAGCGGAACGGCGGGTGGACGACGACGGCGCTCGCGCCGAGCTTCTCGGCCGCCGCGCGGGCCCGGACGAGCTTGGTCCACGGGTCGCTGGTCCAGACCCGCTGGGTGATCAGCAGGCAGGGCGCGTGCACGGCCAGGATCGGCATCCGGTGGGCGTCGGAGAGCCGGCGCAGCGCCTCGACGTCCTGGCTGACCGGGTCGTTCCAGACCATCACCTCGACGCCGTCGTAGCCGAGCCGCTCGGCCAGCTCGAAGGCGATGGCGGTGTTGGCCGGGTAGACCGAGGCGGTGGAGAGGGCGACCTTGGTGTCGGGGATGTGCAGGCCGGGGTGCGGGGGCAGGACCAGGCGGTCGGTGGTGCGCAGCAGCGGGGCCGGGTGGGCCGCGGCCTGCCGGGCAGCCTTGACGGACTTCACCGACTGGACGGCGGCCTTGGCGGCGCCGGCCGCCCGGGCGGTCCGGGTCCCGCGGGGCGCCGCGCCGGTCCCGCCGGTCGCGGTCCCCGCCGCGGGTGGCTGCCCGGGGGCCTTCTTCGTCGCCTTCTTGGCGGCCTTCTTCGCCGCCTTCTTCACCGCTCCGCCGGTGGCCTTCCGGGCCGCCCGGGCGGACTTCGCCGCGGCCGCCGCCCCAGAAGTACCAGAATCCCCGGAAGCCCCGGCCGGCCCGGCGCTCTTCGCGCTCTCGGCACTCCGCGCGCTCTTCGCGCCCTTGCCCAGCTTGCGGGCCCGTCCGGCACCGCCGGTCCCGGTCGGCTCGCCGCCGGCGGCCGCGGGCGGCGGGTCCGTGCGGCGCGGGGTGTCCGGCCGCGGCTGCCCGTCCCCGGGAGCGCGGCCCTCCCGCGTCCCGTCCTCGTCCGCTGGTTGCGCCACGGGAGACAGCGTAAGCGGACCGCGCCCGGAACGGGGAGCGGCCCTCCCGGCGCGGGCCGGCCGGACCGCCCCTCAGGTGGCGAGCGCGGGCCGGCGGCGGTCGACCGCGCCGTCCATGGTGTCCAGGCGGCGCAGGATGATGCCCTCGCGCAGCGCCCACGGGCAGATGTCGAGCTCGTCCAGGCCGAAGAGGTCCATCGCGGCGTCGGCGACCAGGGCGCCGGCCAGCAGTTGCTTGGCGCGGCCCTCGGAGACACCGGGGATCTGCGCCCGCTCGGCGACGGTCATCGCGGAGAGCCGGGGCAGCCAGGCGGAGAGGTTGCTGCGGGTCAGCCGGCGGTCGGCGTACGGGCCGGCGTCGGCGGGGGCCGCGCCGGTCATCCGGGCGAGCTGCTTGAAGGTCTTGGAGGTGGCGACCGCGTGGTCGGGGGAGCCCAGCCGGGCGATCTCGCCGACGACGGTGGCCATCTCGGCCCGGATGTGGCGTCTGAGTTCGCGCAGGCCCTCCGGGTCGGCGACGTCCCCGGGCAGCCAGCGGCCGGTGAGCCGGCCGGCGCCCAGCGGCAGCGAACAGGCCACGTCGGGCTGCTCGTCCAGCCCGCAGGCGATCTCCAGCGAGCCACCGCCGATGTCCAGGTTGAGCAGCCGGCCGGAGGACCAGCCGAACCAGCGGCGGACGGCGAGGAAGGTGAGCCGCGCCTCGTCCTGCCCGGAGAGCACCCGCAGTTCGACCCCGGTCTCCTCGGCGACCCGGCGCAGCACCTCCTCGCCGTTGGCGGCCTCCCGGACGGCGGAGGTGGCGAACGGCAGGATGTCGAGCACGCCCTTGTCCTCGGCGACCCGCAGCGAGGAGGCGACCATGCCGACCAGCTTCGCCACCCCGGGCTCACTTATCACGCCCCGGTCGTCGAGGAGTTCGGCGAGCCGCAGCTCCGCCTTGTGGGAGTAGGCGGGGACGGGGGCGGCACCGGGGTGCGCGTCCACCACGAGGAAGTGGACCGTGTTGGAACCTACGTCGAGAACACCGAGTCGCATAGCCCTTCACGCTACGCGATCCCGCCTCCGGACAGACCTGGCGCGTCGGTATTCGTGCTGGTCCGGCGGTCCGGGCCCGGTGACTTGGTCCGGACCAGCGGCGCCGGCTCAGGGCCCGTGGGTGCCCCGCGGCGCGGCCGGGTGGAGGGTGCGGCAGCCGGCGTCGGCCCAGCGGCGGGCCCGGCCGGGGGCGTTGGTGATCAGGCCGTCGGCGTCCCGGTCGGTCATCAGCTGCCAGGACGCCTCGTCGTCCAGCGTCCAGACGTAGACCTCGCGGCCGGCCGCGCGCTCGGCGGCGATCCGGTCGGCGGTGGCCAGCGCCCCCTCCAGGGCGATGCCGTGCAGCGGCAGGTCACCGGGGTCGTCGGCGAGCGAGGCGCCCTGGATGAGGACGACCGGCAGGGCGGGGGCGGCGGCGTGGGCCTGGCGCAGGTGCTCGGCGGAGAACGAGTACAGGTAGACCCGGGCGCCGCTGCCGGCGGCGATCCGGGCGATCCGGACGACGTCCTCGGCCCGCTGCCACTTGATCTCCATCAGCAGCGTCACGGGGCTGCCGGCGAGCCGCTTCAGCAGGTGCTCCAGCGTCGGCACGGCCTCGGCCGGGCCGGGGCCGACGGTCACCCGCAGCCCGGCGACCTGAGCGGCGGTCAGGTCCGCGACGGCGCCGTGGCCGTCGGTGGTGCGGTCCACGGTGGGGTCGTGCATCAGGACCGGCACGCCGTCCCGGGTGGTCTGGACGTCGGTCTCCAGCCAGTCGGCGCCCTGGTCGAGGGCCGTCTCGAAGGAGCCCATGGTGTTCTCGGGGGCGTCGAGCGGGGCGCCCCGGTGGCCGATCACCGTCGGGGCGTCGCAGCTCCGCTCGGCCGCGACCGGGTGGGCGCGGAGCTCGGGGGCGGGGGCGCAGCCGCCGGCCAGCACCGCGAGGGCGGCGAGGACGGCCGCGTGGGCGGTGCGGGGCGAGGCGGTCACGGCTCGGGCTCCAGCTCTGGTTCGGACGCCGGGCGGACGCGGGTGTCCGGCGGGGTGCCGGGCGTCCGGGACTTCGTCGACGCGTCGGCGGGGGATCAGCGAACCGGTCCGACAACCTGACCGTGCCGGCGGTCGCCTCCAGCGTGCGCCCGCCGCCCGCTCCGGCCCGGCGGCGGCGCACCGCGGGTCACCCGGACGCGCCGCCCCGGCGTCACAGCAGACCGTCCCACAGCTGCTCGACGATGACGGCCCACCAGTTCTCCGGGTCGTCGAAGACCGTCGGGTCGATCGCCGCCAGCGCGCGCTGCAGCTCGGCGACGGCGGTGCCGGCGGCCCGCGGGTCCAGCCCGGGCAGCCCGGGCAGCCACCCGGCGAACAGGGCCAGGCTGCGGACGAAGGCCGCCGGCCCGGCGTTGCAGTGCCGGGCGGTGGCGTAGTCGGGGTCGACGGCCCGGACGGCGCCGCAGGCGGTGTCCAGGGCGATCAGCGCCCAGCCGTCCGTCCCGAGCAGCAGTTGTGGGGCCAGTGCGAGGCGCTCCCGCTCGGCCACCCGGGTGCCGCGGCCGGTCTGCGCCAGGTGGGCGGCGAGCGACGGCAGCACCGTACCGGGCCGGGTGCCGTCGGCGATGGCGTCCGGCCGCGGGTGGTGCAGCGCGAAGAAGCCCTCGACCGCGACGGGCACGCCGACCGTCAGCAGTACCCGGGCGGTTTCCTCCGGCAGGTCGGCCCGGGCGACGTCGGCCGGGTCGAAGCGCCGGACGCCGCCGGCGCCGAAGCGTTCCACCAGCAGCGCCGCGAGCCCGTCGTCCGCTCCGGCGGCCGGGGCCGGGCCGCCGCGCGGGAAGGGCACCCGGTTGCGGACCGGTCCGCCGGGCTCGGCCGGGAGCGCGCGGACGGCTGCCGCCCGGTGGTCGAAGCGCGGTCCGTAGGACAGCTCGGCCTCCACCCGGGCGCCCGGCAGCTCGGCGGCCAGCGCGTACGCCCAGTAGCCGCCGGGCAGCGCGCTCAGCCGCAGGTCGGTGCGGACGGCCAGCACGTCCTCCGGGCGGACGCCCCGCTCGCGCAGCCACCACCAGCCGCGCAGCGCCGGGTGCGGCAGCCCGGGCGCCGAGCGCAGCGCCAGCGAGCGGACCTCGCCGAGGTCGTCACGGTAGGTCAGCTCGGCCCGGGTGCCCCGGCCGGTGGCCGGTGGCAGGGCCGGGTCGTGGGCGCCGGCGCCCACGAAGTCCCGGTAGAGCGCGGTCACCTCGTCCACCGGTACGGACGGCCAGACGGTGAACCGCCCGGTGATCCGGTCCACCACCGCACAGGCCGCCCCCACCTCCTCGGGTGCGCGCCGCTCCCCCGTCAGCGGGTCGACCCCCACCGGCGAGGGCTCCGCCCAGACCACCCAGCCGAGGTCGAACTCGTGCGAGTGCACCCGCCGGCTCCCGGTCGAGCCGTCGGCGGAGGCCCTCGGCAGCTCGCCGTTGATCCAGCGGTGGGCGGCCTCGACCGCCTGCGCGCGGGTGGTCACAGGGTGGTGCTCCTTGCATGGGCGCGGCCCGGGAGGGGCGCGCGGGCGGAGAGGGGCGGACGGAGGGTCACCGGGCACCGCCGGTCAGCGCCCCGACGCGGCGCCCGGTGGCGGGCCACCGGCCGGCGGTCGCCGCCGGCTCGGGACGGCTCAGGACGGCGGTCACCGGGCGCCGCTCGTCGCCGGCTCCGGACGGCGCGCGGCGAGGTCGAGCGGGCACCCGTCCGGGTCGAGGGCGATCGCCCAGAGGCCGTGGGCGGCGTCGTGCAGCGGCTCGGCCCCCCGGCGGCCGACCTGGTGGTCGAGGTAGGTCACGGTGTCCCGGTGGTTGACGGCGTTCCAGGCGTGCGGACGACCGAAGCCGTCCAGGGTGAGCAGCACGGCCTGGGCGCCGTGGCCGGCCCGCCGCAGTTCGCCGGTGAGACGGCCGAAGGCCGGGCCGCCGTCGCCGAGGTCGCGGAAGGGCGCGCCGAGTTCGCGTTCGGCACGGTCCCGGCCGCCGCGCTCCCCCGCGTCGCCCTCGGTGGGGATCCGGGGCGCGGCGCAGGTCGGGCGGCCGGTGAAGGTGTCGACGGCGGACAGCGCGATCTCCAGGCTGTTGTTCGCCCGGCCCGGGGCGTGCGGGCCGTCGGCGTTGACCACCTCCGTCCAGCCGCCGGCCGCCGGGTCGGGGTGGCGGACGGGCAGACCGGCCGCGTCCCGGGGCGCCCGGCGCTCGACCTCGCGCTGGTGCTCCGGGTCGACCGGGGCCAGGCCGCCGGGCAGTCCGTAGGGGCGGCTGTCGGCGATGGTCCGCAGGCGCGCCTGGAACTCCTCCTCGGCGCCGCCGCCGCGCAGGGCGCGCCGGGCCAGCTGGAGCGCCAGGGCGTGCGCGGTGGCGACCGGGACGGCGGCCCAGGCCAGGCTGTCCCCGCCCTCGGCCGGGGAGCCGCCGGGGCGCCGGCGGTGGTCCTCCGGGTGTTCCTCGGGGCGGCCGGGGCCGGCGACCGGCGGGGCCGACGGCGGCAGGACGGTCACCGGGCCGGGCGCGGCGACCGGGTGCGGGGTGCCGGTGGCCCCCCGCGGGGCGCCCGCGCCCACCCCGGCGCCCGGCCGGCCCTCGGCGGGCGCCTGCTGTCCGGAGGCGGGGGCGCCGGGCGTCCCGGACGTGCCCGGGGCCCCGGCCGCCGGGGTGCCCGGGCCGGGGACGACGACCGGGCCGACCGCGCCCACGGGCCCGGCCGGGACGGCGCCGGGGGCGCCCCCGGCGGCGGGCGGTCCGGCGCCGACCCCGCTGCCGAACGGCGCCGGACCGTGCCCGGCCGCCACCGGGCCCGGGTAGGAACCGCCGGACGGGCCGGCCAGCGGACCGGGGCCGGTCGGCCCGGCGGCCACCGGAACGGTGAACTGGGCGCCGTAGGAGGTGCCGTGCGGGCCGCCCTGGGCGGGTCCGCCGCCGGACGGCACGTCCGGCGCGCCGAGGTGCGAGGGCGCGGCGGGGGCCTGCGGTGCGGGCGGCGCGAGCACCGAGTCGGTCCGTACGGTCACGGGCGCGCCGCCGCCACCCGCCGGGTGGGCGGGCGGCAGGTGGTAGTCGTCGTCGGCCCGGCCGCCGTAGCCGACCGCGCCGCCACCGCCACCACCGTCGCCGCCACCACCGTCGCCGCCGCCACCACTGGCGAACTGTGCCGGGGCGGCCGGACGGCCCGGGCCGTCCGGCGTCCGGTCGCCGCCGGCCGAACCGGTCCGCAGCGGCCCCGTACCGCCCCCGTCCGGGGCCCGGTCCGGGTGCTCCCCCGGACCGCCCGGGCCGGGGCGGCCGGCGCCGTCCATCACGACCACGCCGTCCGGCCCGGCCCCGGGTGTGCCGGCCCCGGGGACGCCGGGCGCCCCGGGTGCGCCCGGCAGCACCGCGCCCGGCCCGTCGGCGAGCGGCCCGCCCGGTTTGCCGTCCAGTCCGTGGCCGTTCCCGCGACCCGCCGCGGGGTCGGTCAGCGGTATGCCGCGGACCTCCTTGCCGTCCTTGTCGGTCAGCACCGGCAGGCCGTCCCGGCCCAGCACCGGCCGCCCCTGCTCGTCCACCTTCACGGCGAGGTCCTCGACCCCCACCACCGGCTTGCCGTCCGGGCCCGGGACGACGAGCAGCCCGCTCGGGTCCGTCACCGTCGTGCCGTCGGCCCGGACGATGACCGGGTCTCCGTGCTCGTCGAGCACCGGTCGGCCGGCCTCGTCGAGCTTGACCGCCAGCCCCGGCACGCCGACCACGGGCCGGCCGTCCTGACCGAGCACCACCGCCAGGCCCGCGCCGTCCGCGCCCAGCACGCCCGGCTCGCCGAGCACGGCGGGCAGCCCGGCGGCGACCGGGTCGAAGGCCCCGCCGGTGAACGACGCCGGACGCACCCCGGGGACGCCGCCCGGCGCGAGGCGCAGCAGCGCGACCACGGCGGGCTCCTTGAGCGTGCCGTCCAGCCCGTCCTTCATCGCCCGGCCGAGCTCGTCCAGCAGGCCGCCGATCTTCAGCCCGGCGGACTCGACGGCGGCCGCCGCCACCGCTTCGGCGACGTGTTCGGTGGCAGCGTCGCGCACCCCGGCCGCCACCGCGCCGAGGCCCTGCCGCAGCCCGCCGAAGACCCCGCCGGGCGCCGCTCCGTCGCCGCGGGTGGCGGTGGCGACCTCGGCCGCGGCCGCCTTGGCCCGGGCCGCCTGCTCCTCGGCCTTCTTCAGCTCGGCGGCCAGCTCGGTGAGGGTGGCGACGAGGTCGGCCTTGCAGCTGTCGACGGCCCGGGCGGCCTTGTCGAAGGCGCCGGCCACCAGGATCGTGGCGCTGTGCGCGTCGTCCAGGTGGCCGGTGCCGCGGCCGCTGAACGCCCGCCAGTACTCGCCGAAGGCGTCCACCGCGCGGCCGGAGTTCTCCCCGGTGACGCGCTTGGCGGAGTCCCCGCCGCGCTTGCCGAGGCGCTCGGCCTCGACGCCGAAGTCGCGCCAGAGGCCGGCCGCCCTGCGCAGCCCGTCCTCGTCGGCCTGGGGCCACTGGTGGCCGGTCCTGGCCAGCAGCGGTGCCAGCTCCTCGGGCAGCTTGCGGGACATGCGCTTCCCCCTTCGACGTACGGACTTCGACGTACGGACCGCGGCGTGCGGACTTCGGTGTGCGGGCCACGACGTGCGGGCCACGGCGTGGCGGAGCACGGCGGCGACGGAACACGGGGTGCCGACCGCCGCGCACGGCCCGCGTCACCCGCGGTCCGCGTCCGGCGGACGGCCCCGGCCGTCAGGCCGACCTGTCCTTGGGGACGGTCGTACGGGCCCCCGGGGTTGCCGCGGGCGTCACCGGCCCGCCCTGCCCCGCCGCGCCGCCGAAGCCGGCGGCCGCCGCGGTCTCCGCGTCGACGGTCCGCTCGGCCATGGTGTGCAGCCCCGAGCCGACCTGCCCCAGCTGCCCGGCCAGCCCGCGCAGACCGCCGAGCAGACCGCCGCGCGCGTCCTTGTAGGCGGCGGCGAATCCGCTGCCCGGCCGGTCCTGCCCCCACGGGCTGCCGAGCGCCGCGAGCGACTGCTCCAAGGTGCTGACGGCCTTCCCGAAGTCCTCCGAGATCTTTTCGAACTCGCGCCCCTCACCGTGCAGTTCCCACGGTTTGAGGGCGAAGGTGCCGCCTCCGGCATCGCCGTTCCCACTGCCGCTCGCCATCCCCGTACCTCCCCGTAGCGGACCGGCCGCCATCCTAGAGGGGCGGCCGCGCCGGGCCGCAGCGCGCCGGAGACCTCTTCACCCCGCCTTCACCTCGCCCGACGGCGGCTCCGATGGCCGCCGCTCGGCGAAACCACCGCAAATGCCCCGCCCGCAGGCGGTTCGCACCGCCGTGAAGGCTCTACCCTTGCCGGGTGGCAGCAGCAGAGACCTCCAAGAAGAAGACCAAGGCCGGCGCGACCCCGGTCGACCTCGCGATGCCGACCCTGCGCGTCGAGGCCCCGCTCGACGCCCCGCGCCCCGAGGTCCCGCTCGACTTCCCCCGGGCCTGGGTCGAATTCGCCGACCCGGCCGACGAGGAGCAGGTCTTCCGTTGCGACCTCACCTGGCTGACCTCCCGCTGGACGTGCATCTTCGGCCGGGGCTGCCAGGGCATCCGCGAGGGCCGCGGCGAGTCGGACGGCTGCTGCACGCTCGGCGCGCACTACTCGGACGAGGACGACGAGCGGCGCGTGGCCGGCCACGCGGCCCGGCTGACGCCCGAGATCTGGGAGAACCACGCGCACGGCACCGACGCCAAGGGCCGGATCCGGCTCGACGGCGGCATCACCATGTTCGACGAGGACGGCGACCGGCAGACCCGCCGGGTCAACGGCGCCTGCCTCTTCCTCAACAGCCCCGGCTTCGCCGGCGGCGCCGGCTGCGCGCTGCACACCCTCGCCCTCAAGGAGGGCAAGGAGCCGCTGGAGACCAAGCCGGACGTCTGCTGGCAGCTCCCGGTGCGGCGCACCTACGACTGGATCGACCGCCCGGACGACACCCGCTACCTCCAGGTCACCATCGGCGAGTACGACCGCCGCGGCTGGGGCCCGGGCGGCCACGACCTGCACTGGTGGTGCACCGGCAGCCCGGACGCGCACACCGGCCCGGACCCGGTGTACATCAGCTACCGCCCCGAGCTCACCGAGCTGATGGGCAAGGCCGGGTACGAGGTGCTGGCCGGCCTCTGCGAGCAGCGGATCGCCACGAAGGGCGACCGCAAGGTGGCGCCGCACCCGGCCGACCCGGGCCGGAAGCCGGGCCGCAAGAAGTAGCCCGCCGGTGGTACGCCCTCGCCGCCGCCCGGCGCCCCACCGCCACGTGTCGATGCCGCCTACTTGTCGATGTCGCCGACGACGAAGAACATCGAGCCCAGGATGGCCACCATGTCGGCGACCAGGGTGCCGGGCAGCAGTTCGGTGAGCGCCTGGATGTTGTTGAAGGACGCCGAGCGCAGCTTCAGCCGCCATGGCGTCTTGTCGCCGCGCGAGACCAGGTAGTAGCCGTTGACGCCGAGCGGGTTCTCCGTCCAGGCGTAGGTGCTGCCCTCGGGGGCCTTGAGCACCTTGGGCAGCCGCAGGTTGACCGGGCCGGGCGCCAGCGTGGCGAGCTTGTCCAGGCAGGCGTCCGCGAGGTCCAGCGCGTTGACGGTCTGCTCCAGCAGGCACTCGAACCGGGCCAGGCAGTCACCCTCCTCACGGGTGACCACGGTCAGCACCGCGCGCAGCTCGTCCGAGCCGTACGCCAGGTAGGGCTCGTCGCGGCGCAGGTCGAAGTCGAGCCCGCTGGCACGCGCGATCGGGCCGCTGACCCCGTACGCCTCGGCGTGCGCCCGGCTGAGCACGCCGACGCCGGCGGTGCGGGCCCGGAAGATCTCGTTGCCGAGGACGAGGTCCTCGAAGACCGGCAGCTGCGAGCGGACGGTGGCGATCGCCGCCCGGACCCGGCCGAGCCAGCCGGCCGGCAGGTCCTCCTTGAGGCCGCCGACCCGGTTGAACATGTAGTGCATCCGGCCGCCGGAGGCCTCCTCCAGCACGTGCTGGAGGTCCTCACGGCCGGTGAAGGCATGGAAGATCGGGGTGATCCCGCCCAGCTCCAGCGGGTAGGAGCCGAGGAACATCAGGTGGTTGAGGACGCGGTTCAGCTCCGCGAGCAGGGTGCGGATCCAGACCGCGCGCTCGGGCACCTCCATGCCGAGCATCCGCTCGACGCCGAGCACCACGCCCAGCTCGTTGGCGAACGCGGAGAGCCAGTCGTGCCGGTTGGCCAGCATGATGATCTGCCGGTAGTCACGGGCCTCGAAGAGCTTCTCCGCGCCGCGGTGCATGTAGCCGATCACCGGCTCCGCGGTGACGATCCGCTCGCCGTCCAGCACCAGCTTCAGCCGCAGCACACCGTGGGTCGCCGGGTGCTGCGGGCCGATGTTGAGCACCATGTCGGTGCTGCCCGCCGCGCCGGTGAAGTTCTCGGCTCCCGCCCCGATGCCGACCGTGGTCTCCCTCATGACCCGAGAGTCTGCCATCCCCCGAGGCCGGCGAGGGTCTCCGGTACCGGCATGCGGACGGCCTGGGCGAGCCAGCCGAACGCGCCCAGGCCCGCCGGGTCGGTCAGCTCGGCGGCCTCCCCGGCACCGCCGAGCGCCCGCAGGTAGGCCGCCGGGTCGGTGGACGCCAGCGCCAGCGGCGGTCGGGCACCGCTCACGCCGAGCGCCCGCAGCGCCTCGCGCTGCGTTGTCCACAGGCTGTGGACGGCGGGCGCGGCCGCCGCGTCCAGCGCCACGTGCGCGGTGAGGTCGCAGGAGCCGTCCGGCACCGGGCGCACCTCCCGGCCCGCCCGGAACCCGGTCAGGGTGGCGAGGGGCGGGCGGCTCGCGGCGGTGTGCCCGTAGTCCGCCGCGACCGCGAGACCGCGCTCCAGCCCGGCGACGGCCGAGGCCCAGACGGCGTCGCGCGGGGCGCCGAACTCCACGACGTCACCCGGCTCGGCGGCCGGCCACCAGCGCGCGGCCCAGGCGGCGTCGGCCGCGTCCACCGCGGACCCGAGCCGCTCCTCGCCGGTCGCGGTGTCCACCTCGACGTAGCGCAGCACCCCGTCCTCGTCCACCTCGCCGAGGTCCAGCGGCACGTTGTCCAGCCACTCGTTGGCGAACAGCAGCCCGCTGACGCCGCGCGGCACCTCGTCCGTCCACAGGGCTGTGGACGGCAGTCCCGCCGGGCGGTCCGCCGCGATCTCCACCCCGTACGGCCGCAGCCGGGCCAGCACGCCGTCCGGCAGCTCGGCCAGCACCCCGGTCAGCAGCTCGCCGCGGCCCGCCCCGACGTCCACGAAGGCCAGCTCCTCCGGACGGCCGAGGGCCGCGTCCACGTCCAGCAGCAGCCGGGCCACCGCGCGGGCGAACAGCGGGGAGGCGTGCACCGAGGTGCGGAAGTGCCCGGCCGGCCCCTCCGGCCTGCGGTAGAAGCCGCCGACGGGGGCGTAGAGGGCCTCTTCCATGGCGGGCCGCCACCGCATCCAAGTCATGCGGCGGGACGCTACCGGCGCCGGGGTTCCCCTCCCAACCGGAGTCCGGGCTTCTCCGACCTAGGGAGTAGGACGGATCGCCCTCCCGGCGGACCTGACCACGCTCCGCGACTGCCTACGCTTGAGACGTGCAACGACTCAACGCCTGGCTCCGCCGTCACCCCATGGTGGTCGACTCCGCCTGGGCGGCGATCGTGCTGTTCCTGGGGCTCCTGCCGGACGGCGGCGACAACAGCGCCTGGCGGGCCCCCGCCCAGTTCGCCATCGCCCTGCTCATCCCGCTGCTGATGGTCTTCCGGCGCCGCTACCCCGACGCCACCGTGGCCGCCGCCACCGCGCTGGGGATCGGTCAGATCACGCTGGGCATCCTGCCCGCCGGCTCCAGCATCGGGTACCTGGTCTTCGCCTACACCGGCGCCGCCTTCGGCTCCGCCTGGATCTCCCGGCTGGCCCTGGCCGCCGGGCTGGCGGCCGGACCGCTGACGTACTGGCAGCTCCACCTCAGCAAGACCGTGATCGACCCGAACGGCGACGCCCAGCAGCGCTCGTACAGCCTGGGCGAGTTCCTGCTGCTCACCGCGGCGATGAGCAGCCCGTTCATCCTCTGCTGGGCCTGGGGCCGGCTCACCCGGGTGCGCCGCGCCTACCTGGTCGAGCTGGAGGACCGCGCCGCCCGGCTGGAGCGCGAGCGCGACGCCCAGGCCAAGGTGGCGGTCGCCGCCGAGCGCGCCCGGATCGCCCGCGAGCTGCACGACGTGGTCGCGCACAACGTCTCCGTCATGATCGTCCAGGCCGACGGCGCCGCCTACGTGCTGGACAACTCGCCCCAGCAGGCCAGGGAGGCGCTGGGCACGATCGCCTCCACCGGGCGCCAGGCGCTCGTCGAGATGCGCCGGCTGCTGGGTGTGCTGCGCACCGCGGACACCGCCGAGGAGTACGTGCCGCAGCCCGGCGTCGAGGAGCTGCCCGAGCTGCTGGACCAGGTCCGCACGGCCGGCCTCCAGGTGGACTTCGCCACCTCCGGCGACCCGCGCGAACTGCCGCGCGGCGTCGAGCTGACCGTCTACCGGATCGTCCAGGAAGCACTGACCAACGTCCGCAAGCACGGCGGCCCCGATGTGCACGCCCGGGTCGCGGTCGACTTCGGCGAGCGCGAGCTGGCCGTCCTGATCGAGGACGACGGCCGCGGCTCGACGGACGAGCAGCTCGCCGCCGGCGGGACGGACGGCCAGGGGCACGGCCTGATCGGCATGCGCGAGCGGGTCGGCATGGTCAGTGGCAGCCTCGACGTCGGGCCGCGCCCCGGCGGCGGCTTCCGGATCCGCGCCGTCCTGCCCCTCAAGGCAGCACACTGACCCCGTTGCCGCCCACGAACTAGGAGCCACCTTGACCATCCGCGTGATGCTCGTCGACGACCAGGAGCTGCTGCGCACCGGCTTCCGGATGATCCTGCAGTCCCAGGGCGACATCGAGATCGTCGCCGAGGCCGGCGACGGCGCGCAGGCCCTGGAGCGGCTGCGGCACACGCAGGTGGACGTGATCCTGATGGACGTCCGGATGCCCCGCCTGGACGGGGTGCAGACCACCCGCCGGATCTGCCTCGCCGAGGACGGCAGCCCACTGCCGAACGCGCCGCACGTGCTCATCCTCACCACCTTCGACCTGGACGAGTACGCCTTCGCCGCGCTCAAGGCCGGGGCCAGCGGGTTCCTGCTGAAGGACGTGCCGCCGACCGAGCTGGTGGCCGCGATCCGCGCGGTGCACGGCGGCGACGCGGTGGTCGCGCCGACCACCACCCGCCGCATGATCGACCGCTTCGCCGAGGTGCTGCCCACCGCGGCGAGCACGCCGGGACCGGACACCCTGGGCCCGCTCACCGAGCGCGAGCGCGAGGTGTTCCTGCTGGTCGCCCAGGGCCTCTCGAACGGTGAGATCGCCGCCCGGCTGGTCCTGTCCGAGGCCACCGTGAAGACCCACGTCGGCCGGATCCTGGCCAAGCTCGGCCTGCGCGACCGGGTCCAGGCCGTCGTCCTCGCCTACGAGGCGGGCCTGATCCGGGCCGGCGCCGCGGATTAATCCGCCGTCCGCCCCGGCCGTAGAATGGGCCGGTGCGTCCGGTACCCGCAGAGGACCGGAACGGTAAGAGTGAGGACCAGGGCCGAGCTGTGAGCGAGCGAACCGGGCTCACCGTCGAGAGGTGCGCCATGGCGATTGCCCCCGCCGAGCGCCGGGGTGCCCCCCGGCCCGGGAACGACCCGGAGGTGGCCGCGTGAGCGCCTCCGACAGCGTCGGCCCCGGCCCGCTCGACGACGGTTTCGGCGACCCGGCCGACCCCGGCAACCGGCCGGCCCGGCTCGCCGTCGGGGTGGTCGGCACCGGCCGGGTCGGCCCCGCGCTGGGCGCCGCCCTGCAGCTCGCCGGGCACCGGGTGGTCGCCGCCTCCGGGGTGTCCGCCGCCTCCCGCCGCCGCGCCGAACAGCTGCTGCCGGGCGTGCGGATCGTCACCCCGCCGCAGGTGCTCGCCGCCGCCGACCTGGTGCTGCTCACCGTCCCCGACGACGCGCTGGCCGACCTGGTGGCCGGCCTCGTCGCGACCGGCTCGGTCCGCCCCGGCCAGCTGGTGGTGCACACCTCGGGCGCGCACGGCGTCGCCGTCCTGGAGCCCGCCACCCGGGCCGGGGCGCTGCCGCTGGCACTGCACCCCGCGATGACCTTCACCGGCACCACGGTCGACCTCGCCCGGCTGGCCGGCTGCCCGTTCGGGGTGACCGCCCCCGAGGAGCTGCGCCCCGTGGCCGAGGCCCTGGTGGTCGAGATGGGCGGCGAGCCCGAGTGGGTGCCGGAGGGCGTCCGCCCGCTCTACCACACGGCCCTCGCGCACGGCGCGAACCACCTGGTCACCCTGGTCTCCCAGGCGCTGGAGCTGCTGCGCACGGCCGGGGTCGCCGAGCCCGGCCGACTGCTCGGCCCGCTGCTGGGCGCCGCCCTGGACAACAGCCTGCGCTCCGGCGACGCGGCCCTCACCGGCCCGGTCGCGCGGGGCGACGCGGGCACCGTTCGGCGCCACCTGGCGCAGCTCAGTACGGTGTCCCCGGACATCCCGGCCGCCTACCGGGCGATGGCCCGCGCCACCGCCCAGCGGGCGCTCGCCCACGGGACGATCGACGAAGCGTCGGCGGCGGCGCTGCTGGACGTACTGAACGAGGAGAACTGATGGCAGCACGCGGCAAGCAGGCCGGCAAGGCCCAGCGGGCACCCAAGGTCCACCGGGCCGTCGTCACCCGGAGCGTCACCGACTTCGAGGCGGCCTTCTGGCCGGACGAGCAGCCGGTGGACAACGCGGTCGTGATGACGATGGGCGCGCTGCACGAGGGCCACGGCGCGCTGATCCGGGCCGCCCGCAAGCAGGTCGGCCGGGAGGGCCGGGTCGCCGTGACCGTCTTCGTCAATCCGCTGCAGTTCGGCGCCGGCGAGGACCTCGAACGCTACCCGCGCGACCTGGAGGCGGACGTCCGGCTGGCCGAGGAGAACGGTGCCGACGTCGTCTTCGCGCCGTCCGTCGAGGAGGTCTACCCGAACGGCGAGCCGCAGGTGCGCCTGGCGGCCGGCCCGATGGGCGAGCGCTTCGAGGGCACCACCCGGCCCGGGCACTTCGACGGGGTGCTGACCGTGGTGGCCAAGCTGCTGCACATCACCGACCCGGACTTCGCCTTCTTCGGCGAGAAGGACGCCCAGCAGCTGGCGCTCGTCCAGCGGATGGTCGCCGACCTGGACTTCGACGTCGAGATCGTCGGCGTGCCGACCGTCCGCGAGGAGGACGGGCTGGCGCTCTCCTCCCGCAACCGCTTCCTGTCCGCCGAGGACCGCGAGCACGCGCTCGTGCTGTCCCGGGCCCTGTTCGCCGGCCGCGACGTGGCCGCGCAGGGTCCGCAGGCCGTGCGCGAGGCCGCCGCGGCCGCCCTCGACGCCGCCGAAGGTGTCACCCTGGACTACCTCGCCCTGATCGACCCGCACGACTTCACCGAAGCGGCGGACGACTTCCGGGGCGAGGCGGTGCTGGCCGTCGCCGCGAAGGTGGGCTCCACCCGCCTGATCGACAACGTCCGCATCATCTGCCGCTGACGCGGCGACGCACCACCCGCGGGCCCCCGCAGTCGCACCACCCGCGGTCGCACCACCCGCAGGACCGTCCGGCAGCACATTCCCTCAGGCATGCACTCACTGGAGGCGTGACCCCATGCTCCGCACCATGCTCAAGTCCAAGATCCACCGGGCCACCGTGACCCAGGCCGACCTGCACTACGTCGGCTCCGTCACGGTGGACGAGGACCTGCTCGACGCCGCCGACCTGCTCCCCGGCGAGCTGGTCCACATCGTCGACATCAATAACGGCGCCCGGCTGGAGACCTACACCATCGCCGGCCCGCGCGGCTCCGGCGTGATCGGCATCAACGGCGCCGCCGCCCGCCTGGTCCACCCCGGCGACCTCGTCATACTCATCGCCTACGGGCAGATGGACACCGCCGAGGCCAAGGGCTACCTGCCGAAGGTGGTCTTCGTGGACGCCGACAACCGGATCACCGGCATGGGCGGCGACCCCGCCGAGGCCGGGGAGGGCACCGGGCTGCTCCGCGGCGACGCGGCGTACCGTGACGGCAACGGCGCGGCCCCGACCGCCGCGCGCTGAAGGAGCCACTGAACGCCATGCCCGTCACGCACCGCCTCACCGCCCCCGCCCCCGGCTGGACGGCCACCACCGACATCGTCGTGGTCGGCTCCGGCGTGGCCGGACTCACCGTCGCCCTCAACGTCCGCAAGGCCGGCCTGCGGGCCATGGTGGTCACCAAGGCGATGCTCGACGACGGGTCGACCCGCTGGGCCCAGGGCGGCATCGCCGCCGCCCTGGGCGAGGGCGACACCCCCGAGCAGCACCTGGCCGACACCCTGGTGGCCGGTGTCGGGCTCTGCGACGAGGAGGCCGTCCGCACGCTCGTCACCGAGGGCCCGGAGGCCGTCCGCCACCTGATCGCCACCGGCGCCGCCTTCGACCGCGGCGACGACGGCGAGATCCAGCTCACCCGCGAGGGCGGCCACCACCGCCGCCGGATCGCGCACGCCGGCGGGGACGCCACCGGCGCCGAGATATCGCGCGCCCTGGTCACCGCCGTCCGGTCCGACCCGGGTCTGGAGCTGATCGAGCACGCCCTCGTCCTCGACCTGCTCACCGACGCCGACGGCCACGCCGCCGGCCTCACCCTGCACGTGATGGGCGAGGGCCAGCGCGACGGCGTCGGCGCCATCCGGGCCCGCGCGGTGGTCCTCGCCACCGGCGGCATGGGCCAGGTCTACTCCGCCACCACCAACCCGGCGGTCTCCACCGGCGACGGCGTGGCGCTCGCGCTGCGGGCCGGCGCCGAGGTCACCGACCTGGAGTTCGTGCAGTTCCACCCGACCGTGCTCTGGCTCGGCCCGGACGCCGAGGGCCAGCAGCCGCTGGTCTCCGAGGCGGTCCGCGGCGAGGGCGCGCACCTGGTCGACGGGGACGGCACCCGCTTCATGCTCGGGCAGCACGAGCTGGCCGAACTGGCCCCGCGCGACATCGTCGCCAAGGCCATCACCCAGCGGATGCAGCTCCTGGACACCGACCACATGTACCTGGACGGGCGGCACTTCGGCGCCGGGATGTGGGAGGAGCGGTTCCCGACCATCCTCGCCACCTGCCGCGCGCACGGCATCGACCCGGTCACCGAGCCGATCCCGATCGCCCCGGCCGCGCACTACGCCTCCGGCGGCATCCGCACCGACCCGACCGGCCGCACCACCGTCCCCGGGCTGTACGCCTGCGGCGAGGTGGCCTGCACCGGGGTGCACGGCGCCAACCGGCTGGCCTCCAACTCCCTGCTGGAGGGCCTGGTCTTCGCCGAGCGGATCGCCGCCGACCTGACCGCCCGGCACCGCGCGGACGAACTGCCCGAGCGCTCGGTGGACGTCGCCGCCGCGCGGGCCGCCCGCCCGGTGCCGCTGCCCGCCCCCGAGGCGCGGGCCGAGATCCAGCGGCTGATGTCGCGCGGCACGGGCGTCCTGCGCTCGGCCTCGTCGATGGCCGGCACGGCCGCCGGACTCGCCCTGATCGCCGAGCAGGCCCTGGCGCACGTCGCCGAGGAGAAGCCGGCCGACCCCCGGGTGGAGACCTGGGAGGCCGCCAACCTGCTGCTGGTCGGCACCGCCCTGGTGACGGCCGCCGCCCGGCGCGCCGAGACCCGCGGCTGCCACTGGCGCGAGGACTTCCCCGAGCGGGACGACGCCCACTGGCAGCGCCACCTGATCACCACCCTCACCGCCTCCGGCGACCTTGTCAGCACCCCTGAGGAGCAGTAGAACCATGACCCACTCCCACGAGGAACTCCCGATGGCCGGCGGTTGCGGCGACGGCTGCGCGTGCGGGGACGGCGAGGGCTACGAGACCGGCCTGGACCCGCGGCTCGCCGAGCTGCTGGAGGAGGCCGGCCTCGACCCGATCGAGGTCGAGGACATCGCCACCCTGGCGCTGGCCGAGGACCTGGCCGGCGGCGAGGACGTCACCTCGGTCGCCACGGTGCCCGCCGACGCCGTCGCCACCGCCGACTTCACCGCCCGCGAGGCCGGTGTGGTCGCGGGCCTGCGGATCGCCGAGGCGGTCGTCTCGCTGGTCTGCGAGGAGGAGTTCGAGGTCGAGCGGCACGTCGAGGACGGCGACCGCGTCGAGGCCGGCCAGGTGCTGCTCTCCGTCCGCAGCCGCACCCGCGACCTGCTGACCGCCGAGCGCAGCGCGCTCAACCTGCTCTGCCACCTCTCCGGCATCGCCACCGCGACCCGTGCCTGGGCGGACGCCCTGGAGGGCACCGGCGCGGTGGTCCGCGACACCCGCAAGACCACCCCGGGCCTGCGGGCGCTGCAGAAGTACGCGGTCCGCTGCGGCGGCGGCGCCAACCACCGGATGGCGCTCTCCGACGCCGCCCTGGTCAAGGACAACCACGTGGTCGCGGCCGGCGGTGTCGCCGAGGCGTTCCGGGCCGTCCGGGCCGCCTACCCCGACCTGGCGGTGGAGGTCGAGGTGGACACCCTGGAGCAGATCCCGCCGGTGCTGGAGGCCGGGGCCGACCTCGTCCTGCTGGACAACTTCACCGTGCCGCAGCTGAAGGAGGCCGTCGAGCTGGTGGCCGGGCGCGCCCGGCTGGAGGCGTCCGGCGGACTGACCCTGGCCAGCGCGCGCGAGGTCGCCCAGACTGGGGTCGACTACCTGGCCGTGGGCGCGCTCACGCACTCCTCGCCGATCCTGGACATCGGCCTGGACCTGCGCGCCTGATCACCTCTGATCACCCCTCACGCAGAAGGCACCCCATGCTGCTCACCATCGACGTCGGCAACACCCAGACCACGCTCGGCCTGTTCGACGGCGAGGACGTGGTCGAGCACTGGCGGATCTCCACCGATCCGCGCCGCACGGCCGACGAGCTGGCGGTGCTCCTGCAGGGCCTGATGGGCTCGCACACCGCGGTCAACGAGGCCGCGGTGGAGGGCCTGGCGATCTGCTCGTCCGTCCCCTCCGTGCTCCACGAGTTCCGCGAGGTGACCCGCCGTTACTACGGCGACGTCCCCGCGGTGATCGTGGAGCCGGGGGTGAAGACGGGCGTGCACGTCCTGATGGACCACCCCAAGGAGGTCGGCGCCGACCGGATCGTCAACGCGCTGGCCGCCAACCACCTGTACGGGGGCCCGTGCATCGTGGTCGACTTCGGCACCGCCACCACCTTCGACGCGATCAACGCCCGCGGCGACTACGTGGGCGGCGCGATCGCCCCCGGCATCGAGATCTCGGTCGAGGCGCTCGGCGCGCGCGGCGCCCAGCTGCGCAAGATCGAGCTGGCCCGCCCGCGCAACGTGATCGGCAAGAACACCGTCGAGGGCATGCAGTCCGGCATCCTCTACGGCTTCGCCGGCCAGGTCGACGGCCTGGTCGACCGGATGGCCAAGGAGCTCGCCAAGGACCCGGACGACGTCCAGGTCATCGCCACCGGCGGACTGGCCCCGCTGGTGCTCGGCGAGGCCGGCACCATCGACGTCCACGAGCCCTGGCTGACGCTGATCGGCCTGCGCCTGGTGTACGAGCGCAACCGGCCCAGCTGAGCCGGGAGTTCGCCGCACCCACCCGGCGCCGCACGGCCCGAACGGGACATTCCCCCGCAGTTCCCCGCAGCCGCCCCGCCGTTGCGGGCGAACCCGGCCGGCGGGCCCCCGCGCTGTGTTAGTTTCACGCCCCGGGACGGGGCAGCACGCCCGTCCCGCGGCCGGGGGGACCGGCGGGCACCGGGGGGTGCGGGCGCGCGTCCGGCCCGCCCGACGAGCCCGCCCGCCCAGGCCGAGGCACTGCCGCCCCGTCACGTACGGGGCGGGCGAACCGTACGGGGCCACTCGGTCGGGCGGCCCGGAAGCCGGATCGAGGGTGGGGCGTGTCGATCGTCGAAGGGTCCGGGGCCGCTCAGGACGACGGCCCGGCCACCGGCCCCGGGGCGCCGCCGCCGGGCCCCGGCGGGTCGGTGCTGCGCCGCCGCGGGCGGCTGCTGCTGGCCGTCACGCTGGTCGCCGCGGCCGTCTCGGGGGCCGGGCTGGCCGCCTCACTGGTGATCAGGTCGCCCGCGCAGGCCGCCGCCGAGAGCGAGCCCCCGCCGCCCGACGTCCTGACGGCCGCCGTGGAGCAGCGCGTGCTGACCGACTCGGTGGTGCTCCGCGGCCAGGTCGGCGCCGGCCAGACGGTCGAGGTGGCCCCGGCCGGGAGCGGCGGTCCGGCCGGCGCCAAGCCGGTGGTCACCAAGCTCCCGGTGCGGACCGGCGACCAGGTCGCGGCCGGGCAGTCGGTGCTGGAGGTCTCGGGGCGGCCGGTGTTCGCCCTCCGCGGCGGCCTCCCGGTGTACCGGGACCTCCGGCCGGGCGCCACCGGGCAGGACGTCGAGCAGCTCCAACAGGCCCTGAAGGAGCTCGGGTTCGGCTCGGACGGCGACCCCGCGGGGCGCTACGGCGCGGCCACCGGGGCGGCGGTGACGGCCTTCTACGCCGCCCGCGGCTACGACCCGCGGCCGGCCTCGCCGGACGGCGACGCCCAGGTGTCGGCCGCCCAGGACGCGGTGACGGGCGGCGAGCGGGCCCTGGCGGACGGCAGGGACGCGTTGAAGGCCGCGCAGAAGCGGCTCGACGACGCGCTGGCCGCCGAGCGGGCCCGGTCCGCCGCGCCGACGCCCGGCGCCCCGGCCGGCGAACCGGCCGGCGCCCCGGTAGGCGAGAGCCCGGTGGACGCGGCCCGCACCGCCGTCGAGACCGCCCGCAAACAGGTGACCCGGGCCGGCGAGGACCTCACCGGGCTCCGGAAGAAGGCCGCCGACGTCCGGGCCACCGTCGGCCCGATGGTCCCCGCCGCCGAACTGCTCTTCCTCACCGGCTTCCCGGCCCGGGTGGACGGCGTCGCCGGCCGGGTCGGTGGCGAGGTCACCGGCACCGTGCTGACCGTCTCGGCCGGGGCGCTGGTCGTGAAGGGCAGCCTGACCGCCCCCGACAAGGGTCTGGTCCGCCCGGGCCAGCAGGTGGAGATCCTCTCCGAGGTGACCGGCACCACCGCGACCGCGACGGTGACCGCGGTGGCCGACACCCCCGGCGAGGGACCCCCGTCCGGCAGCGGCACCGGCACCGCGCCCGGCGGCGGCGCCCGGCAGCCCGGCACGGACCGGACCGGCTACCCGCTGGTGGTCGAACCGGACGCCCCGCTCGACCCGAGGCTGGCCGGCCAGGACGTCCGCCTCACCGTCCGGGCCGCCTCCTCGGCCGGTCCGGTGCTGGTCGTCCCGCTCTCCGCCGTCTCCGCGACGGCGGACGGCCGGACGGTGGTGACGGTGTACGAGGGCGGAGGGCGCCGACGGGTCGAGGTGACCCCGGGCATGGTCGGCGGCGGCAGCACCGAGGTCCGCCCGCTGGCCGGGGGCGCGCTCGGGCCCGGCGACCAGGTGATCGTCGGGGTCCGGGCGGGCACCCGGTGAGCGCCCCGCTGGTCGAGTTCCGCCGGGTCGGCCTGACCTACCCCGGACCGCCGCCGGTCACCGCCCTGGCCCCCTGCGACCTGGCCGTCGACCCGGGCGACTACGTCACGGTGACCGGCCCGTCCGGCTCCGGCAAGTCCACCTTCCTCAACATCGCCGGCCTGCTGGACGCCCCCACCACCGGCCGGTACCTGCTGGACGGCGTCGACACCGGCCCGCTCGCCGACGGCGACCGCACCGCCCTGCGCGGGCGCCGGATCGGCTTCGTCTTCCAGTCCTTCCACCTGCTCCCGCACCGCAGCGCGGCGGAGAACGTCGCGCTCGCCCTGCTGTACACCGCCGCCCGGGGCCGCCGGGCAGCGGCCGAGCGGCGCGAGCGGGCCCGCGAGGCGCTGGTCCGGGTGGGCCTCGGCCACCGGGCGGACGCCCTGCCGTCCCGCCTCTCCGGCGGCGAGCGCCAGCGGGTCGCGATCGCCCGCGCGCTGGTCGGCCGGCCGGCGCTGCTGCTCTGCGACGAACCGACCGGCAACCTGGACACCGCCACCGCCCGGTCCGTCCTCACCCTGCTGGACGACCTGCACGCGCAGGGCCTGACCCTCCTGCTGATCACCCACGACCCGCAGGTGGCCGCCCGCGGCCGGCGGACGGTGGCGATCCGCGACGGGATGCTGCGGGAGGTGGGCGCCGGATGAGGCGGCGCGGCCGCCCCCGCCCCGTCGAGCCCACCCGGCTGCTTCCGCGGGACCTGCTCGCCGAGGCCCTCGCCGGCGTGCTCCAGCGGCCCGCCCGCTCGGCGCTGACCGCGCTCGGCACCGTCCTCGGGGTCGGCGCCTTCGTCGCCGTGCTCGGGCTGACGGCCACCGCCTCGGCCCGGATCGACTCCCGTTTCAGCGTGCTCACCGCGACCGAGGTGAGCGTCGAGGACACCGGCGGCCCGCGACCGGACCTCACCCCGCTCTCCTTCCCCGCCGACGCCGACGCCCGGATCCAGCGGCTGAACGGGGTCGAGGCGGCCGGCGTCTACTGGCCGGTCCAGCTGCCCGCCGGGTCGGTCCGGGCCGCGCCGGTGGGCCGGCCCTCCGGCGGCGAGCAGGCGACCGTGATCGCGGCCTCGGCCGGCGTCCTCACGGCGGCCGAGCCGCACCTGGCCGAGGGCCGCACCTTCGACGCCTGGCACGACACCACCGGGCGGCAGGTCGCGGTGCTCGGCTCCGCCCTGGCCGCCCGGCTCGGGATCGGCACGCTCGACACCCAGCCCGCGGTGTTCCTGGCCGGCCGGCCGTTCACCGTCATCGGCATCGTCGACGACGTCCGGCGCCGGCCCGACCTGCTGCTCTCGGTGGTCGTGCCGCGCGGGGCCGCCACCCGGCTCTGGGGCGGCCCCACCGGGGACCGCGCGAAGATGCTCGTCGCCACCAGGATCGGCGCCGCCCGGCAGATCGCCGACGAGGCCGCGCTGGCGCTGGACCCGGCCCACCCGCAGAACTTCACCGTGACGCCGCCCCCGGACCCGCGCACCCTGCGCTCGGGCGTCACCTCCGACCTCGACCGGCTCTTCCTGCTGCTCGCCGGGATCTGCCTGGTGATCGGGGCCGTCGGGATCGCCAACACCACCCTGGTCGCGGTGCTGGAGCGGACCGGTGAGATCGGGCTGCGCCGCGCGCTGGGCGCCCGCGGCCGGCACATCACCGGCCAGTTCCTCTGCGAGTCCGGCTCGCTGGGGCTGCTGGGCGGCCTGGTCGGCAGCTCGCTGGGGGTGCTGACGGTGCTCGGCGTGGCGCTGGCCCGGGACTGGACCCCGGTGGTGTCCCCGGCGACGGTGGCCGCCGCCCCGGTCGCCGGGCTGGCCACCGGGCTGCTGGCCGGTGCCTACCCGGCCTGGCGCGCGGCCCGGATCCAGCCCGCCGAGGCCCTGCGGCGCTGAACGGGCGGTCGTTCGTCCACCGGACATTCACCGGGCCAAACGTGGGGGATCGGCGCGACGTTACCGACAAATCGGATATTCCTCACGTAGTGTCAGCCCATGCCTACGCCACACGGATCGCGCGGCGGCATGGCCTTCAGCGCCGACGAAGTCCGCGTGCTGCGCCGCGCCCTCGCCCAAGCCCTGCACCCCGCCGTCCCCGTCCACTTCCAGGTCTCCGACCGGCTGCCGTTCGCCGGCGCGGGCGCCGAGCTGTGGGCGGAGGACGTCCAGGACGCCCTGCGCCTGACCGAGGCGATCGACGAAGCCGTCCAGGAGGGCGGCCGGCTGCGCGCCTTCCTGCTCGCCGACCTCGGCCGCTACCGGGCGGCGCTGCCCGGCAGCGCCGCCGGCTACCTGGAACGCCTGGAGGAGGCGGTGGCCGACGGCTACCTCCCCGCGCCCGAGGACCTCACCGCGCTGCGCGGGCTGACCCGTCAGCCGTGCGGCCAGACCGAGCGGGCCCGCCGCTCGCGGCTGGCCGGGCGCTGCCACGCACTGGCCGAGGCGGCCGTCCGCGAGCGGCTCGCCCTCACCACCGGCCAGCGCCACCTCGTCGCCGTACCGAGCCCCGCCGCACCCCCGAGCAGTCTCCCCACCCCTGTTGGAGGACGGATCCCGATGAGCAGCACCGAGCCCGGCGCAGAGCAGCCCGACGCCCCCCAGCCCCGTCCGCACCGGATGCCGACCCCCGCCGAGCTCTTCGGCCGTCGCCCCCGGCCGCCGGCCCGGCCCGCCCCGCCCGCCACTCCCGACGAGGAGCTGGAGCTGGCCACCGGCACCGGCTGACCGCCCCGCCCCCGGAGGGGGAGACCGCACCGGCGGTCTCCCCCTCCGGCGTGCGGCCGACGCCGCGAGCGGCACGGCCAACCCGTGGCGGAGCGGCGGTCCGGGGCTGGCTACCCTGGGGGGGTGAGCGATCAGAGCCCCATCCCCGCGACCGACGACCTCCCCGAGCAGATGCGCGTCCGGCGCGAGAAGCTGGACCGGCTCCGGGCGGCCGGCGTCGACCCGTACCCGGTCGGCTTCCCCCGGACCAGCACCATCGCCGACCTCCGGGCCAAGCACCCGGACCTGGCGCCGGACACGGCGACCGGCGAGCGGGTCGGCATCACCGGCCGGGTGATCCTCTCCCGCACCGGCGGCAAGCTCTGCTTCGCCACCCTGCGCGACGGCAGCGGCGACCTCCAGGTGATGTTCTCCCTGGACAAGCTGGGCGAGGAGCGGCTGGCGGCCTGGAAGTCCGACATCGACCTCGGCGACCAGGTCGGCGTCGAGGGTGAGGTGATCACCTCCCGCCGCGGCGAGCTGTCGGTCATGGTGGACGCCTGGGCGCTCACCGCCAAGTGCCTGCGCCCGCTGCCGGACAAGCACAAGGGCCTGACCGACCCGGAGGCCCGGGTCCGCCAGCGGTACGTCGACCTGATCGTCAACCCCGAGGCCCGCGAGATCCTGCACCTGCGCAGCAAGGTGGTCCGCTCGATCCGCCGCACCTACGAGGAGCGCGGCTACATCGAGGTCGAGACCCCGATGCTGCAGCCGGTGCACGGCGGCGCCAACGCGCGTCCGTTCAAGACCCACATCAACGCGTACGACATCGACCTGTTCATGCGCATCGCCCCCGAGCTGTACCTCAAGCGGCTGGTGGTCGGCGGCGCGGAGAAGGTCTTCGAGATCAACCGCAACTTCCGCAACGAGGGCGCGGACTCCACCCACAACCCGGAGTTCACCTCGCTGGAGTCCTACGAGGCCTACGGCGACTACGACACCCAGGCCGAGCTGATCCGGGCGACGATCATCAACGCCGCCCGGGACGCGCTGGGCACCACGGTGATCCGCGGCCTCGACCCGCACGGCGTGGAGCACGAGATCGACCTGGCCGAGCCGTGGGCGGAGGTCAGCGTGTACCCCGGCATCTCGGCGCACCTGGGCACCGAGGTGACCCCGGAGACCGGCGTCGAGGAGCTGCGCGAGCTGGCCGCCGCGCACGGCATCCCGTTCGAGAAGGACTGGGGCCACGGCCAGATCGTGCTGGAGATGGTCGAGCGCCTGCTGGAGGAGAACGCCGTCGCGCCGACCTTCATCAAGGACTACCCGACCGAGGTCTCGCCGCTGACCCGCCAGCACCGCTCGGTCGCGGGCGTGGCCGAGAAGTGGGACCTGGTGATCTTCGGCACCGAGATCGGCACCGCATACTCCGAGCTGGTCGACCCGGTCGAGCAGCGCGCCCGGCTGACCGCGCAGTCCCTGCTGGCCGCCGGCGGCGACGTCGAGGCGATGCAGGTCGACGAGGACTTCCTGCGGGCCCTGGAGTACGCGATGCCGCCCACCGGCGGCCTCGGCCTCGGGGTGGACCGCCTGATCATGCTGCTCACCGGCAAGAACATCCGGGAGACCGTGCTCTTCCCGCTCGTGAAGCCGGAGCCCAAGGCGTCCGCCGCCACCGCGGCGGCGGACAGGACCGAGGAGGAGTGACCTGATGGACTACGTCAGCGCGATCGTCCCGCCGCTGGTCATGGCGATCGGCTTCGGCTTCCTGGTGCGGGCCATCATCCGCAGCCAGGGCGGGGCCCAGAAGGCCAAGGAGGACGCGGTCGACTGACCCCGTCCCCGCCCGCGAGCACCGGCGCGCCGCCATTCCCGATTCCCGGGGTGGCGGCGCGCCGGTTTGCCGCACTTCACAAGATTTGCCCCATTCACTCCCTATCCTGGCCGCACTATGGTCCGGCAACTCGGCGAACTTGAGAACGCCATCATGACCCGGGTGTGGCGGTGGAACCGACCGGTCACGGTTCGCGAGGTTCTGCTGGATCTGCGGTCGGAACGGGAAATCGCGTACACCACCGTGATGACCGTCCTGGACAAGCTCCACAGAAAGGGCTGGCTGCGCCGGGACCGCGCCGGGCGGGCCTATCGATATGAACCGGTCTCGTCCCGCGAGGCCTACACGGCGGCTCTGATGAACGACGCCTGGGCCACCAGCGACAATCCCGCGGCCGCCCTGGTGCACTTCTTCGGCCTCATGTCGCCCGAGCAACGGGAGGCGCTGCGCGACGCGTTGCGGGTGGCCGCTCTGTTCCCGACCGATCCGGCCGGGCCGGATTCCGCGGAGTCCGGGCCGGATACCGGGGGGACCGGACCGGCGCCGGCACGATAACGTCCCGCCATGGAGGTCACCATCCGCCGGGCGCGGACCACGGACGTGCGGGCAGTGCGCGGGCTCATCGACGCCTACTCCCGTGACGGCATTCTGCTCGACAAGCCCACCGTCACCCTGTTCGAATCCGTGCAGGAGTTCTGGGTCGCCGAACGCGACGACACCGGGGCGGTCGTGGCCTGCGGCGCGCTGCACGTCATGTGGGAGGACCTCGCCGAGGTGCGCACCCTCGCGGTCGACCCGTCCTGCCGCGGCCACGGGGTCGGCCACCTGCTGCTGGAGAAGCTGCTGCAGACCGCGCGGTGGCTCGGCGTCCGTCGGATTTTCTGCTTGACGTTCGAGGTGCCCTTCTTCGCGAAACACGGTTTCGTCGAGATCGGCGAGGTCCAGGAAACCGATGATGGTACGACAGACCCGGCGGCGATCGCTACGGATGTCTATGAAGAACTTCTCCGCTCGTACGATGAAGGTGTCGCCGAGTTCCTCGACCTGGAGCGGGTGAAGCCCAACACACTGGGCAACTCGCGCATGCTGCTGCACCTGTGAGCGGCTCCCGACCCGGGCAGGGGTTTGTGTTTTCCGGAGAAAGGCGCTTTCCTTTCCTTAGGCAATGGGTCGTTTAGCGGAAAGGGAAGCCCGTGGCACAGAGGGTGCAGGTCATTCTTGAAGACGATCTCGACGGCGGTTCGGCGGACGAGACGGTGACGTTCGCGCTCGACGGCGTTGCCTACGAGATCGATCTGAAGAGCGCCAACGCGGACAAGCTGCGCGGTCTGCTGGCGCCGTACGTGGAGAAGGGCCGCAAGCAGAGCGGCCGGCTCGCCGGCGCCCGGCGCCCGGGCCGCGGCGCGGCTCCGCGCCCGTCCGGCAGCGCGCCGGACACCGCGAAGGTCCGCGCGTGGGCCAAGGAGCAGGGCCTGGAGGTCAACGACCGCGGCCGGGTGCCGAGCACCGTCCGCGAGGCCTACGACAAGGCCAACGCGGCCTGATCCCGGCAGCGCCGGACCGCCGGAGCGGATGCGGGGCCCCGGTGGTCACCGGAGGCGCACCTGGCACATGCGCGGGGCGCGGAGGAACTTTCTCCGCGCCCTGCGGCGCGTGCCCGCCCGGCCCGCCCGGCCGATCCGGGCCGTCCGCCCGGCTCCGCGGGCATGCCAGCGGACCGGGGCACGGGCGCCCCTTCGGGCACCCGCCCGGGCAGCACCGGATCGGGCGGCGGAACAATCACGAGCTGTGCAACGCTGTAGGGGCGAAGCGGTAACGCCGACACCACCGGGATGGCCTACCGACCCCGAGGGCCGGAGCTGACCCGCCGTCACCGCCGGCCGACTTCTCGCCAGGCGAACACCGCCACCGCGGAAACTGCGCGAGAACCATCCCAATACCGGGTATGAATGCAGGTGGACGGCGCCCCGCGCACCGTCCGGGGCAGTACGTGCGACCCGCCGGAGACCCTCCGGATCCGCCGGGGCCGGTGTTGTTCGCCGATGGCGTAGCGGTATCTGGTGCATCCGGCCCACCTGTGGGAACACCGTCTCCCAGCATCAGGTTGGGATTGGTGTCGGCTGGTCGCGCAGCATCTCGCTCCCGTACCGGGGAGTGAATCCGTGGGCCGCGCCGCTGAGCGGGACTAGCATGCGGAAGGACAGGGCGGGGACCGACCCCGAACTGCCCGACCGCTCTGAGGAGCGATAAACGATGTTCGAGAGGTTCACCGACCGCGCGCGGCGGGTTGTCGTCCTGGCTCAGGAAGAAGCCCGGATGCTCAACCACAACTACATCGGCACCGAGCACATCCTCCTGGGTCTGATCCACGAGGGTGAGGGTGTCGCCGCTAAGGCCCTGGAGAGCCTCGGGATTTCTCTTGAGGCCGTTCGCCAGCAGGTCGAGGAGATCATCGGCCAGGGCCAGCAGGCCCCGTCCGGTCACATTCCCTTCACCCCCCGGGCGAAGAAGGTCCTGGAGCTGTCGCTCCGGGAGGCCCTGCAGCTCGGCCACAACTACATCGGCACCGAGCACATCCTGCTCGGCCTGATCCGCGAGGGCGAGGGCGTCGCCGCCCAGGTCCTGGTGAAGCTCGGCGCCGACCTCAACCGGGTGCGCCAGCAGGTCATCCAGCTGCTCTCCGGGTACCAGACCGGCGGCGGCAAGGAGTCGGCCACGGCCGGCGGGCCCGCCGAGGGCACCCCGTCGACCTCGCTGGTCCTCGACCAGTTCGGCCGCAACCTGACCCAGGCCGCCCGCGAGGCCAAGCTCGACCCGGTGATCGGGCGCGAGAAGGAGATCGAGCGGGTCATGCAGGTGCTGTCCCGCCGCACCAAGAACAACCCCGTGCTGATCGGTGAGCCCGGCGTCGGCAAGACGGCCGTGGTCGAGGGCCTGGCCCAGGCGATCGTCAAGGGCGAGGTCCCGGAGACGCTCAAGGACAAGCAGCTCTACACGCTGGACCTGGGCGCCCTGGTGGCCGGCTCGCGCTACCGCGGTGACTTCGAGGAGCGCCTGAAGAAGGTCCTCAAGGAGATCCGCACCCGCGGCGACATCATCCTGTTCATCGACGAGCTGCACACCCTGGTCGGCGCTGGCGCCGCCGAGGGCGCCATCGACGCCGCCAGCATCCTCAAGCCGATGCTGGCCCGTGGTGAGCTGCAGACCATCGGTGCCACCACGCTCGACGAGTACCGCAAGCACCTGGAGAAGGACGCCGCGCTGGAGCGCCGCTTCCAGCCGATCCAGGTCGCCGAGCCGTCGCTGCCGCACACCATCGAGATCCTCAAGGGCCTGCGCGACCGCTACGAGGCCCACCACCGGGTCTCCATCACGGACGCCGCCCTGGTCGCCGCCGCCACCCTGGCCGACCGCTACATCTCGGACCGCTTCCTGCCGGACAAGGCGATCGACCTGATCGACGAGGCCGGCTCCCGGATGCGCATCCGCCGGATGACCGCGCCGCCGGACCTGCGCGAGTTCGACGAGAAGATCGCCGACGTGCGCCGCGAGAAGGAGAGCGCGATCGACGCGCAGGACTTCGAGAAGGCCGCGTCCCTGCGCGACGACGAGAAGCAGCTCCTGCAGGCCAAGGCCAAGCGCGAGAAGGAGTGGAAGGCCGGCGACATGGACGTCGTCGCGGAGGTGGACGAGGAACTCATCGCCGAGGTCCTGGCCACCGCCACCGGCATCCCGGTCTTCAAGCTGACCGAGGAGGAGTCCTCCCGGCTGCTGCGCATGGAGGACGAGCTGCACAAGCGCGTCATCGGCCAGAAGGACGCCATCAAGGCGCTCTCCCAGGCCATCCGGCGCACCCGTGCGGGCCTCAAGGACCCGAAGCGCCCCGGCGGCTCGTTCATCTTCGCCGGCCCGTCCGGTGTCGGTAAGACCGAGCTGTCCAAGACGCTCGCCGAGTTCCTCTTCGGCGACGAGGACGCGCTGATCTCGCTCGACATGTCCGAGTTCTCGGAGAAGCACACCGTCTCCCGGCTCTTCGGTTCGCCCCCCGGCTACGTGGGCTACGAGGAGGGCGGCCAGCTGACCGAGAAGGTCCGCCGCAAGCCGTTCTCCGTCGTCCTCTTCGACGAGGTCGAGAAGGCCCACCCGGACATCTTCAACTCGCTGCTGCAGATCCTGGAGGACGGTCGCCTGACCGACTCCCAGGGCCGCGTGGTCGACTTCAAGAACACCGTCATCATCATGACGACCAACCTCGGCACCCGGGACATCTCCAAGGGGTTCAACCTGGGCTTCGCGGCCACGGGCGACTCCACCACCGGGTACGAGCGGATGAAGGCGAAGGTCGGCGAGGAGCTCAAGCAGCACTTCCGCCCCGAGTTCCTGAACCGCGTCGACGACATCGTGGTCTTCCACCAGCTGTCCGAGGAAGACATCATCCAGATCGTCGACCTGATGATCGACAAGGTGGACGGCCGGCTGCGGGACCGCGACATGGGCCTGGAGCTCAGCATCGAGGCCAAGAAGCTGCTCGCCAAGCGCGGCTACGACCCGCTGCTCGGTGCCCGCCCGCTGCGCCGCACCATCCAGCGCGAGATCGAGGACCACCTCTCCGAGAAGATCCTCTTCGGCGAGCTGCGAGCCGGTCACATCGTGGTCGTCGGTGTCGAGGGCGAGGGCAAGGAAGCGAAGTTCACCTTCCGCGGCGAGGAGAAGTCCGCGGTCGCGGACACTCCGGCGGCCGTTGCCTCGTCCGGTCCGGACCTGACGAAGTAGTAACAGTTAACAGATAACAGCACACCGTCTGAGCCCCCGGCGTTCGCGCCGGGGGCTCAGTCCGTTTACGTGCCGTTACGAAAACTGTGATCCACCCCACGGGCTCGCAGGTGGGAGGCCTGGTCGGGCGGTGGTGCGAGTGCGACCCAGTAAGCACGCATCTTTAATGCCAATGTTGTTGACGGATCGTCAGTTGATAGCGAGTCGCGGAGCATAGCGGTGTGGCCATGTAACGGTCAAGGTCTATCTTTTCCGTCCACGCTTGGATCAAATGTCGTCCACCTGTCTTTCATTGGTTTACCGGAAGGCCAAGAGCCGGACCGGTTTGGGGAGGACGTCACAACGTTGAAGATGACCAGGAAAGCCGCCGCGGCCGCCACGGCCGGGGCGGTCATAGCCGCTCTGGGCGCGGGTCTGTTCCCGAGCACGGCCCTCGCGGCCGGCTCGGCGCCCACGCCGAAGGACCCCGCTGACGCCGTTCAGTCGGTCAAGACGGACCACAACCTGCCGGGCCCGCTGACCGAGAAGGTCGAGGCCGAGCAGAAGGCCGCCACCGAGCAGCTGCTCGCCGGCACCGCGAAGGTCGAGGAGCACGGCGGCAGCTCCAGCATCAAGCTGGGCAAGGACAAGTACGTCGAGCTCGCCCGCGAGCGCACGGACAAGATCTTCACCATCCTGGTCGACTTCAGCGACCAGGTGGACAACACCACGAAGACCCCGGACGGCAAGATCAAGTTCGGTGGGGACCCCGGTCCGCAGCACAACCAGATCGAGAAGCCCGACGCGGCGACCAACAACTCGACGCTCTGGCAGGCTGACTACAACCAGCAGCACTACCAGGACATGTACTTCAGCAAGACCCAGGACTCGCTGAAGACCTTCTACGAGAAGCAGTCCTCGGGCCGCTACTCCGTCGACGGCCAGGTCACCGACTGGGTGAAGGTCCCGTGGAACGAGGCCCGTTACGGCTCGGACTACTGCGGCCAGCACGTCTGCAACAACGCGCAGGACCTGATCCGCGACGGCATCAACGCCTGGGTCGCCGACCAGAAGGCCAAGGGCCAGACGGACGCTCAGATCAAGGCCACCATCGCGCAGTACGACCAGTGGGACCGGTACGACTTCGACCACGACGGCAACTTCAACGAGCCCGACGGTTACATCGACCACTTCCAGATCGTGCACGCCGGTGAGGACCAGTCGGCGGGCGGCGGCAAGCAGGGCGACAACGCGCTGTGGGCCCACCGCTCGTACGTCTACGGCACCCAGGCCGGCTCCACCGGCCCCGCCAACAACCTGCTCGGCGGCACCCCGGTCGGCTCCACCGGCATCTGGATCGGTGACTACACCATGCAGCCGGAGAACGGCGGCCTCGGTGTCTTCGCCCACGAGTACGGCCACGACCTCGGCCTGCCGGACCTGTACGACACCTCGGGCAGCGGGATCGACAACTCGGTCGGCTTCTGGTCGCTGATGTCCTCCGGCTCCTGGCTCGGCGAGGGCAAGAACTCGATCGGCGACATGCCGAACGACCTCGACGCCTGGAGCAAGCTCCAGCTCGGCTGGCTGAAGTACGACAAGGCCAAGGCCGGCACCGAGACGACCCACCACATCGGCCCGGTCGAGTACAACTCGAACCTGCCGCAGGCCCTGGTCGTCGACCTGCCGAAGAAGACCGTCACCACCGAGATCAACACCCCGTTCGCGGGTGCCAACGAGTGGTGGAGCGGCAGCGCCGACGACCTCAACGTGTCGCTGGCCCGTGACGTCGACCTGACCGGCAAGACCAGCGCCGCGCTGACGGCCAAGGCCTGGTACGACATCGAGCAGGACTTCGACTACGGCTACGCCGAGGTCTCCACCGACGGTGGCGCCAACTGGACCGCCCTGGACGGCACCTTCAACGGGGTCGCGATCCCGAAGAACGCCGCCGACAAGGCCGGCCTGACCGGCAACTCGGGCAACAAGTGGGGCGACCTGTCGTTCTCGCTCGACGCCTACGCGGGCAAGGCCGTCAAGGTCCGCTTCCACTACACCACCGACGGCGGTCTGCACCTCAAGGGCCTGGCCCTGGACGACATCGCCATCGCCGCCAACGGCGCCACCGTCTTCACCGACGGTGCCGAGAACGGCGACAACGGCTGGACGGCCAACGGCTTCTCCCGCATCACCGGCAAGTTCTCGAACGACTACGCGCAGTACTACATCGCCGAGAACCGCCAGCACATCTCGTACGACCGGACCCTGAAGACCGGCCCGTACAACTTCGGCTTCTCCAACACCAAGCCGAACTGGGTGGAGCACTACCCCTACCAGGCCGGTCTGCTGATCTGGCTGTGGGACACCTCCCAGAGCGACAACAACGTCACCAACCACCCGGGTTCCGGCCTGATCCTCCCGGTCGACTCGCACCCGACCCCGATCAAGTGGACCGACGGCACCCTGATGCGCCCGCGCATCCAGGGCTACGACTCGACCTTCGGCTCGCGCAAGGTCGACAGCCTGACCCTGCACAAGAGCGGCGTCGAGACGGTCGTCCCGAAGGCCAAGGGCGTCGACGAGTTCAGCGACCTCAAGTCGTACTGGTCGAAGGACAACCCGTACAGCAGCGTCATCGTCCCGAAGACCGGCACCAGCATCGAGGTCGAGAACGAGTCCTCGAACTACCTCGAGACCTGGATCCGCGTCCGCCCGGTCGACAACTGATCGAAACGAGCAGTGACGATCAGCCTCTGACCAGGCACTGATTCACCGGTCCGGCCCGTCCCCGCAGCTGCGGGGGCGGGCCGGACGCTTGTCCGCGAGAGGTCCGCGCGGCCGCCGGAGTCCGCCCGTCCGGCGGGGTCCGCGCGGCACTTCCGGTCGGACCTACCGGTCCGGCAGCAGGGCGAGGAAAGCGTCCACCGCCTCGGTGACGTCCTTGCCGGTCCACTCCAGCGCGTCCGCGGCCACCGTGACCTCCGTCATCGACAGCCCCGGCAGGCCCTGCTCGCGCCAGCCGCCGAACAGGGCCGTCCCCGACTCCTCCGCCAGCCGGAGTCCCGCGAGGTCCAGCTCCTGCGGGGGGTAGGGAAGCCAGAGCTGGAACTGGTGGGTGTGCGGCGGGGCCGGGTGGACCCGGGCGCCCGGAACGCCCGCGAACCCCTCGGCGAGCGCCGCCGCGACCGTCCCGGCGTGCGCGACGTACTGCCCCAGGCGCGGCAGTTCGCGGTCCAGGCCGGCCAGCGCGGCGAGCGCCGCCGGCCACTGCTGGAACAGCTGGCCGCCGTAGCGGTGCCGCCAGGCCTTGGCGGTCCGCACGAAGCGGGCCCGGCCGGCCAGCGCCGCGCCGCTGATCCCGCCGAGCGTCTTGTAGAAGGAGACGTAGACCGAGTCGGCCTGGGCGGCGATCTCCGGCAGCGGGCGGTCGAAGTGCACCACCGACTCCCAGATCCGGGCCCCGTCCAGGTGCAGCGCGGCGCCGTGCTCCTCCCGGACCACCGCGGCCACGGCCAGCAGGTCCGCCCAGGACGGCAGGACGAACCCGGCCTCGCGCAGCGGCAGCTCCAGGATCATCGCCGCGTACGGCTCGTCGAAGGCCCGCAGCTCGGCCACGGTGGGGAGCCGCGGCGCGACCGTGGGCCAGACGCTGCGCAGACCGCTGAGCCGCCCCAGCGCGTGCCGCTCGTGCAGTTCGGTGTGCCCGAGCGGGTGGGTGGCCACGGTCGGCAGCGCGGCGGCCTCGGCGTGGATCCGCAGCGCGACCTGCTGGGCCATCGTGCCGGTGGGGAAGAACGCGGCGTCCTCGGTGCCGAGCAGCTCGGCGACCCGGTTCTCCAGGGCCCGCACCACGCCGTCGCCGTACATGTCCGGCCGCCGGTCCAGGTCGTAGGCGCCCTCGCCCTCCTCGGCCAGGGCGGCGAGCCGCTCGCGCAGGCTTCGCGGCCGGGTGCCGGAGAGCAGCCGCTCGCAGCCGCGCAGCGCGGTGTACCGGCGCTCCTGGACGCCGGGCCCGCGGTCGGCTTCGGTCTCTTCGCTCCTGTTGGGATACATGCGTCGATGGTCCCGCAGGGACGGCGCGGGGTCAGCGGTGCGGACACCACGGGCGCCGCGGGCCCGGCCGGAGCCCGGCGCCGGGTGGCACTGGTCACAAGCACCCCCCGTGGTACGAGCGGCGGTAGTAGCGCGACGCGGCGGGGCCCCGGGAGACGCGGGCCGTGACCCTACTGTCGGATCACATGATCGTTACTCCGTCGGCTTGAATCTCCGGCCGGACGGTGACTACACGCCGTAGTACGTCACACCGTTTGGGAGTCCGCTCGGTGACGGTTACACCTGAGTGGTCCCTGCTCAGCACGCCCGAACGGGCTCGTTGCGCTGTCCCCGTACGTCCGTGAGGTCGAGCTACCGATGTCTTCCGTCCCGCCCATGGGGCCGGCCCTGCGCCGCCTCGCCGCCGACGCGGCGAACCGGGCGGCCGCCTGGCAGCCCCGGCTCGGCCAGGCCGTCCGCACCCACGCCGCCCCGCTCCGCACGCTCACCGCGCCCCGCCACGTGCTCCCCGGGGGCCCGCTGCGGGCCGACCGGCACCGCACCGTCACCGCGATCGGCGCGAGCGCGGTGATACTGTCCGGCGCCCTGCTGGTCGCCGCCCCCGGCAGCGCCTCGGCGCAGACGGTCGTACCCACCACCCCCGGCAGCTCCGCCTTCACCTCCTCGCCCGCCGCGGTGCCCGCCCCCACGCCGGTGCAGGTCGCCGGCCCGAGCGCCTACAAGCTGCCGCACGAGCACGGCTCGGCGCAGGAGTACGTGGCGGTCGCCGCCAACCTGCTGCCCCCGGAGCCGCCCGCCCCGGCCGCCCCGGCCGCCCCGGCCGCGCCGTCCACCGACCAGGCTCCGGCCGCCGAGCCCGCCCCGGCTCCCGCTCCGGCCCCCGCACCCGCACCCGCCCCGGCCCCCGCGCCCGAGTGGTCCGCGCCGGTGCCGGGCGCGCCGACCAGCAACCCGTACGGCGTGGCCAACCCCGAGTACGCGGCCGGCTACCACACCGGCGTGGACTTCGCGGTGTCCCCGGGCACCGCGCTGCTGGCGGTCGGCAACGCCACCGTCGTGTCGGCCGGCTGGGACGGCGCCTACGGCAAGGAGGTCGTGCTGCGGCTGGCCGACGGGCGGTACGCGCAGTACGCGCACATGTCGTCGATCTCGGTGTCGGCGGGCGACCGGGTCTCGGCCGCCGAGCAGATCGGCCGCTCCGGGAACACCGGCAACTCGACCGGGCCCCACCTGCACTTCGAGATCCGCTCCAGCAACCACTACGGCGCGGTGGTCAACCCGATCGCCTACCTCTCCGGGCACGGGGTCACCGGCTTCTGAGGCCGCGGCACACGACGAGGGGCGGACCGGTCCACGCGACCGGTCCGCCCCTCGGGCGTTCGTGGGCGGGCGCCGGGCCGCTCAGACCCGGACCGGGGGGCTGATCAGGGCGCCGATCTCCAGCGCGACCCGCTGCGCGGCCGCCATCGCCTCCTCCACGGTGGCCACCGGTACGGCGTGCTCCGGGACGTGCCCGGGCTCCTGGCACTCGGCGGCGTCCTGCTTGATCAGGAACAGGGCCGAGTTGATGGTGAACAGCGACATCGCGGCGCGCAGCCGGTCCTCGAAGGTGGCCTCCGGGCCGTGCACCAGCCGGACCATCGCGATCATGCGGTCCTTGAACTCCACCCCGGCGGGCGAGTCGCGCAGCGCGGGCTGGTTCTCGTGGAAGAAGCGCAGCAGCGGGGCCCGCTCCGACATGCCCGCCGCGAACCGGCGGATCAGCTCGTCGCGCAGCGCGGGCGTCCACTCCTGCTCGCGGCCCCAGGCGATGGTGTCGTCGATCGGCGCGGCCATGCTCTGCACGATGCCGTGGACGATGTCGTCCTTGGTCTTGAAGTGGTAGTAGAGCGCGGCCTTGGTGACGCCCAGGCGGTCGGCGATCTCGCGGAGCGAGGTCTGCTCGTACCCCTGTTCGGAGAAGAGCTCCAGTGCGACCGCGACGATACGGGCCCGGGTGTCGCTGCGGGGGCTGTGCGTCGTACCCATGGCCTGCCTCGTTGACTGCGTCGGTGACTGCTGTGGCTGCGTTCGGCCGGCGCCGGTCGACGCCTGCCCGTCCGAACTCATTCTCCCCGTTCCGGTGGTCGACCTGGAAACTGGCTTGACGACCGGCTAGTGCACAACTTACCGTGCCGACGGTCCACAAACTAGCCGGGCGACAAGTAAGTAAGCCTTCCGCAGGCCAGATCGGTCGTCCGCCTCCAGTCCGGGAGACACCACCCCATGTCACAACCCAAGGCCGCCACCCCGGCACCGGAAACGACGACGCCCGAGGAGCAGCAGACGCGCTCCCCCCGGGAGATCCGCCTGGTCATGATCGGCCTGGTGGTCACCATGCTGCTGGCCATGCTCGACAACCTGATCGTCGGCACCGCGATGCCGACGATCGTCGGCGACCTCGGCGGCGCCGAGCACCTGTCCTGGGTGGTGACCGCCTACACCCTGGCCACCGCCGCCTCCACCCCGATCTGGGGCAAGCTCGGCGACCTCTACGGCCGCAAGGGCATCTTCCTCACCTCGATCGTGATCTTCCTCGTGGGTTCGGCGCTGTCCGGCCTCTCGCAGAACATGAACGAGCTGATCGGCTTCCGCGCCCTCCAGGGCCTGGGCGCCGGCGGTCTGATGGTCGGCGTGATGTCGATCATGGGCGCGCTGGTCCCGCCGCGTGACCGCGGCAAGTACCAGGGCATGTTCGCCGCGGTGATGGCGCTCGCCACCATCGGCGGCCCGCTGGTCGGCGGCTTCATCACCGACCACCTGAGCTGGCACTGGACCTTCTACATCAACCTGCCGCTCGGCGTGATCGCGCTCGCCGTCGTCGTGGTCACCCTGAAGCTGCCGAAGGTCCGCAGCAAGGCCCGCATCGACTACGTCGGCGCGCTCCTGCTCACCACCGGCATCACCGCGCTCACCCTGATCACCACCTGGGGCGGCCAGGAGTACGCCTGGGGCTCCAAGCAGATCCTGGGCCTGGGCGCGCTCGCCGCCGCCACGCTGATCGCCTTCTGCTACGTCGAGCAGCGGGTCGAGGAGCCGATGCTCCCGCTCGACCTGTTCAAGAACCTGAACTTCACCCTGGTCTCGCTGATCGGCTTCATCGTCGGCTTCGTGATGTTCGGCTCGACCGTCTTCCTGCCGCTCTACCAGCAGACCGTGCAGGGCGCCTCGGCGACCAACTCCGGCCTGCTGCTGATGCCGATGATGTTCGGCATGCTGGTCGTCTCGCTGGTGGTCGGCCAGGCGGTCACCAAGACCGGCAAGTACCGGATCTACCCGATCATCGGCACCATCGTGATGACCGGCGGCATGCTGCTGCTGTCCATGCTCTCCACCGACACCAGCAGCTTCGCCTCGGCCTGCTACATGGTGGTGCTCGGCGCCGGCATGGGCTTCCTGATGCAGATCACCATGCTGGTCGCGCAGAACAGCGTGGAGCTCAAGGACATGGGCGTGGCCAGCTCCACCGCCACGCTGTTCCGCACCATCGGCGGTTCCTTCGGCGTGGCGCTGTTCGGGGCCCTGTTCAACAACCGGGTGACCGAGACCATGAAGGAGCGGCTCGGCGACGCGGCCGCCAACGGCGGTGGCAAGGGCGACCCGAGCTCCCTGAGCCCGGCCGCGCTGCGGGCGCTGCCCGCCCCGGTCCAGGACGCGTACCACCACGCCGTGGCCAACGGCATGCACACCGTCTTCCTCTGGGGCGCCGCGGCCGCGGTGATCTCGATCGCCGCGGCGGTGTTCCTGCGCGAGGTGCCGCTGCGCGGCGCCGGCTCGCCGGCGAAGGACGACGCCAAGGGCACCGAGCCCAACATCGAGGCCGTCGCGATCTGACGCCCGGAAAGCCCCCCTCCCGCCCCTTGGGTTTTAAGGGTCGTTGCAACACCCCAGCTGAGGGGTTGCGATGGACTTCGAGATTCGTGGGGACCGGAAGCCGCAGGGGCCCAGGAAGCT